>JBCBFY010000057.1:0-27500 GCA_038527325.1 Cyanobacteria bacterium J06614_10
ATGTGCCACCTTCCGCAGCATCGCCTGCTTATCGCGCACATCTATCTGCCAGTTCTTCAGGTCCTCTTGTTCATACAGTTTCTCCTCCACATCCCACTGATACAGCAGCACCTCACTCGCCCGCTCATACAGCCGCGCCCGATCCCTCGGCAGCTCCTGACTCCGATTCAAAATCGCCATCATCGTCAGCAGCAGCGGATTCCCTGCTAACTCCCGAATCGCCTTAGATTCTTCAATAGCCTTCTGCAACCGCCCCTGCTTTCTCTCCCTTTCTTCCTTCTGCCCAGCCGTAAACGTCAGCCCATGCCACCGCTCCAAAAAATCCTCAATCTGTTCATCATTCAAATCCTGTAGCATATAGTGCGCGAACTCCGCATTCCGCAAAGCCTCCGCCTTATACCCCAGCCACCGAGAGGTCACCACCATCTGCACCGCCGGATACCGATTGCTAAAGCGATGAATATCCGTCACCACCGCCTCCCGCAGCGCCGGGTCAAACACCTCATCCACCCCATCAAACAGCGCCACTGCCTTCCCAGCCTTCAGCAACTCATCCAGCTCCAGCTGATTCAACCGACAAGCCGTATTCCCCCGATGCAAATACTCCAAAAAATCATTACAAATTCCCTTCTCCTTATCCTGCGCATACAGCCGCAGCTCAATCAAAAGCGGAATCGGCTCATCCCTTAGTTCCGCCAGCGACCTATCCGCCCAGCTCAACGCCAAAGCCCGCAGCAGCGTAGACTTCCCCGACCCCGGATCACCCAAAATCACAGAGCGTAAAACCGCATCCGCCCCATCCAAACCCACCACACCCACGGCACCTCCACCGGCCTTTCTGCATAGCTCCGCCGCCGCTGCTCCAACACATCCAACGACAGCAGTGGATCAATCTCCCCCGCCGCCTGCAACTCCAACAATCTTTCCTTCGGCAGCTCATACAGCTGCGGCGCAAACTCCGCACACTCCCGCACATCCTGCGCCACAAAAATCTTCCACAGCCTGAGCCCGTCATACGCCGCCCCCGTCGTATCCAACGAGTCCAAACTCAAACTGCCAAACTTCTCCTTCAGCGCCTCCTGATACTGCCGCAAATCAAACTGCACCGGCACCCCCACCAGCGCCTCATTACTCTCCTTAATCGCCCGCTGCTGATCCAGCTCTAGCTGTCGAGCCAGCTCCGCATCCTGACGAATCAGCCCCTTCACCCGCCGCACATACTTCCCCGCCACATCCTCCCACTCAAACTCTTCAGGAAAAGTAGAAGGCACAGACAATCTGTTCCATGTATCCGGCAACAACCGCCAATCAATCTGTTCTCTCCCCGTCTCAAAAGCCCGACACAGCTCACGATTCACCGATTCAGTCGCCAGCAACCGTCCCAAAGGCTTGGCAAACTCATCATGCTTCACCAACTCACTCGGCAAGCCACAATTCTCTAACTCATCGCCAAAGAGCTTAATAAAATTCTTAAGAGACTGTTTCACCGCCTTCTTGAAAGCATCCGGCGCATTCAGCGCCAGCGCCTTATCCGCCCCTTGCTTCAATCGATCCTTGCACCAATCCTCAGCAGCAGCCTTCGCCAGCGGCCCAACAACCTCCTTCAGCACCACGCCAAGCTGAGCCAGCATCAAAGATTCCAGCATGTCTTACATCAGTACGCTTTATCTACACCGATACCATGCCACCAATCAACAAAAATTGCTGCCAATTAACCCAAACCACCAAAAAACTTTAATATCGTCAATCAAGCATTCTCAACGAGCAGCATAACTATCGATAGACATCGCGCCGATGATCCACCCGAAACACCAAAATCTGTAGTTTCTTGTCTTCTATGTTGTACACAACGCGATAGTCACCAACTCGAATGCGATAAGCATTGTCCTCACCAGAGAGCTTGACAACACCTGCCGGTCGAGGGTTCTGAGCCAAACTTGCGATTCTAGGCGCTATTCTTTTCCTTACTTGAGACGGTAGCGCCTGAAACTGCTTATTAGCTCGCTTAGTAAACTCAACCTGATAGGTCATAAACCAGCTTGCGCCTTGACCTCTTCCCAGGAAACCGTACCGTTTTCTCTAGCATCCGCTAGCGCTGCCCTCGCCTCGCGCAAATCATCAGCATCCTCAGCCTGCCGAAACTTCAAATAGCGAAGATAGTCCAACACCTCCACCAACAAACTATCAGCACTATCCTCCAACTCTTCTATCAGCAGTTCCTTAACCGTCATAAGTCCCTCTGCTCTATTCATTTCAATACCCATCCTTCTCACCTAATATGTAACAGACAATCGCCCTCAGCTATATCAGATTATCTCTCCTGCTACCTGACGTTCATTCGCGACTGCCAACCAACCCTCAATTGCATCCTTCAAATTAGCCCTCACCTCTTCCAAAATATCGCCTTCAGTAATGCAACCGGGCAGCGCAGGAACTTCGGCCCAGTAACCTACCTCCCTCCTCTGCCGCGTGAATCACCGCTCTTATCTTCATACTTAAAAAGTCTGTAGCCTCATTCATCCTACCTGAACAGTCAGGCTATTCATGCAGCACCGCTAAAATGGAAACCATGCAGCGCTCACTATACAAGTCATGACTGCCCTACCCAAATCCCAACCAAGCCCCAAAGTCGGATACCAAATCCAACCCATCAACCTAGAACTCCCCGTTCTCTCCCGTCACGCCATCGACGAGCTGTACCACTTCCTGCAATATCTAGAATTCAAATATCAGCTTGACCTAGAACCTGCTCTCGAAACTATCGAAGATGAAGTCGCCCCTTACGATGTCGATGTCGCCTTACAAGAGCGTGGCGAGCCTATCCCTTGGGAAGAAGTAAAGAAAGAACTAGAACTATCGTAATAAAATGGAGAAGTAGCTTTGAGAGGGCTTCCAATTGACCGACTCATCCACCAAAAATATAACGTCTCTTACGTCGCTGCTAGCCGAAATCGAAGCAACACCCAGAGAGTATTGGGCAGAACTCCTAGACACCCTACGTCAATTCAGACAAAAATTACCCGCCGAACCCCACTCCGCCATCACAGAATCCTACGAAATTATTGACGAATCCCATCCCATCATCAACGAAGAACAAGCGAAAAAAAATCAAGCCGCTATAGACCTTATGAATTCGTGGCTAGAGAATGATGATGAGAAAGAACATCAAGAAACCTGGGAATTTCTAAAAAAGGCACTAGATGAAGACAGGTTATCCAATCGCCCTCTATTTCCATGAAACGTCTGATTCTTTTGGATTCTGGCCCACTGGGCATGGCATCAAACCCGAGAGCTGAGAATACAACGTTGGAATGCCAGCAATGGCTAAAAGAAATGCTCAGACGGGGAGAGCGAATAGCTGTTCCGGAGATTGCAGATTACGAAGTCCGCAGGGAGTTAATCAGAGCCAACCGGCTTAATGGCTTACGTAGACTCAACAATCTCAAGCTAGAGCTAGAGTACATTCCTATCCAGACAGAAACAATGCTACTAGCCGCAAAGATTTGGGCAGAAGTCAGACGAAAAGGTCAACCGACTGCAGGGTCTCAAGCATTAGATGGGGACGTCATACTATCCGCTCAAGCTCGACTTCTGAGCAAGAATTCCACAGAAGTCATTGTCGCAACGACCAATGTTGGACATATCAGCCGCCTTACGAAAGCATCAGATTGGCAATTCATCAGCTAGATGTTCCAAACCACCCGCCGCCGCCTCGCCCTCTGGTACACCACCGTCACCGCCGTCCTCCTCCTCCTCTTTGCCAGCGGCGTCTACGCCTACGTGCGCACCACCCTCGTCGAACGCGTCGATGACACCCTCAACCATGTCATCGAAATCGTCGAACGATCCCTCATCATCGAAGCAGATAACAACATCCCCGCCGTCAACATCGAAGCCAGCTTCCGCAACAACAAAGAAGCCAGCGAAGACGACCGCATCGACCTCGAATGGTTCGACGCCGAAGGCACCCTCCAATGGAGCACCTTCACCAAACCCCACAGCGTGCCCCTACACGTAAACCCAAAAGGCGAAACCGTCATCCCCCGCGATGGCCTTGCCCTCCGGCAAATCACCGAACGCGTCACCACCGGCACCCAGCTCCTCGGCTACCTGCGCGTTAGCCACCCCTGGTTCGAAGTCTCCAAGCCCAGCCGCCAGCTCATCATCGATCTTGCCCTCGGTAGCACCGTCGCCCTCACTGCCGTCGCCTTCATCGGTTGGCTACTTTCTGGACTAGCGATCGCACCCATCCGCACCTCCTACCAGCAGCTCAAACAATTCACCGCCGACGCCTCCCACGAGCTACGCAACCCCATCGCCGTCATCCAAACAAACGTCCAGGTCGCCCTTGCCGATCCCGACGAACAGTTTCAGCGCACCCAGCTCGAAGTCGTCGAACGGCTCACCCGCCGCCTCGGCAGACTCGTCGACGATCTGTTGTTTTTGGCACGGCAAGAAAGCGGCCTCGTCTCCATGCGACAAGAACCCGTGAACATTACCGCACTGCTAAAAGATGTGATTGAAGAACAGCAGGCGATCGCCCAAGAAAAATCCCTCACGCTAAGCTACAGCCCATCCCCTGCCGCCAGCATCCTACAGGGCGATCCCGACCAGCTCACGCGCCTATTTACAAACCTCATCGCCAACGCCATCCAATACACCCCCACCGGCAGCATCACCATCACCCAAACCGCCACCCCAAACCAAGTCAGCATTGCTATCGCCGACACCGGCATCGGCATACCCCCTACCGACCTCGCCCGCATCTTTGATCGCTTCTATCGCGTCGATCCCGCCCGTAGCCGCAGCGCCGGTGGCTCCGGACTAGGCCTAGCGATCGCCAAAATCATCACAGAAAATCACCACGGCCAGCTCACCCTCACCAGTCAGCCAGATCAAAACAAGCCCAACCCAGGCACCACTGCCACTCTCACCCTACCTACCAAAAAGCCATCTTCTACTGCTGCTCAGCAGCCAAGCTCACATCCGGGTTAAACGTCAGCTCCTCAGGCATGCCCAGTTCACCCATCGGCTTAGACTCCGACTGGTTAAACGAATACAGTACGCCGCCAGCATTTCCCACCCGAATCGTCATGGACTGATCAGCCGCCCAAGACCGACTCTCCCCCTGCTCCAAAATCGCCTCAAAGGCCGTCGTACCATCGGCCACCACGCGCACCCAAGACTGCCCAGTCAACACCAAGTCAACCTCGATAGGGCGGGTCTGCGCCTTGGGCGCTTCGACCGGTGCTTCGGGGGTCGCCGCCTGCTCAGTGGGCTGAGGCATCAGCTGCTCAATCGCCGCCGGGTCCAAGATTGGCTGAGCCGTCATGTCTGGCGCAGTCCGCTGCAGCAGGCCCGAAAGCGCACTCACCGCCCCCATAATCAGCAGCACATACGCCCCATACAAATGCAGTGGCCGCAGCTGCGCCGCCGGAGAATCCTTCCAAGAGGCCCTAGGTGGATTCACCACCGGACGGGTAAAAAACTGACTTGCGATCGCCTCACCATCTAGCCCCAACGCATTACCGTAGCGTCTCAACAGCGCCCGAACATAGATGGGCTCAGGCAAAGCCGCCAAGTTTCCCTGCTCCAAAGCAGACAACAGCGTCTGGCGAATCAGCGTCAGCTTCTCAATAGCTTCAAGCGACAGCCCCCGCTGCAAGCGCGACTGTTTCAACAGACTGCCAAGGGATTGCAGCTGCTCCTGCTGTAGCTGCTGTGCGGTCGGTTCTTTAGTGCGAGCTTTCTGCTTCATGGTTAGGCGAGGGTGGCGGGAGACTGAAGGGAATCTGAAGAGAAGTAATTAGGTATGTAGCCAGCGATAACAACCAGCGCAAACATCCTATGAAAAAAGAAGAAACCAGGAATCGATTTTGGTCAGTAGATCTGGTCAACGGGCAGTGGCCTCATGCCTGAGCTGAGCGACTTCCCGAGCAGTAAGTAAACGATACTGGCCGCGAGGCAAACTTCCTAGCGGAAGTGAGCCAATTTTTATTCTGTGAAGGGCTGTCACAGGGTAGCCCAGCGACTCAGCAACGCGGCGTATCTGCCGGTTGCGTCCCTCCGTTAGCGTCACGCTGAGCAGAGACTGACGATCGGGCAACGTCTTTATCAGAACAACTTTTGCAGGTAGCGTTCGCCGATCCCCAAGCATGACACCGGATTGCCACTGCTTGAGCACCGCCTCAGATGGCCTGCCTTCCACCCTCACCCGATAGACCTTGGGCATTTGGTGACGAGGGTGCGTCAGCTGATAAGTAAACTGTCCGTCATTGGTCAAAAGCAGCGCGCCGGTCGAATCTGCATCCAAGCGTCCCACCGGATGGATACCGGCACCAACATGCTCAGAAGATGTCAGCAGATCCAATACCGTCTTTCTGCCCCTAGGGTCCTTACAGGTAGAGACCACGCCCCTAGGCTTGTGGAGTAAAAAATAAGCGGAGGTTGGCCGCCCGCCAATCTCTACTCCATCGACACAAATGCGATCAACGCTTGCATCTGCCTGCTGACCGATCTCAGCAACCTCGCCATTGACTGTAACCCTACCACTTAAAATAAGTTTTTCGGCCTGTCGTCGGGAGGCAATACCCCGCTGAGATAAAAGCTTTTGTAACCTTTCGGTCATAAGTACGGACAACTCCCCACCGACAATATCCCATGTTCAGTAGTTAAACGTAAGTAGTCGAGGGTTGTGTGGATACATCTTTATTCAAGCAGCTACTTCTCAAGATCCACAAGGGGGTAACCCTACTGAATAGACAAGATTTCACACATGCCTATCGGACAAAATCTCTGTAATTACCGCACTTGACAGCAAAAAGCGAGGTAAAACATATCCATCTCGTACCAGCAGTTGGTTGCTTTTCAAACCGTTAGCGCTCATATCCCTCATCTTTTCTTTACGAAAGTCCTTCAGCGGGCCGAACCAGCCGTTTTCGTGGCAGCCATACTCGCAGCCAGCCCCCACCGGTATCAGGGTTGTTCTTCGCCTCTACCCAGCCCTGGTGCGCAGCCACAATCTGCCGCACAATAGCCAGCCCAAGCCCCGTCCCGCTGCTAGAAAGTTCAGCCATTTCAAGCGATTGCCCGCCTGCAGCAGAGGCCATTTCCAGCCCATCTCGGCGGCTGCGCGCAGGGTCCCCTCTGTAAAATCTGTCAAAAATATAAGGTAAATCTTTCTCATCCATGCCGCTACCAGCATCGATCACCTCCAACAAAATATGTGATCCCCGTTCATCCGACAGATTCACCAGCGGTTGCACCCGCGAAAAAGGTAAGTTAGCAGGTTCAGATAAGCTCAGCCGTACCTGTATAACCGCCGCCTTAGGACTATATTTCACAGCATTACTCAAAAGATTGAACAACAGTCCATGCATGAGGCTGTCGTTGACCGTCGCCACCAGCTTTTCGGGTCCGCAGTAGTCCAAATTGAGCTGCTTGAGCTTAGCAATCGGCTCAATACTCTGCCAAGCCGCTTGGATCAACATCACCAAGTCCACATCAGCTTCATCTTGTAGCTGGGTTTGTCGCTGCTCAAGATGACTCATATTCAACACATCATCAACGAGCCGACTGAGTCGAATCACTTCTTTTAACAACCGCTCTACCCAGCCTAAAAGCTGAGGCTCAACGCGCGATTGCAGCGTTTCAGCGACCAAACGAATAGAGGTAAGGGGGGTTTTAAGTTCGTGGGCAACATCAGAAATCCAGCGATCACGCTGCTGCGCCAACGCCACCGCCTCCTGCCTATTTTCCAAAAAAACGCCCACCTGCCCCCGGCTCAGCGGTAGTCCGTAGCCTTGCAGCGGATACGCCGGTCGTTCCAAATAGTTAACCGGGTCGGTCGAAATAGAGTTAAACGTCCACCGCGCCTCACACACAGACTGTTTGAGCCGCGTGTTTTCTACCAGCTGATCTAGTTCATAAGAGCGCACAATCGCCAGCAGCAGCCTCGGCTGCGCATAGTCGCCCTGCTCAATGTCCAAATATTCTTGAGCCCGTTGATTGCACCATAGCAAGCGATTTTCATCATCTACCTGCAAGTAGCCAACCGGCGCATATTGCAACAGATGCCGAAAATCCTTTAGCTGCTCATTTGTCGTTTCGAGCTGAGCTTTCTGTTCACCAATGGCACTTGAGAGCTGAGCGTCATACCCCAAAGCAGGCAAAGGCTGTCGCGCCTCCACTCGGCCCAGCAGTCGCTTTAGCTTGGCATCGTAGCGCCGACGCTCAAGCAGCAGCACCATACCCCCTACCCATAACCCTATGATCAATCCCAGTAGCATCTGCAACGAGCTCCCATACGGATGACAAAGGTCATGATACCGCAATAAAAAAAGCGTAAAAAAAGGCATATCTTGGGGAAGATACGCCTTTTCGCTAGTTATTTAGTTTGAGAAAGTGGACGCCCAGAGTCTATCGAACAATCGCGCCACGATATTTCAAAACGTCAGAGGTTCGCTTCGCAGGTGCATTGATCGCACGGCGAACGTGGTAAGTTGCACCACGATAGTGGCCAATTTCCTGAGTCTCAGTGACCTGAACAGTAGGCTTATGAGTGTCGTACTTTACGCCACGGTATGAAAGTTGCATGGTAATCGCCTCCAAAGGGATTGATGTGTGTTTAAAGAGGCGCGTTCCTTCAGGGCTGCAAAACCCTTACTTCCGTCTTTCCGTTTGCCAAGGGCATAGTGAGAACGTCGATGCGAATGACTCACTGAAAGATGAACGGTGTTTGTTTCTGTATACGAAGATACCGTTTTAGACCAAAAACTGTCAATGGGTTTAAATACCTGTTTTGCAAGCTTTCTTTTTTCTTCCACTTGTTTTCTCTCTAAAGGCAGACCCCGCGCCAAGACCCAACGGCGCGATCGCACTACCCATCACCAACATCTCCACCTTCCCTCACGCTTCCGAAGTCACTGCCAGTTCCAAAGTGTCCACATCAGCCTGATAAAAGTAGCGTCGTCGAAAGGCCTCTTCCTGCACAGCCGCCAAAAACCGACTCAGGGTAGCCTCTCGTAGCTCATCGTTCACTGGCTGCAAACCATCAGCAGCGTACTGAAAGCGGAGATCTATGGCAGAGTCTTGAACGGTGAAGCCAGCTTTGGAAAGGGCAGCTAAGCCCAGATTTAAGGTGCGATCGCACACACCAACCCGCTCACCAAGCTGTTCCCGAGTCACCGCCATCCCCGTCCGGCTCAGGTGCTTGGCTAGGCCCATCAGCGTTGTCCACACCGCTACCGGATCGACCGTTTCAGGCGATGCGTAGGCTAGCGCCAACGGTTTCGCCACCTGATTAGATTGATGCTGCCACAGCCGCAGCTCCTTCCACGCCGTCGGACACTGATTTAATACGAGGGGATCTGCAGCATGTCCCTTATCATCGGCGTTCGGATACAGGTCCAAAGCTAGGGTATCCCGCGCCGAAATCTCTTCTCGTCCCGGCCGCCGGTCAAGCAACCATCCGCCCTTGCCGGTTGCGACTGTCTCCTTACCCGCTGACTGAGCAGCCGGACGAATCGCAATCAGCCGAACTTCATAGCGGCGATATTTTGGATGACTGTTGAAATCTAGCTCTGCCACCACGTCCCACCGGCCCGGCGGCAAGTCCTCCTTATAATGGCCCCACCACAGTCCCGGAAACTTACCCCCGCTCTCATCACACAGCTTAAAGCTCGCTTTGATGTAGCCCACCTTTCCGCCCGTGCGGTCCTTCAGCTTTTGGTGCCACGCATCTTCAAACCAGGCATTTTTTATCAGTAGCTTAGGCACCGGATTGCCCATCCCGCAGGGCTCCAAAAGCTTTAGCTCCTGAAACAGCGCCTGACCCAAATCAGCCACCTGAACCGTTATGTCAGCCTGCACAGTGGGCTGGCTCGGCGCTGAGCCCAGCTTTTGCCGGTACTGCTGATTGATCGCCGCTCGAAACAGCGCCAAATCCTCAACGGGCAAGCTCAACCCTGCGGCAAAAGGGTGACCACCAAATCCCGTGAGCAGATGGGCCTGCGATCGCACCAAATCGTACAGATCAATCCCATTGACAGAACGCGCCGATCCCCGCGCTAATCGCCTCGCCGATGCTTGCGCAGAAACAGCAACAGAACCTATGCCCTCGCCATCTCCTTCATCTCCCCCAGGCGCATCCTCCGTCAGCAAAATCGTGGGCTTGCCATACTGCTGCGCAATCTGCCCTGCCACCAAGCCCAGCACCCCCACAGGCCACTGCGGATCGCACAGCACAATCACTCCAGTCGTCGACAAGTCACGCGTCTCTAGCTGACGGGTTACCTGCTGAAGCACGTCGCGCTGCAGCGCCTTCCGCCGAGCATTTGCCAGCTCCGCCTTCTCCGCCAGCTGCTGACAGCGGATGGGATCGTTACTGGTCAATAACTCCACACAAAATCTCGCATCGCCATAGATGCGACTGACCGCATTGATACGAGGCCCCAACCCAAACGAAATATCCGTCGGGCGATCGCCCGCTCGCCGACATAGCTTCAGTAGCTGTGCCACCCCAGGCCGCAGCGGTTTTTCGGCCTTGAGATGTGTCTGCAGCTGCTCAATGCCAATCTGCGCCAGATACCGGCAATCTCCCCGCAGCTCTACCAAATCGGCAATCAGACCAATCGCCACGAGATCCACCAGTTCATTTAGCGATCGCGTCGGCACCGCTGGCAGCTTCTCATACAGCGCTTCGACCAGCTTGTAAGCCACCGCCACCCCCGAGAGATGCGCCATCGGATGAGCCGCTAGCAACGCCCGAGGATTCACAATCGCCACTACCGCAGGCCGCTCCGCCGGTAGCGTGTGATGATCGGTCACAATCACATCCATCCCCAGCGACTGAGCATACTCGATCTCCCGTGGATTGGTGCTGCCCGTATCGCAGGTCACCACCAGCTGCACCCCCTGCTCAGCCAGCCGGGTGAGCCCCGCCATCGCGAGCCCATGAGACGCCTTCAACCGGTTCGGAATAAAGTAAGACAGCTGCCCTTCACCCGAGAAAAACTGCCTCAGCCCGTCCCACAGGACCGCAGTCGACGTCACCCCATCCGCATCAAAATCTCCCCAAATCGCCACCCGTTCCCGGCGCTCATACGCCACCATCAGCCGCGACACGGCCCACGCCATCTCCTCACCAAATTCAAATGGACTCGACGGCACATAGTCTGCCGCGCGCCAAAAGCCCTTCAAAGCCTCAGCCGAACGAATCCCTCGCAGCCACAGCAACTGGGCTCCCCACACCGGCTCAGGCAGCCCCGTAATCCCTTCAACCGTCTCTACCCAACCCGCCGCCATCTCAGGCACAGGCGTCACTTGCCAATCTGCCTCTGGCCAATTCACCGCAGCCATTTCTCTCACCTTACTCAGTCTCCCTTAAGCTAGCACCTCCCCCTCTCCCATACCCTCTCCGATACAATAGGCCCAACTACCTCCCCTTTCCTAACACGGAGACCTCTGCAATGAAGCTCGGCGACTGGGTCAGCTTGCTCTGTTTAGTAGCAGGCGGCTACATTCTTTGGCAGATCAGACCGCTCTTACTGCTTTCCTTCGCAGCTGTCGTCATTGCCCTTGCGCTCAACAGCCTCACCAAAAAAATTCAGGCGTTCAAAATCCCACGCAGATTTGCGATTCCCATTGCGCTCTTTATTTCAACAGTGATTGCAACACTCTTCATCCTGGGGATCGTGCCACCCTTCGTCGAGCAGTTCAGCAGGCTGATAGAGCTTCTCATTCGCTTTTCTCAAACCCTGCCCGACCGCATCATGCAGCTGCAGACCTACCTGCCAGAGCGCATTCGCCTGCCCGAGCTAAATGAGTTTCTTGCCTGGCTCACCTCTCCCGATTCACCGGTGTTAGAAGTCTTCGGCAACTTTTTCTCCGTTTTCAACTCTTCTCTCAAAATCTTCAACTCTTCTTTGAGAGTAGTCGTGCAGATCCTGTTCGTCACCATTCTCTCGGTGATGCTGCTGGCCAATCCTAGCGCCTACCTAAACGGCGTATTGCTGCTCTTCCCGTCTTTTTACCGGCAGCGCGCCAGAGAGATCTTTGGCATGTGTGAAGTTGCCCTGGGCAACTGGCTAGGGGGCATCATCATCAGCTCTATTTTTATTTTTGGCTTCAGCTTCATTGGCCTGTTGATTTTGGGTGTCGATCTGGCCTTTGCCCATGCCCTGCTAGCGGGCATTCTCAACTTTATTCCAAACCTAGGACCGACGTTGAGTATGGTCTTTCCTGTTGTTGTGGCGCTGCTTTCTGATGACCCTTGGAAGGCGATCGCAGTCGTCGGTCTCTACATCGTTTTACAACAGATCGAATCTTACGCCGTCACCCCTACAGTGATGGCGCACCAGGTCTCACTCCTACCGGCCTTCACCCTCATCGCCCAAATCTTTTTTGCCAGCCTATTTGGCTTTCTAGGCTTGCTGCTCGCCCTTCCTCTCACCGTCGTCGCCAAGACCTGGATTCAAGAGCTCCTCATCAAAGACGTCCTCAACCATTGGAGCCTAAACCCCAAAGACGCCTTCCGGCCTAGTCTATCCCCCCTTCCAGAACAAGCGGCCCTACCCATCCAATCTATTGAATCCTCTCCAGCCCCCATCGACCCACCCCCCGCACCGCCCAAAAATGCCCCATTTACAGGCCCCTGATGAATTCTTCTCTCAAGCAACCCTCGCCTATCAGTCTGCTGCTCATCGCTATTTTGTCTATTCAGTTTGGCTCTGCACTCGCTAAGTCTCTCTTCAGCGAGCTCGGTCCCTGGGGCGTTGTGGCACTGCGGGTCAGCTTTTCTGCTGTTTTTCTGCTGCTCATAGGCAGGCCCAAGCTTCACCAGCAGTTTCGACAAAACCTCAGGCTAATCATTGCCTACGGTTTTGTCATGGCGCTCATGAACTCCGCTTTCTACGCAGCAATTGACCGAATACCGCTGGGGATCGCGATCGCGCTAGAATTCACCGGGCCGCTAGGGCTAGCTGTCTTCCAGTCTCAGCAGTGGAAAGATGGGCTCTGGGCTGCCCTCGCAGCCGTTGGCATTTTTCTCTTGGCGCCCTTCAGTGGTTCGGCCGTTGATCCTCTCGGTATGGTGCTCGCTCTCTTCGCAGGCTGCTGCTGGGCGTTGTACATTGTCTTGGCAGCCCGGCTCGGCAAAGCGCTACCAGGGGTAGAAGGGCTGTGCTGGGGACTAGCTGTCAGTAGCCTGCTGCTGCTGCCCATTGGCATCGTCACTACGGGCACGACACTCCTCAATCCCAAACTGCTGATGATCGGGTTTGGGGTGGCGCTGCTGTCGACCATGCTGCCCTACGCCTGCGAGATCATGGCCCTGCGATCGCTCCCCATCAAAGTCTTTGGCGTCATGCTTAGCCTAGAGCCCATGGCCGGTGTAGTAGCAGGCTTTCTCATCTTGGGCGAAACGCTTTCGGTGCGATCGCTCATCGCCTGCGTACTGGTCTCCATTGCAGCTGCCGGTGCCGCCCAATTCCAAGAACCGCCCCTTCCGGGATAGTCCTCACGGCCCCGTTAAAACGAGAGGAGCATCACAGCCACTCAAAACAGCCAAATCAACCACAAATTGTCAGAAGCAGCTGGGTAATCTAGATCACCGACGTCCACAAATAGTGCCATGTCACTGCCTGCCCTGTCCCTGTCTCTGCCACCCACTGCATTCAGCGAGCTGTTTCCCCTTTTCAAAGACGCCAGCCCAGAAACCCTAAAGACCCTACACGCAGGCTCAACGTTTAACGAATGTCCCGCTGGCCGCACCGTCCTCATGGAAGACTCCTGGGGCAACGCCGTCTATCTCATCGTCTCCGGCTGGGCAAAAGTGCGCGTTCAATCCGGCAATGGCTACGTTACCCTCGTCATCCTAGGCAAAGGCGAATACTTTGGCGAAATGGCCGTCCTCAACGAATCGCCCCGGTCTACCGATGTGGCTGCCCTCTCTCGGGTCGAGCTGCTCAGCATTCCGGCCCAGCTATTCATCCAGAGCCTCTTCAAAGACCCACAGCTTCATCACCGCATGCTTCAGAGCATGGTTGAGCGGCTCAAGCACACCCAAAAACGCTTCCAGCTGCGCAATAAGGCCCCCGGCATCAAGATGGTATTCACCCTCATCGGCCTTGCCGACGCCTACGGCGAAAAGCAGGGAGATGCCGTAGAGATTTTCAATATTCCAGATGCTGACTTGGCTGCGATCGCAGATGTCAAAATCGAAGAAGTCCCCAAAATTCTCGGCAAGCTCTCCGCCCGAAAATGGCTTACCGTCGACCCCGAAAAAGACGTAATCCGCCTGCTTGACATGAAAAGCCTACGCCACCTCTCAAAACTAGGCTAGTAAAAGCTGCCAGCCCGACGCATTCGCAACACAGTCGCGACATGTTTAAGTTTTATAGGGCAGTTTTTTCATTTTTCCGCACCGCTTTTTAAAGTAAAGGAGCGCTCAGATAACCACACCATCCTTTACCGATATCGAGGTGAGAAATCAGTTCATGAACATGCAGCCGCCCCCCATTTCGCCTCGTCAAATGAACATGATGCGAGTTGTTCTCTCCATGGCTTGGGCAGACAAAACCCTAGAGCAAAAAGAAGTCGACGTCATGCTCACCCGGTTCAGTCAGCTGTTTGCCACCGACCCCGAACAACAGACCTACCTCCAAGAGCAGCTCAAAGAATATTTTGTTCAAGACATCCCCCTGATCGAATCAGTCAGTAAGCTAACCAGCGACGCCGAAAAAGAAGTCGCCCTGCGCCTCTCCTACGAAGTCATCAACGCTAGCGCTCGCTCCCCCCAAGAAGCCACCGTAAACCAAGAAGAAAACGACGCGTACCAGGCCCTACTACTGCTGCTCAACCTTCCCGAAGACACCGTCCGCAGGGCCGAAAAAGAAGCCACCGCCTCCCTCGAAAAAGGCGGCAACAACATCGTAGACATGCTGGCCTATCAGCTCCGCGAATACCTCGTCGACTGATTCACCAGCCCGGACGCCCATCGACCCCGCGGCTCACATCGCACTCATCTCCAGCATTCGCTGAATCGAGGCCAGCGCCCCAGCCTGCAGCTCAGGCGCGACAGTAATTTCCGGTGATTTGTTCTTCATGGCCAAATACAGCTTTTCTAGGGTGTTCAGCCGCATGTAGGGGCACTCATTGCAGGCGCAGTTAGCCTCTGGCGGCGCTGGAATGAAGTGCTTCTTGGGCACTTTCTTCTCCATCTGGTGAATAATGCCAGGCTCTGTCGCCACAATAAAGCGCCCCTTCTCACTAGACTGCACATAGTTCAGCAGCGCAGTGGTCGAGCCAATAAAGCTCGCATGGTGCAAAACACTCTGCTCACACTCCGGATGCGCAATAATCTCCGCATCCGGGTGCTCCATCTTCAGCTGCAGCATTTTCTTTTCAGAAAAAGTCTCATGCACAATGCAGCTACCCTGCCAGAGCACCATATCCCGGCCCGTTTGCTCCATCACATAGCGGCCCAGATTGCGATCCGGCGCAAAGATAATCTTTTGCTCGGCAGGCAGCTGATTGACGATCTTCACCGCATTGGAGCTGGTGCAGATGATATCGCTCATAGCCTTAATCTCAGCCGTGCAGTTGATGTAAGAAATCACCAAATGGTCGGCATGGGCAGCCTTAAACTTGGCAAATTCTGCGGGCGGGCAGCTATCTGCCAAAGAACATCCCGCAGCCAGATCAGGTAGCAATACCAACTTATTAGGATTCAGTATTTTGGCAGTTTCTGCCATAAAGTGAACCCCAGCGAACACAATCACATCGGCATCGGTACTCGCTGCCTGCCGAGAGAGGCCAAGCGAATCGCCAATGTAATCTGCGACATCTTGAATATCTGGCTCTTGATAGTAATGCGCTAAAACAACCGCATTCAGGTCTTTTTTTAACTGCTCGATCGCTGAAAAAAGATCCTTCGGCAACGCTGTCTTAGGCGCGGAGACGCTGGCAGTAGCAAACACAGGCTGTCCTCTCTAAAATTATTTCAGATTACCAATTACTGGATTTCAATTATAGTCAAATTTACCAAAAATGCATAGTGCTTAACCCACTTGCTCCATGCAGAGCATTCAATACAAGAGCATTACGGTTTTATCCACTCGCTGATATTGGCTGCAAGCGTCTCCATCCGAAAGTCAGTCATCAGCGTCATCTCTACCGTCACCTCCCAATCGGAAAACGCGCTCTCTTCGGGTTGATCTCTCAGTAGTTCACGATTCAGCGTTTCAGAGAGACCTACGCCTAAGACAGGCAGCACACGCTCCTTAGGCAGCCGCTTCTGATAGGCCTCTGCTATTTGCTCCACCGCTGAATGCACGTCCGCCTGCGCGCCCACAAGTTGAGAAAATCTACTCTTTTCCAAGGGGTTGAGCACAATGCCAAACCCCATCTCTTCAGCAGACTGCACCAGGGATGCAGTCTCTACAGCCTTCGGTGTCATAAAAGGCTCGCTGAATTCTCTCGCCTTAGCCCGGTGTGCCGACCCTTCTGAAACGCCCAAGGACTTTTGCAGCTGCGACACCGTAAAATCTCCAAACCCCTTTAGCGGATGGCCAATCACATTTGCCAGCACCCGCAGCCCCGCCCTTGCCTGCACATAAGGGCAGCCTAAATCCTGCACATAGTAGTCACCCTCTCGCTCTCCCAAGGGCTCAGCAAATGGGTTGTGGTCTACCGGCGTAAAAATGCCGCTCCCATTTTCTGTAATGAATGGATCAGTCCAATCCAGCGGATGAAGGATGGGTTCTAGCTGAGCGCGATCGCACTGAGTAAACAAAATCACCGGCACATCCAACGCCCTTACCTCAGTCAGCATCGACTGCAGCTGAGCGTAGCTTTCAGCAGGGGTGTCTGGCGATAGCACCTCAGACGAGTCTTGCAACATATCGTCAAAAGCGATCAGTACTATTTTCTCAGTCATAGTCTTTGCCCAGTCATATCTTCGATGCCTTTCACTATCGCGCCCGACAGCCTGTTACTCAACTCAATACATCCTTAGTAAAGCAAGAGATCCCAACCGGAAAGATAGTTTGATATATGCTGAAGGCAGTGCCTCGCCTCCAACGTTCATCAGGTAACATCCCGCGTGCAGCAACCCACCGTAAAAATAGCAGTCATCGGCGACATACACGACCTGTGGGAGCTAGAAGACAATGCTGCACTCAAGCATCTCAACGTCGATTTGGCGATATTCGTCGGTGACTACGGTAATGAAGCCGTCGAAGTCGTCAGGCGCATCGCCGCCGTCGACCTTCCAAAGGCGGCTGTCATGGGCAACCACGACGCTTACTACTCTGCCAGCAATAAAGGTATCAAAAATTGTCCCTACGACCGTAGCCGAGAAGACTGGGTCCAGCAACAGCTCGACCTGCTCGGAGAAGCCCACATCGGCTTTGGCAAACGCGAATTTCCTCAGTTTGGACTCACCGTCGTCGGCGGCAGACCCTTCAGCTGGGGCGGCTCCAAATGGCGCTACCGCAAATTTTATCGCGATCGCTTCGACGTCAGAAATTTTAGAGAATCTCTCGAACTTATCCTCGCCGCTGCCGACGAAGCCGAACACAGCACCGTCATTTTCGTCGGCCATGTCGGCCCCAAAGGGCTCGGCGATCAGCCCGCAGATCCCTGCGGCAAAGACTGGGGCAAAAACGGCGGCGGCGGTGACTACGGTGACCCAGATTTTGCAGAAGCGATCGCCCTTACCCAAGAATCCGGCAAGCAAGTTCCCCTAGTGACTTTTGGCCACATGCATCACAAACTCAAAAACAACACCGCTCAGCTTCGTAAACGGGTCGCCAAAGATACAGAAGGCACCATTTACTTCAACGCGGCCAACGTTCCCCGAATTGAAAAGACGCCGCTCGGCAAACGTCGCAGCTTTTCTCTAGTGACCCTCAACCAGGGAAAGGTCGAATCCATCGCACTGATCTGGCTCAACGAAAGCTTCGAGCAAATTTCTGAAGAATTGCTTTATACAAAAAGCTAAGTAGCCAGTAGACGTTTTCTCGCAAATCAGGCTACTATGGCCAAGCCTACCGGCCCTTTCAGAGGGCATTTGTATAGAGGCGGCTCGCATAGTCTCTATGCTTACAGGCTGAATGTCTTTATATAGACACATATGACGAAGCGTAGCTGCTGCGTCTATGCCTTGGAGAGGTGGCAGAGTGGTCGAATGCGCTCGACTTGAAATCGAGTGTACCGCAAGGTACCGAGGGTTCGAATCCCTCCCTCTCCGTTTTGAGCTTTATCGTTGCTAGAAACAACCACAAAACAGCAAAAACTAGATAGCCATCCAGAATGCCACCTAAAGTCAGTGACAGTGGGCGATAGAAGGCTTTGGCAGTCGACTATTGAGCGTTAACTATTGATAGACGGGCCCGTTCTAAAATGTCAAAATTGTTGCAATGCGCATTACAGTCTGCAGAATTGACTCCGTAGAATGTGACACTAGCTAAGCAACTGAGTACACGAGAAGCGGGCTAAATATCCAGTGAAAATATCTGTCTATCACACACCTGAGGAAGTTCCTGCAGGTCTCCTGCCCGACTGTGCGATCGCCATTGACGTCCTGAGAGCCACCACCACGATGGCAGCCGCCTTCAAAGCAGGTGCCGAAGCCATTCAAGTTTTTAGCAACCTCGATGAGCTGATTAAAGTCAGCGAGAACTGGCCTGCCGAGAGCCGCATCCGAGCCGGTGAGCGCGGCGGCCAAAAAGTCGAAGGCTTTGACCTCGGCAACTCCCCGCTAGACCATTCCCCAGAAAAGACAAAAGGCAAACGCCTCTTCATGAGCACAACCAATGGCACCCGCTGCCTACAGCGTATCCAAGCAGCGCCCAACGTCCTCACTGCCGCCCTCACCAACCGTCAAGCCGTTGTAAATCATCTGCTCAAGCACCAGCCCGGCACGGTGTGGCTCGTAGGCTCCGGTTGGGAAGGCGAATATTCTCTCGAAGACACAGTCTGCGCAGGCGCAATCATTCAGCAAGCGCTACACCAGGCAAACTTGGGCTACACAGACCTGATTGGCAATGACGCGGCGCTCGCTTCAGTCAGTCTTTACGTGCAGTGGCAGTCGCAGCTTCCCGAGCTGCTAAATCACGCCAGCCACGGCCAGCGGCTCCTCAGCAAAAATAACACCGTCGATATTCCCTACTGCGCCCAGCTAGACATTCTAGACATTGTTCCATCCCAAGAGAGCCCGGGCATTTTAGTCTGGCGCTGATAAAGATGCCTAGAAGATGCCTAGAAGATGCCTAGGTCAGTTGATCAACATACTTCTGATCAACATACTTCATCGTGGAAATCATCTAAGCATACGGTCTTTCCGCTGACTGAGGCACGCCTCAGGGCATCGCCTACAGCCAATGCGTAGACGCTCTCGTGCGGACTTACATATAGAGGCGTCCCTGCCGTGAGGTAGTCCAAAACCGCTTGCGTATCCTTGAGAAAAAGGCCCTTTCTTGGCGCAATTGCAATGGGTTCCGTACCTTGAGCTGTTGTCAAAGTCCCTGCATTCCCTACAAACGCGATCGCCCCCATACTCCCCTGCACCTCCACATCACGGCGCTTCACCCACCAGCCTTCGCCCTTTCCATAGGTCAGCTCAGCCACGACACCCGATTCAAACTGCAACCGCCCCGAACTCAAAATACTCTTGAGATAGTCCGCATCGTCGTCGCTAGGAACCCTCCTCGTACAGCACGTCACCCGCCTCACCCGCCCAAATAATTGAGTCATCCGGTGCACCCTCGACAGCGCACCGCAAAAAGGAAAGCCAAACAACTCCGAATGATACGTCCACTTTCGAGGAGCTGGGTGTTGAGGATTTATCGTGCGGTAGCTGACATAGGTTGGCGTTCCGATGCGGGGTAGGTAGGCCTGCATCGCTAAGTGAAGCCCTCCCAGCAGCTCGATATGCTCTACATGCAGCAACAGGCCCTGCGACGCGGCACGTGCGACCAGGCGGTAAGCCTGCGCCAGCTCTAGCGACAGTGGATACTCCACAACCACATGCTTACCTGCCCCCAAAGCAGCCTCCACTACAGCGCCATGCAGGCTGCTCACCGTACACACCACCACCACATCAATTCCGTCGTCAGTCACCAGTTGCTGCCAGCGCTGAACTGCCGATATTCCGTATCGTGCCGCAAAAGCATCGCTGCGTTCGGGAGTTCGTCCGGCCACACAAACAAGCTGCGATCGCTCATCCGCTACCAGCGCCTCGGCCCTCACCCTAGCAGCATAGCCAGTCCCCACCAGCCCCACACGAATAACCATCACTTAACCATCACCCAGGCCAATAGAAAGTATTGAGAATAGAAACATAGACAACCCCAAAAGACATCTATCTATGCTTATCAAACAGACCCTTAAAGTATCTTCTTTTACCTCTCTCTCAAGTTATAGAAAGGCCAATATAAAGCACAATTTCTATCAATATCTACAACTTTGTTCATGCATAAGCCAGGCTTATAAAAAAGAGAATTACTGATAAAATAAAGTCCTCTACAAAAATTGATCACAGACTGCCGACAGTGCCCAAATCCGTATTAAACAGAGGGTTTCAGCCAAAGTTCTGCCGTCCTGTTGAGGAGTAGTCATAAGTAAATCATGGTCTTTCTTCAACTTTAGATTACGAATCCCGTTCAACCACCCGCCCAGAGATAGTTACAGCTCAATGGTTTTCTCGTAGTATCAAAATATGCTGTTAGTGAAAGACATCTCGCCAGACACGCTTGCAAGATAAACGCTTTCACCAACACCCCAAACTAACCGAGAGGATATACGCATGGCTAGCTACAAGGTAACGTTAATCAACGAAGCCGAAAACCTAAACACCACTATCGAAGTGGCTGAAGACGAGTACATTCTGGATGCTGCTGAAGAGCAGGGAATCGACCTCCCTTACTCCTGCCGTGCTGGTGCATGCTCCACTTGTGCAGGCAAAATCACCGCTGGTTCTGTCGACCAGTCCGACCAGTCTTTCCTAGACGACGATCAGATCGAGGCAGGCTACGTACTCACCTGTGTAGCCTACCCCACCTCTGACTGCACCGTGATGACTCACCAAGAAGAAGAACTCTACTAAAGATCACTTCTAACCAAAGTTCAGCGCAGCTCCGGACCTACCACGAAGGTCCGGAGCTGCGCTGTTTTTGACCCCAGTCCTCTCCCACTCGCTTCCTCTCCCGCTTGCTTCCTTCCTCAGGAAACAACTAATCGGCAAAAAACCACTGTAATCAGGCACATAGGGCTCGAAGTCAGCAAAGGACAGCTGGAAACCTGTAAGGGAGCGATGAAGTCTGGAATTTTATCAGGGTATATTGATATTGGCCTTGGTAGCATAGGCAGATGCCGCTATAAAAAGCAGTGCAGCAAGTAGCGAAACAGCAGCGCAACAAGCAGCGCAAAAACCGTCAGTAATGACACTGACTTCGAGTCGCAAAATCTGTATTTTTTGAAAGAAGCTACGCTCGAAGGTGTTCTTCAGAGAAAGCCCAAAACCGTCAATCTACAAGTCTAAGTGTGAGGAATCAATAAAGATGAAAGCCATGATCTTGGCCGCTGGGAAAGGTACTCGCGTCCGTCCCATTACCTACACCATCCCCAAGCCGATGATTCCCATCATGCAAAAACCAGTTATGGAGTTTTTGCTAGAGCTTCTTCGCAAGCACGGCTTTAACCAAATTATGGCAAACGTAAGTCACCTCGCTAACGAAATCGAAGGCTACTTCCGCGATGGCCAGCGATTTGGAGTAGAGCTAGCCTATTCCTTCGAAGGTCGCATTACCGATGGCAAGCTCGTGGGCGAAGCGGTTGGTTCAGCTGGTGGCATGCGAAAAATTCAGGATTTCTATCCCTTCTTCGACGATACATTTATCGTCCTCTGCGGCGATGCCCTCATCGATCTCGATCTCACAGAGGCCGTACGCCAGCATCGAGAAAAAGGTTCCATCGCCACTATCGTGATGAAGCAAGTACCCTTAAAGCAAGTTCCTAGCTATGGCGTTGTCGTTACTGATGACACCGGTCGAATCAAATCCTTCCAAGAGAAACCAACCGTCGAAGAAGCCTTGAGCACCGACATCAATACCGGCATCTACATCTTCGAGCCCAAAATCTTCGACTACATCCCTTCTGGGCAAGAATTTGACATTGGTGGCGATCTCTTTCCCAAACTCGTTGAGGCCGACGAAAACTTCTACGGCATCCGCATGGATTTTGAATGGGTAGATATTGGCAAAGTCCCTGACTACTGGCAAGCAATCCAAGATGTTCTTACTGGCCAGGTCAATGGCGTCAGCATACCTGGCAATGAAGTGAAACCAGGGGTATTTGCAGGGCTAAACGTCAAAGCCAACTGGAACAATATCGATATAGAAGGCCCAGTCTACATCGGAGGGATGACTCACATAGAAGATGGCGCCAAAATTGTCGGCCCAAGCATGATCGGACCAAACTGCCTGATCTCCAGCGGCACAATTATCGATAAGAGCGTCATTTTCGAATACTCTCGCATCGGCTCCGGCGTCAGACTCGTCGACAAGCTAGTATTTGGTCGCTACTGCGTAGACAAAACGGGAGCCTCCATCGATGTTCAGGCAGCCGCGCTAGATTGGCTAATCACAGATACTCGGCAAGCGGTTGTAGCAGAACCGCCTATTGAGCACAAAGCGATCGCAGAACTCCTCAATCAGACAATTGCCAAATAACCCCATCGACAGCCAGAGCTAACCAAGCACACACCAAGAAAATGGGCCAGCTCCGTTAGAGCTGGCCCATCGCAGTTATGGGAACGGCGTCACAAGAACAGCCAGTAAAACTACTGAAGAACAAGACGAACGTTAGCGTTCTGCAGGCCAGGACGCTTCACTTCAGAGAGCGTCTTGTTCACAGCATACTTCTGGTTAATGGAGTTGATTAGCTCAGTCTGATTGTGCTTCTTAGCAACACCCCAGAGGTCGGCAATCAAGTCGAAAGAACCATCAGCATTGCGAGACCAGCCGATATCATAGTCACCTTCAAGCACGGCAACAATATCAGCACGGACATTCTGGCCGTTATAACCACGGATGCTAGCTTCTGTCTTGACAGTAACCCCTAGGTCACAAAGTGAAGACTTCAAAATTTCAGCATCGGTGATCTTAGTGCGCAGAGTACTAAAGTGAGACATTTGAGTTTCCTCCTGGAGAGAAATTGAGAGACAACGAGGTTAGAAATCGAAAACGCCAGCTATCAAATGAGATAGGAACCTGGACTTTTAAACTGTCAACCGAATCACTACAAGAAAATTCAGTTGA
This sequence comes from Cyanobacteria bacterium J06614_10, assembly GCA_038527325.1. GTDB lineage: Bacteria > Cyanobacteriota > Cyanobacteriia > Phormidesmidales > Phormidesmidaceae > Phormidesmis. The sequence continues at coordinate 23,319 of JBCBFY010000057.1, forward strand.
CCCCTCTTCCTGTTGGAGCAGGAAAAAAGACTGTTAGAACTCCATCCGTTGGTATTCCGCAACCGATGAAGCCGCTGGACGAGCGCGCTGGCGAGCCCAATCACGCAGAGCCGTCACCTGTTCACTCATCGTCTTCGACAGCGGCAGCGTAGCGCGAATCGCCGCAATAATGTCGAGCTGAGTAAACTCTCGGCCCTGGGCAAATGCCTCATACATCGCAGAGACAAGCCCCTGCTCAATTTCAGCGCCCGAAAATCCTTCACACACCTTGCTCAACTGGTCATAATCAAACCGTTCCGTATCGTCACGGCGCTTGCCCAGATGAATCTTAAATATCTCTTTCCGCTCTTCTTCATTGGGCAAATCGACAAAAAAGATTTCGTCGAATCTTCCCTTCCGCAAAAACTCACTCGGCAAACGCTCCACCCGGTTCGCCGTTGCAATCACAAATACAGGGGAAGTCTTCTCCTGCATCCAAGTCAAAAAGCTACCAAAAATACGACTAGATGTTCCCCCGTCAGAGTCCGCAGAACCGGCACTGCCAGCAAACGCTTTATCAATCTCATCGATAAACAGCACAGCCGGAGAAATCGACTCTGCCGTTTTCAAAGCGCCTCTTAGATTCGCTTCAGAGCGCCCTACCATCGAACCATCGTAAACTCGGCCCATATCCAACCGCAGCAGTGGCAGGCCCCAAAGTCGAGCGGTCGTCTTAGCAATCAAAGACTTACCACACCCAGGCACACCCAAAATCAACATGCCTTTAGGCTGCGGCAATCCGTATTCTCGCGCGCGCTCAGTAAAGGCATTTGAGCGCTGCCTCAGCCAATGCTTTAGCTCTTCCAAGCCACCCACCGAATCCAGCGTCTCATCTTCTTCTATGTAGTCCAAGATTCCATTGCGTCGGATCAGCTGCTTCTTTTCCGAAAGAACAATATCAACTTCACTTTCCGTCAGCTTCCCCGCCATTACCCGAGACTTACGAAAGACTTTTTCCGCCTCATCCCGTGTCAAGCCAAGTGCCGCCTTCAGTAGCTTTTCACGCCCTTCCGTAGTAATCGAACTCGTACCCGACTTGTTCAATTCAGCCGTCAGCACCTGATTGAGTTCAGACATATTTGGCAAACTGAAGTCTAAGACAACAACTTCCTTCTCCAGCTCAACAGGAATCTCTTGAACAGGAGACATCAAAATAATCGTCTTCTGTGTGCCTCGAAAGCTCTCAATGGCGTCTCGCAGACTGCGCGTAACCTCAGGACTGTCCTTAAAGGGATGAAGATCCTTAAAGACAAACAGGCTAGGCTCCTTCTGTCTCATCGCCCAGTTAATAGCAGCTTGCGGTGACACCGTATTGTTCTGCTGGCCCGACCCTCGCTCTTGACCATACTCAGTCATTCCATGGGTCATTGTCCAGGTATACACCCGTTGCTGCGGCCGCTGCTGCTGTGCTAGCGACGCGATCGCCCGCTCTGCCCGCTCCTCTTCAAAGGTCACAAGATAGATTAATGGGTATTGAGCCTGAATTAAAACACTTAGCTCTTCTCTCATGGCGATCGCCTCCAATTAAGACGATTTAGAACATCTACCTGTAGCAGAGTCAACAGACTAGAACAGAAACAACAAACATTCCGTAACGGGGTTAACAAACCCGACCTGGACTCAACAGCACACCGCAGTAAAAACTTGCTGCAGGCATCCTCAACAGGTTATCAACTCCCCTTCATCAGGACTTTTAGACTCCTGCTCCAAGCTCGGGATAGTACTCAAGCCGACCAAATCTTCAACGATATGCTCACCATGGTCATGCATCAAAACCAGACCATCTTCCCTGAGCGCCACCGCAGCAGCGCACTGTGGACAGCTGTGAATCCGATGCGCCTTTCCATGATTCTCACCAGCGTTCTCAACTACTTCCGCATTAACCATGTAGAACTCAATGGCTCGCTGTGCCATAGCCGACATCGTCTCACCATTAACTGCGGAACGGATCTTGAACTGCCGATGCAGCTCGTCCGAGAGATATAACGTAACTTTTTGCTTGCCTGGCATATCGGACTGAAATAACGTGACCCAGATATATGAATCACAGTAGCGAGACCTCGTCAAAGCTGTCAAGCCGTCAAGCCAGCTTGACGTCAAAAAGTTTACACTTGTTTACAAACATGTCAGTATCCCGACGGGTAATCTCTATATAGCGAAAAAACGATTCTCCATGAGCATCTCTGCCGTCCCTGACCAGGTCTATCCACCCGTAACTCAGTCCCTAGAAGATGCCCTCAAACATTTCTTCGGCCACGAACAGTTCCGCCACGACCAGCAGCCCATCATCGAACGGGTGCTTAAAAATAAAGACGTTCTCGTCATCATGCCAACCGGCGGCGGAAAATCTCTCTGCTATCAGCTACCAGCGCTACTGCGGCCCGGAATAACCATCGTTATCTCTCCGCTCATTGCCCTCATGCAAGACCAAGTCAATGCACTCAGAGACAACGGCATCGGGGCGACATTCTTAAACAGTACGCTTACCTTCGAGCAGGTACGCTCAAGACAGACAGCCCTCCTCTCCGGTAATGTCAAGCTACTTTACATCGCGCCCGAAAGATTGTTCACAGCAGCCTTCGAAAGTCTTCTAGAACAAATCAGCCAAAAAGTAGGCATCAGTACCTTCGCAATTGACGAAGCCCACTGCGTCTCAGAATGGGGACACGACTTTCGCCCAGAATACCGTCAACTCTTTCGGCTCAAGCAACGCTATCCCCAAATACCTATCATTGCGCTCACCGCCACCGCCACCGAACGAGTCCGGACAGATATCGTACAGCAACTAAGACTGGCAGACCCCGACAGCTACGTCTCCAGTTTCAACCGGCAAAACCTCTATTACGAAGTCATTCAAAAATCCAAAAAGCCATACCAGCAACTGCTCCAAAAAATCCAACAACACCAAGGGCAAAGCAAAGGCTCAGGCATCGTCTACTGCCTCAGTCGCAAGCACGTCGACGAGGTCAGTGCCAAACTCCAGCAAGATGGCATACCCGCCCTTCCTTACCACGCTGGGCTTAGCAGCGATATTCGCGAAGCAAATCAAAACAAATTCATCCGAGACGACGTTCAGATCATTGTCGCGACAGTGGCCTTCGGCATGGGTATAAACAAACCCGACGTCCGCTTCGTCATTCATTACGATCTGCCCCGCAATCTCGAAAGCTACTATCAAGAAGCTGGTCGAGCCGGTCGCGATGGAGAAGCTGCTAACTGCACCATCCTCTTTGGCTGGGGCGATGTCCACACGGTCAAATATCTCATCAACAAAAAAACAGATCCCAATGAGCAGCGCATCGCCCAACAACAGCTAAACCAAATCATCAACTACACAGAGAGCTCAGTTTGTCGGCGCAAAATTCAGCTGAGCTACTTTGGTGAAACGTTTGAAGCCCCCTGCGACAACTGTGACAACTGCCTAAATCCTGCTCCCCTCGAAGACTGGACAATCGAAGCTCAAAAATTTCTTTCCTGCGTCTACCGCTGTGACCAGCGCTTCGGCATGGCACACATTATCGATGTGTTACGCGGCTCCCAGAAGAAACGTGTCTTAGAACTCAACCACGACCAGCTGTCGACCTACGGCATCGGAAAAGATCACACCATAAACGAATGGCGCACACTCTGCCGCGCCCTAATTCATCAAGACTATTTAACAGAGACCACCGATGGTTATTCCATCCTCAAGCTCAACGCCAACAGCAACAAAGTCCTAAAAAAAATCGTTGCCGTAGAAATTCCAGTTGCGCAGCAAGCTAGCCAGCCAAGCACTCCAGGCAAACAACCCAGCACTGTAGAGCTAAGCGACATCGAAACCTCGCTTATGAACGAGCTCAGAATCCTTCGCAAGAAGCTCGCAGACGAACAGTCTGTTCCGCCATACATTGTTTTTTCAGACGCTAGTCTACGGCAAATGTCTCAAAAACGCCCTCAAACACCAGGCGACTTTTCCCAAATTTCTGGCGTCGGCAACCGCAAACTCGTTCAATACGGCGAGACATTTACTCAGTTAATCCGCAGCTTCTGCGAAAGTAACGGACTGGAAACCACCAAGGCAAAAGAAGGCTTTCCTGTCGCTACCCCCTCCACCTACCAGCCGACTTCAAAAGCAGACATCACCACCACCCAACTCGCAACCTA
>JBCBFY010000058.1:0-29649 GCA_038527325.1 Cyanobacteria bacterium J06614_10
ATTCTCAAGGTGCATGCGCGGGACAAGAAGTTGGCGGATGATGTGGACCTAGATGCGATCGCACAGCGCACCCCTGGCTTCTCAGGCGCGCAGCTCGAGAACCTGCTGAATGAGGCGGCCATTCTGACGGCCCGCCGCCGCAAAGATGCCGTCACTATGCTAGAAGTGAACGACGCCATCGACCGGCTAACCATGGGCCTGAGCCTCACGCCCCTGCTCGACAGTAAGAAAAAGCGCCTCGTGGCCTACCACGAAGTGGGCCATGCCCTCGCCGCGACACTCTGCAAACATGCCAATCCACTGAACAAGGTCACTATCATTCCGCGATCTGGTGGCGTCGGTGGCTTCGCGAGCTTCCTGCCCAAAGAGGAGCAGGTAGACGACGGACTGCTCTCCTATGGCGAAATCGTCGACTACTTAGTGGTTGCCCTGGGTGGCCGCGCGGCAGAAGAAGTAATCTTCGGCCACGATGAAGTCACCGTGGGTGCCAGCGGCGATATCCAGCAGGTTACTCGCATCGCAAGGCAGATGGTGACGCGCTACGGTATGTCCGAGCTAGGCTCTTTTGCCCTAGAAAGTGAAAATTCTCAGCCCTTCCTCGGTCAGAGCAATCTGATGGGCGGAGGTCATGACTATTCGGACGAGCTGGCAACCAAGATTGATGAAAAGGTGAGAGCGATCGCAGAAGAAAGCCTCAGCAGAGCCATCCAACTGATCAGTGACAACCGTGCTCTGGTAGATCGCCTGGTCGACACGCTCATCGAAAAAGAAACCATCGACGGCGACGAATTTCGCGATATTGTCAGCGAGTACACCGTGCTACCCGAAAAAGAAGAAGTCAAAATGGCTTAGTACGGCTAGCCTAGTCAGCCTAGTCGCACGTTGGCCGGCTCAACCAAACCTCTCTAATCCTGGCTTCTGGCTGATAGCTAGTCGTTTCGTTGTATTCACTTCTGCTGGTGTATATGCCCGCAGCACCCGATGACCCTGTCCGAAAATCAATGTCTTCGGGCCCGTAAGCAAACCGAACGTACTCCCGGCTTTCGTTGTAGACGCTGTAGTACAAGGTCGGCGCACCATAGTCTAAAGTCGCCTCGCGAACCAAAGTTTGCGGTCCTATACCCTCTGTAGTCTTGTAGTCAGGATTATCCGTCACCAAAATATTTAACTTTGGGCCTTCACCGACCACTGCCAAGGCATAAAAAGCAATATCACCGTTCTGGTTGGTAACGGTCACGCCCTCAGTATCGACCAAGGGGCCATCACCCAGATAGGGCTGAAAATTGAGTTCCGGCAGTGCCCGCCTTAGCTCACCACCAGTCATGCAGAGCTTAGCATCGCCAAAGCCTTCTCCGGTAATTGTCGTATCGAAGGCAGGCTCTTCAGGCGGTGCTGGTTCTATTGGCGGTTCTGTCGGCGGTTCTGTCGGCGGTTCTGCAGGTGGAGCCACCGGCGGTTCCACAGTTGGGGATGAACCAGGGTCTTGTGAGCCCGAACCACCTACGCCTACCTGACTGGGGCCATCGCCAGCTGGCTCCTTCGGCCCAAAAAACCGGTCAACCCACCAAGGCGAAGTGCCCCCGGCTAGCAAAGCAACGACAACAGCCACCACAATTTGTCCTAGGATGCTTTTTTTGTCGTCAGATCCTTCGGCCACCCATTGCGCCTCTTAATATTCCTTAGCGGGGCAAAGCCGCCTGTCGCTGACCATCTGCCATGGCTTGCAACACCAGACCAGGATTGACCCACTCACCTTGGTAGCGCATCCCCCAGTGCAGGTGGGGTCCTGTTGTACGTCCGGTCATACCCACTCGACCGATGCGATCGCCCGTGTAGAGTTCCTGCCCTTCCACAATCCGCAGGCCACCCGAGCCATCAACAAACACATTGCGTCCTCGGTCAGTGGTGACATAGCCCTGCATGTGGCAGTAAATATGGGTCCAATCGCCAGACTGCACAACTACAGAGGTGCCACAGGCGCTGTCGTCAGAAACTTCGATAACCGACCCATCCCACCAGTTACGAACGTAGCTACCCGTTGGCGCGGCAATATCAATACCGTAGTGAAAGCCGGAGCCACGATAGCCGTAGGGAGAGGTGTAGGCCTGAAAATTTTCTACAGGGAAAGAAGCGACATGCCAAGGCTCACTTCCCCGAGCAATCTGCGCATCAGGTACTGCGATCGCCGCCTGTCGAAGTGTAGACGGTGCAACTTCACCAAGGCCTGCAAACAGGATCGCCGCTGCCAACAGCAGGCCACCAAAGGCAGTTCGCCGTCGTGAGAAAACCCTCTGGAATCTTGCAAAACGACCTGACAACCGGGAAAAAGAAAAACGCTTCATAAAGAAGATAGGGTTTGGTTTGTAAGGAAGTACAAGCGAATGTTGCATCTGAGGTAATGTACCCCGAAACCCATATCAAGGTAGAGCAAGGGCGCAGAAAGATAACAATTACTAATTCATCTACTTAACTTGATTAGATAATTCGTATCGCTTTGTTTCTCAAATGTCGTTTCGGGCACAGCACTTTGGCATATATTCCCTCAATTGTTTACGGGCGATCATGCCCTACGTACTTACAAACCGGGCACTCGCAGATGGAGCACTCGCAGATGGAGTACTCGAAAATCTTGTAGTCATCGCTGAGGACTCACCGAAGCTGGGGCGACTCCACCGTTAGCTCTCGCACTTTTTCTAGCAGCAGCTTGGGGTCGATAGGCTTCTCTAGGGTGTCGTGATGGGCGATGTGAGATGAGGGAGAGCCCGACTGCCCCAGTAGAGCCAGCACCTTTGCGCCGATAGCCGTAATCGACAGCTGTATCGACTTAATATCTGCTACGTCGTGGCTCAGCAAAGACAAATCGGCAGCCAGCATCACTGGCCGCAGCGACTCTAGCTGACTAAGCAGCTGGTCAGTCTCTACGAGCCAAATCACTTCATAGCCATCCGCTGTTAGCAAATCGCATACGATGGCGGCGCTGTTCTCTTCTCTTTCTACGAGCAGAACCCGCTTGTCGTTGGCCGATAGGGTAGACGGCATGTGATATCGCGGATTCGCTAAAACTGCCGTCTGGCTAGGCAACCGAACAGAAAACGTAGACCCCTCGCCCACCCTAGACTCGACCTGAATCGAGCCACCGTGCAGCTCAACCAAGCGTTTGGTCATGGCGAGGCCAAGGCCAGTACCAGAATATTGCCGCTGAAATGGAGATTCTAGCTGCTTGAACTTTTCAAACAGCTGGTCACGCTGAGAGTCCGGAATACCGATGCCCGTATCCTTCACCTGAAAAATCGTAATCTGTGCCTCTTGCCACACACGCAGCGTCACCTTTCCGCCTGCCGGGGTGAATTTAATCGCGTTGTGCATCAAGTTCGACAAGATCTGCTCTAGCCGCTTGGCATCGGCACTAAAGCTGTCGTCTGTGGTGCGCACCTCAAATAGCAAAGACAGCTTGACACCTTTCTTTTCAGCCAACGGACGGTAGTTCGCAACCACCGTATCGGCTAGCCGAGCGAGGGAAAATTCGCCGAAGTCGAGCAGCGATCGCCCAGACTCGATTTTGGCAAATTCTAAAATGTCATTAATGATGTTTAGCAGCTGCTCTCCGCTGTGGTTGATTGTCGTGAGGTAGCTGCGCTGACGGTCACTCAGCTCACCAAAAGACCACCGCAGCAGCGTAGCCGACATCCCGATGATGTAGGTGAGCGGCGTCCGTAGCTCATGGCTCATCGTCGAGAGAAATTCTCCCTTCGTCAGATTGGCAGATTCAGCTGCCATTAGCGCGTCGTGGAGATTCTGGGTGCGCTCCAAGACGCAGCTCTCTAAGCTAGCCGTCTGTCGCTGCAGCTTTTGATAGAGCGCCGACTGGCGAATGGCTACCGCCAAGTGCTCAGCAATATGCCGCAAGAAGATCACTTCCGTCTCTTCCCAGTGCCGCTGCGCCGCGCACTGATGGGCAATCAGCAATCCCCACAGCTGCCCCTGCACCACAATAGGTGCAATGAGTTTGGATTTGACCTGTGCCTGACGCAAAAAGTCGACTAGGCAATTCACTTTGGCGTAGTGCTGCTCCACATCATCAATAGCAATGGGTTCCCCGATGAGATAGCGATCGCGGATAGCCGCAGCCGCTCTAAAACAAGACTGCTCAGAAAAATTGAGCACCGAAGGAATGTTCTCAGACGCCCGCGACTCATAGGTCACATGTCCACTGCGCAAGCTGCGCCCAATGACCGTGCCCCCTGCTAAATTGAGATCGCTCAGCCCAGGCTCATTCTGTCGCTGTGCCTCCAGTGAAGCCGACAGGTCTGCACCTTCTGCATGCCCAAGCTGATAAAGCACCAGCCTATCTGCCGATAAAAACGCCCTCACCTGCGCGACCGTCGTCTCCAAAATGTCGGACAGGTCCAAACTGTGGCGAATCCGCGTAATGACCTGATTGAGTAGTAGGCTGCGCTGGATTTGGTTATCGAGCGTTGCCTTGGTGGGAGTGGCGCTCGCCTGGGTGTCTCCCTCTGGAGATGCCGCAAGGTCCTTAGCCCAAGCCAGCATAAAAGCTTCGCGGTTTATCTCTCCCTTTTTTGTGCTGCCTTCCTTAGTAGGTGCCGCACGGGAAGCCTCTGACGCGTTATCTGGGCTGGATTTGTCTTGACTGGCGTTATTTCGACCGGTCTGATAGTTAGGGTAGTCCTTCACAGCAGCCTCTTCGGTTAGTTCGCTGGCAAGAGCACCCGACTCTAGCCGATCAATAAAGTCTGAAATGGTTGCATCATCCAGCGTCAGGCTGACCCGATAGATTGGCGCAGCTTCACCAGAGATAAAGGACTGAGCGGCTACCGAGTGAGCAGAATTTGCATGGGAAAAGCTGCCAGACGACAATCGGCCAGCAGTTCGCTGCCCTGATCTCTGGGAGGACTGAATAGGGGAGTCGCTGGGAGAGTCATTGAGGGGAACAGCCATCAGTAAAACGCTTAGCGAAGGCGATCGCATCAGCACAAAGTGCAATAGCTGCTGCGCCCCATCTTGTGCGAGGCTAGCAAAACCTGAGGAAGACTGAGATGCAAACCACTGATCTTCCGTCAGCACAGACTCAAACAGGCCGCCCTGCTGCATCAAGCTGTCCTTCAGACGCTGATAACCTCTGAAGGAAACATCTTGACTGGTCATGAGATGCGGATAGGTTTGCATTACTGACTACAACGTGACAAAACAGGACATACGGTAGATATCTCAAAGAGCAGAGTTGATTGCTCACCCGCAGGTAAGTACAGGAAAGCTGCTAAAAAAGTCATCGTTTACAAATTGCTTTTTTGCAATGAAGGCAGGCGCAACAGCTTTATTTCGAGAAAAAGCCTTCAAGGATTGAAGCTACGGAGGCTTAAAGCGAGAGCGGTTCCAAGCTAAGGAGCATAGCCAAATCCGGTTTGCCAGCCTGCTTATCGGAAAATGAACGCTAACTGACAAACAGATCAATCTTGCAAATCTTTACGACGACGCTGGCCCTATTCCTGCTGAACCCTTCTGAGTTTAATCAACCTGTATAAGATTCATCACTGACTAGAATTCAGCGTGGATAGTAGCGTATGCGAGCCGCTACCAAGTTGAGGAAGGGATATTAGAAAAAGAGACCTAACGTGGAAATCAGATTTTGATGTGCTGGGAGATCAATCTTATTGTAAAAAACCAGAAGTGTTGAGTATTACTGCGATAGATAAACAATTCATTATTAAGGGTGTTTAAAGTACAAAGGTATTCAGGGTGAAAGTCATACTTCAAAGATTGAGAAACGACCGCTTTTTTGCCCTTAAACAACCGCTCTGAATCTGTGAGAGTTTTCATCAAGCCACTCACTCCCAAAGCGTAGCGTTCGTTTCTCTCTATTTGCAGTTATCCCAATAGTTCTTTTATATTTGCGCACTTTTTATGCATCGTTTAGCAGCAACGCCCGGCGGTTGGGACGCAACGTCCGAAGGTGTCATTTTCATCGACCAATCGCCCGCGCCTGTCGTATTACTCACCGCTGCCGACACCGATATTTCATCCCTACATCAGGCCTTGCAGCAGATGCCCGAGGATTTCGGCGATATTCGCAGCGTTAACCTGCTTCATCTACAGCAACAGCTCACTATCGACACCTATGCAGACACTGTCTTGCAGCATGCAAAGTTAATCATCCTCAGGGTGCTAGGCGGGCGGGCCTACTGGCCATACGGCCTTGAGGTGACCAAGGCAACGGTGGCCGAAAGCGGTGCCGGGCTAATTGTCATTCCCGGTGACGACAGACCCGACCTAGACCTGATGAGCCACTCAACAGTGCCACTTGCAATAGTTAATCAATGCTGGCAATACTTCATTGAAGGTGGGATCGCAAACCTTCGCCACGGGCTACTCTACGCTAGCGACTGCGTACTATCTACAAAGTACGATCCACCCGCCCCTCAAACCATTCCTAAAGTAGGTATTTTCTCCCTACCAGAATCCACCTCTCAACGGTCATCTTTTCAACCACAATTAGACCGTCAGCCCTCAAAAGAAACTGAGAAAAATCCAACTTTCTTTACAAGAGTGGACACCCCTTTAAAACGTTCTTTTCAAGCGGAGTTTCAATCGGAATTTAATCAAGTCTCAACATCGAACAAAACGACGCTATCAAGCAACAAGAACAAACGGCAAACTAGCCCTAATAATGGTCAAATATCTACTCAAAGAGGCGATTTTTGGCCAAAAATTAAAGAGACATCCCCGCAGGTAGGTATCCTCTTCTATCGCGCCCACTATCTGTCTGGGAATACAGCAGCTATCGAAGCGCTGGCGATCGCACTCCACAATCGCGGCCTTACCCCAGTCCCCATTTACGTCTCATCGCTAAAAGATATCGACATTCAGCAGCGCCTCATCGACCTTTGCCTCCCAGCAACTGAAGATGGCCAACCCATACAGCTGCTGATTAATACCACCAGTTTTGCCATTACCAGCCTCAACCATGCCTCAGACAAGCAACCGTCAGCAGCATCGCTAACAGGCGGTGGCCTTTGGCAGCGATTAGATATTCCTGTGCTGCAGGCCATCTGCAGCGGCAGTCCACTGGCACACTGGAAAGCTCATCCACAGGGGCTTACCCCCAGAGACATCGCCATGAACGTAGCCCTCCCAGAAGTCGATGGCCGCATCATCACCCGGGCAGTCTCTTTCAAGACAGCCAAACCCGTCAGCCCACTAGTCAGCCCACTAGTCAGTCCACCAGTTGATAAAACGCAACCTCAAGAAACCAATCAGAAAGCCTTTCAGAAAAACTCTCAGAAAGCCCTTCAAACGGACATCGTGAGCTACGAGCCTTTAGCAGATCGCATCCATTTCGTCTGCGAGCTGGCTGCCCGCTGGATTCACCTGCGCCAAACCCCAGCTGCCGACCGCAAAGTCGCGCTTATTTTGGCCAACTATCCCAACCGCGATGGGCGGATGGCCAATGGGGTTGGATTGGATACACCTGCTAGCTGTTTGGAGATTTTGCGATCGCTTGCCCAAGCAGGTTACACCGTCACATCCCTTCCTGAGAGTGGCGATGCTCTCATGGCCCAGCTCGCTGCAGGTATCACCAACGATCCAGAGAGCCACGGCCTACGCCCCGTTAACCAAACCCTCTCACTCGAAAGCTATCAGCAATTTTTTGAAACGCTCTCTCCAGCCGTGCAAAACGGCGTCACTCAGCGATGGAACACCGCCTCAGCAGACTGGGCACGTTTCACAGCCACCCAGTCCCAGCTCGGGCCAGCCTCCCTACCCATTCCCGGCATTCAGTTCGGCAATATTTTTGTCGGCATTCAGCCGAGCCGGGGCTACGATATCGACCCCACGCTAAACTATCACGCACCAGATCTGGAGCCCACCCACGCCTACCTAGGGTTTTATCACTGGCTGCGAGAGTCCTTTGGCGCGCAGGCGATGGTGCATGTCGGCAAACATGGCAACTTAGAATGGCTTCCTGGTAAAGGCATTGCCCTCTCAAAAGATTGCTACCCCGAAGCGGCAGTCGGCCCGCTGCCGCACTTTTATCCTTTTATTGTGAATGATCCTGGTGAAGGAGCGCAGGCAAAGCGCCGCGCCCAGGCCGTCATCCTCGACCATCTCACGCCGCCCATGACCCGCGCCGAACTCTACGGCCCTTTGCAGCAGCTAGAAAACCTAGTCGACGAATACTACGAAGCACAAAATTTAGATCCGAGCCGCCTGCGGGTTATCGCACCTAAGATTGTTGAAATTCTTCAGCAAGAAAATCTTCAGCAAGATCTCTCACTCTCTGTTGATGATCGCAATTCCGACAATCTGCCGTCTTGGCTCCCTCAAATCGATGGCTACCTGTGTGAGCTAAAGGAAGCTCAAATTCGCGATGGGCTGCACATCTACGGCACACCGCCCAATGGGACACAGATTAGAGACTTAGTTGTGGCGATCGCACGCCACCCAAACCGTCATCACATAGGCCTCAGCCGAGCGATTGCCCAAGCCTGGAACCTGGACATTGACCCACTCACAGCAGATCTATCTCAATCATACAAAGCGAGTGAGTCGGCGCTCGATTCAGCACCGAATTTTAAGGCCTGCAGAAGTGTAGGCGACGTCGTTGAACAAATAGAGGAACACTCAGCAGCGCTAGTCGGCGCGCTACTGGGCCAAAACAAAGAACCTGACAACAACCTATCGGTCAGTCATGACGAGATAGCGCATGTAATGGATTGGGTTTCCGCTGAATTATTGCCTGCGATCGCTCGCACCACCGAAGAAATCGACAACCTCCTTCATGGGCTCAACGGCGGCTATGTTCCCAGCGGCCCTGCCGGTGCCCCCACACGCAATCGGCCCGAAGTATTACCCACAGGTCGTAATTTTTACTCTGTTGATATTCGTGCGATTCCGACAGAAAGTGCCTGGGATGTCGGGCGCAGAGCTGCCGAAACTTTGATTGAAAATTACACCCAGGAGCAAGGCGACTATCCCCGAACTTTGGGCCTCTCGATGTGGGGCACTTCGGCAATGCGCACAGGTGGCGATGACATAGCAGAAGCGCTGGCACTCTTAGGCGTGCGTCCGGTATGGGATGGTCCGAGTCGTCGAGTCATCGATTTTGAAATTTTGCCGGTCTCATCGCTGGGTCGTCCGCGAGTGGATGTCACGCTGCGAATTTCTGGCTTCTTCCGCGATGCCTTTCCCAATCTCATTTCTCTGTTTGATCAGGCGGTTACCGCTGTCGCCTCGTTGGATGAACCCGCTGAACAGAATCCCTTGGCCGCTCAGTTTCAAAAAGACTATGCGCATTGGCAATCTCAAGGACTGGATGAAAAACAGAGCGCGGAGCGATCGCGCTACAGAATCTTTGGATCAAAACCCGGCGCATATGGCGCAGGCCTTCAGGGCCTCATCGAAGCGCAAAACTGGGAGAGTGATGCCGACTTGGCCCGCGCATACATCAACTGGAGTAGTTATGCATACACAGGAAATGCCGACGGTCACAGCGCTCCAGAATCTTTTGCACAGCGCCTAGAGACTATGCAAATTGTGTTGCAAAACCAAGACAACCGTGAGCACGACCTGCTCGACTCTGATGATTACTATCAGTTTCAGGGCGGGCTGACAGCAGCAGTGAAGGCAAAGAGAGGAACTGCACCGGTGACGTACTTTGGAGATAATTCTGTCACGGAAAATCCGAGGGTGCGATCGCTCCAGTCAGAAATTGCCCGCGTGTATCGCTCACGGGTGGTCAACCCCAAGTGGATAAAAGGCGTCATGCGGCACGGCTACAAAGGCGCATTTGAAATGGCCGCAACGGTAGATTATCTATTTGCCTACGACGCGACGACGCACTGCGTGGCGGATCATATGTACACTGGCGTTGCCGAGGCGTATGTGTTTGATGCGCAGGTTCGAGCATTTGTGGAGAAGTCGAACCCTTGGGCGCTAAGGGATATGGCGGAGCGACTATTGGAAGCGCAGCAGCGAGGGTTGTGGGAAGGAGCCAGTGAGAAAATGGTGGATGGGTTGAGGGCGATCGCACACGAAGCAGAAGGCAAAATCGAAGCAGGCTTATCTAGTCCTCAGTAGGGTCGCTTGTACCTTCTGTGTACTATGAGGTCACAAAGTTAAACAGCCTTGAGCAGCCTTGAGCAGCTAAACTTCAGCATTTAAAACAACCTTGGCAGTAGCCTCCAAAGTTGGAAAAGTAGTAGACACAATTCGCGCATTCCCTGTGTAAACCGCTTCTTCATACACACCATCCACCAGAGATAGCACCGTCACCTTGGCCCGATGACGATCAACAATCCAATACTCAGGAATCCCCCATGCCTGATACTGCTGCCGCTTCCAAACATAATCCCGCTTGTAGTTGGGGCTGTTTTCATCTCCTGGGCTCACCAGCTCAGCAACAAACAATGGCGGCGCCATCCCCAGCAAAATCGCTTGCTTAGCGACAGCACGATGGCTAGGGTGCAAAATCAACAAGTCCGGCTTACGGTTCACGCACTTGTCACCAAAAGGACGCACCTCAATTTCCTTAGTGCCCGACCGAATTTGATGCATTAGCGTATTGCTACTGGCCCTCAACAAAAGAATACCAAGCACATAAGCGACAGCTAAATTATCATCATCTTCTGGCGGCATCTCAATCAGCTCCCCTGAGTCGAGCAAACGATAGTTTCCCTCAGGAGAAAGCGACTCATCATCTAGATAAGCTCGATAGCTTGTGTAGCGAGACCTGGTGAGCGCAGAAGTCATCAACCTTTGCCTGCATAGAGGTTTTCGTCATTCTAGCGTCAGGTTGGAACGAGCGGCTTGCTGTCTCACAGCCAGACAAACCCTTTCCCAAGAGCCTATGTTGCGAGTGAAGTCATCTCGAATAACAGAGCCAAAAAGGGCGAGTTCTTTCAGGCACTCGGTAGCTTCCATCATCTGCGCAATTTTGCCATGTTAAGCTAAAAACCACCGCAATCCATACGGTACAAGGCTATGGTCCAAGTCCCTTCGAAGCCAACCGCTAAGTCAGCGGTCATCTATCCAGACAGCGATGGTCAACCGATGGCAGACAACACCAAACAATTTCGCTGGATAGTGACTATTCAGCAAAATCTAGCGTGGATGTTTGCCGACGACCCCAACGTGTTTGTAGCCGGTGACCTGCTGTGGTACCCGGTAGAAGGGGACAACAAAACGAGAGTCGCCCCCGATGTCATGGTTGCCATCGGACGGCCAAAGGGCGTTCGCGGCTCCTACAAACAATGGCAAGAAGACAACATTGCCCCCCAAGTCGTCTTCGAGATTTTATCTCCCGGCAACACCCGCGCCGAAATGAACCGCAAACTACTGTTTTACAATCAGTACAGCGTAGAAGAGTACTACCTATACGACCCCGATAAGGGTATCCTCAACGGTTGGCTACGCAAAGACCAATTTTTAGACGTTATCGACCCCATGCAGAATTGGGTAAGCCCACGACTGCAAATTCGATTTGACGTATCGACAGAACCCCTGAGGATCCTTCGGCCAGATGGTAAGCCATTTTTGAGCTACATCGAGATTGCTCAAAAGGCCGAAGCAGAGCGTCAAAAAGCCGAAGCAGAGCGTCAAAAAGCCGATACAGAACGCCAAAAGGCCGAAGCAGAACGTCAAAAAGCCCAAGTAGAACGCCAAAAGGCCGAAGCAGAACGTCAAAAAGCCGAAACAGAACGCCAAAAGGCTGAAGAAGCTTCTCAGAGAGCTGACTTGGCAGAGCAAAGAGCCAACAAACTCGCAGCCAAACTCAAGGCACTCGGAATTGCCCCAGACGAAAGCTAGCAGCAAATCCAGACCTGAGTCGGTGCGCAGGTCACGTCTCCTGCCTTCACAAAATTAGGCCCTTCTAATCCGCTATTCTGCAGAGCTAGGGTTGGGAGAACCCGTATCGGGAGAACCCGGATTTGGCGCCGTCACGCTCGGGTCTACCCGCACCCAAAAAGCCAAATCCAAAGCGTCTGGCTGAACCGCCAAATTCAGGACCCGTGCTGCAATGCCGCTGCGGTCAAACTGCTGCAGGCTCAGACGGTTATTAAAATCACCCAAAAGCAATTGAATCAGTTCTGAGGGAACCGGCTGCCCATTTGCCAAAACCATCGGGTCAACCAACATCAGTCGGTCGCCCTCTGAAATACTCAGCCCCGTTTCCGCTTCTAAGAAGAGGGATTCACCCAGCTGAACCTTGTCTTCTAGCGTCACCGTCACCTTAAACCGATCATCGCCCAAGAAATCAATCGTCGGATCGACAATGTTGTAGCGATCGCGCTCCCGAGACTGTGCCTGATTCAGTGAACCAATTTGCACCTGCGCCAGCTGCTCTAATACAAAAGGCGACGCCAAAAAAGTATTGATATCCGCCTCCGTCAGTACCAGATGTAGCCCGCCCTGAAAAGGCGCTTCCAACACGACCTCACCGCGCCGCAAACTGCTAAATACCAGGTCAATCGGGTCTGTTTCCAGATCTGCCACCTCAATCCGCAGTCCCTCAATCGGGGAGATGCCCCGCCCGGCAATACGCACCTTATCCACCTTGCCCTGCAGCAGCTGATAAGACGGCCCATTGTCGATTCGCACATCCAAGCTTTCAGCGCCGAGCAGCCGATCTCGAATAGCATTTTCAGCAACCTGATCTACCACCACCCCCACCGGCGAAATCAACAGCAGCAAACCAGAGAGCAGAACCGTGACTAACTCCATTTCAACCTTCTACCCATCAGTTTTTTCAAGCAAGATAGTTTTCTCAGGTGAGACAAAAAATTCAGTTGGCGATCGCATTATCAACCCAGCCCCGAATCGTATCAACCACTTCATCCAACGGCATGTCTATTGATTCACCGCCGGCACGCTTCACCACTTCGACCTTGCCCTCTTTGAGCGATCGCCCCGTCACCACCCGAAACGGAATCCCCACCAGCTCAGCATCTTTAAACTTCACACCTGCCCGCTCTTTCCGATCATCCAACAGCGTTTCAACCCCCGCTGCATTCAGCTCGGCATACAGCTTTTCTGCCGCCGCCATCTGAGTATCGTCGCCAATATTCGGCACCACAACGATGGCATGGTAAGGCGCGATCGCCACCGGCCAGATGATCCCATTTTTGTCATAGGATTGCTCCACCGCTGCCTGCGCCAAACGAGAAACGCCCACGCCGTAGCAGCCCATTTCCAACGGCACTTCCTTACCTGCTTCGCTGGTGTAGGTTGCCCCCAGCGCCTCAGAATACTTATGACCCAGCTGGAAAATGTGGCCGATTTCGATGCCTCTGGCAGTTTGGATAATTTGGGTGGGGTCATGCTGGGCGCGATCGCCCGCCATCGCCGTGCGCACATCTACCCGGTGCTTGGGTAGCTCAAACTCCTTACCCCAGTTGGCGCCCACCACGTGGAAACCTGTCTCATTTGAGCCCGTCGCAAAGTTTTTGAGCGGGACTGCTGTCTCATCTACCATCCGCAGGAACTTGGGCTCCAAATTCTTCACTTCACCGATATAGTCATCCGACAAATTCGGCGCGATGTATCCCAGCGGCAGGGGCTTAGTCGCCCACAGCCCCTGAGCCACTTGGTCGGGCACCACCAGCGCAATTACCGCCGATGCCCCATATTCACCCGCCAAATTTGTCAGCGCGTTTTGGAGCTTCGTCTCATTGACATCCTGGTCACCGCGAATGCTTACAATCACCAGCACCCGGCGACCGTTGTCGTAGGTCACCTGATACAGCACATCTTTTACCACCTGCGTGGGCGAGCACTCCAAAAAGTCGACCATCTTGGCGATGGTCGCCGTATCGGGCGTTTCTCGCTTTTCGTAAGTGTCAAAAGGAGACGGCACTGCATCTGGTGGTAGCGAAATCGCCTTCTCCACGTTGGCAGCATACTTGCCATCTTCGGTGTATAGCACCTCATCTTCGCCCGCTTCGGCCAGCACCATAAATTCCGTCGAGCCAGACCCGCCAATCGCGCCCGAGTCTGCATCGACCGCGCGAAATTTCAGCCCTGTGCGCCGCAAGATATTGCTATAGGCCTGATACATCTCGTCATAGGTCTGCTTCAGGCTCTCGGTATCCGCATGGAAAGAATAGCCATCTTTCATGATGAATTCACGGCCCCGCATCAGGCCAAAGCGCGGCCGGATTTCATCGCGAAACTTCGTTTGAATCTGATACAGATGTAGCGGCAGCTGCTTGTAAGAGCGAATCATATCGCGGGCCACCGCCGTGATAATTTCTTCGTGGGTAGGGCCAAGAGCGAGTTCTTGCTGCCTGCGATCGCCCAGGGTAAACATAATCCCCTCAGCCTTAGTGTAGGTATCCCAGCGGCCAGACTCCTGCCACAGCGAAGCTGGCTGTAGCTGCGGAAGCAAACACTCCTGCGCCCCTGTCCTATCCATTTCATCGCGCACAATGTTCGAAATTTTGTCTAGCACCCGCAGCAGCAGCGGCAAGTAAGCATATAGCCCACTAGAGATTCGGCGCATGTAGCCCGCCCTCAGCAGCAGCTTATGACTGGGAATCTCCGCTTCCGCTGGGTCTTCTCGCAGCGTGACAAAAAGCATCTGAGACAATCGCATAAGCCCGGGCTTCCCTATAAAATCAAATATCTGAAGATCGAATCGAGTCAGCCAGCTGCCGATCACAAGCAGCCAATCTTCCAACAAGTCTAGAGCATCAGGTACGGCAGAGCACTAGAAAACAGGGCGACATCTCAAAGCAACCTCTGCAGACCGCTCAGACCGTCCCCCATCCG
Source organism: Cyanobacteria bacterium J06614_10 (assembly GCA_038527325.1). Lineage (GTDB taxonomy): Bacteria > Cyanobacteriota > Cyanobacteriia > Phormidesmidales > Phormidesmidaceae > Phormidesmis. The sequence goes on from JBCBFY010000058.1 coordinate 14,785, forward strand.
AAGACAAGCATCAAAGATTTTTAGGGAAATTGAGAAAGGAAATAAGCGCGTCAGCAGAATCAATCTGCGACAGCCCCGTAGATAACAACCGGCTAACAAAACAAAGAAGGAACTTGCATTAGCGATCGCAAACAGCCGAAAAACAAACCCCTGAAAAGCCAGCTAAAACAGACAAGCAACAAGCAGCTAGACCGCTCATTGGCCCGCTTAGCAGAGCACGGAGAGCCTAGGGACCTCAACTAATGGCTAAAAATGACCAGCACTTAGTTGCATCCAACCCAATTTAGTCAGAGACCAGAAGCAAAATCGAGACTGCGAAATATTACGTTAACTTTGTATCTAATTGTTAAGTGCTTTCATGCGTTCAGGGCTTTGTCCATGCGTCTCTCTAAGTGAAGCTGCCGACTTCATTGGGTTTCGGCAAATACAAATGCCTTGAAGTGGTCTGGTCGCACCTCTGTTTATGAGAAATACGACACATAAATACTCACATTCACCAAACAATTCTGCGGCTTATTCGGCCCTGAATATCAACGGCGCTTGTATTAGTGACCGTTGATAGACTTATATAGCTATAGGAACTTGTAATCAATCGCATCAGTAAAACTTAGATAAGTCATCGTCCAAAAACACTGGCCTTATTTGAGACCGAAGCAGACTTCGAACTCGCTAGCAGTCGACGCCGTCCCTGCTGAAGCACTGCTCACCTGAAAAGCTTCAGACTGTAGAACCTAGCCACCAGCCCTCGGGCGGGTGGTTTGTTTTGTCTTAAGCACCGACTGCACTTTGCTTCGCAAACACCGATTGCACAGGCGAAGCAAGTAGTTCTTTAGGTGCCAAAGACAAGGCGATAAAGACAAGGTGCCAAAGACAGTAACTCTCTTTCAAAACCGTTTTCAAAACCAAATTTACCCATCTAGATCTCGACAGTGAGTAAGCCAAGCCGTACTATTCTCATCGCGGACGATGATAGCCGCACCCGCTCAGCGCTAGTCAATAGCCTCAATGCTGCAGGATACACCGTCATCGCTGCCGCCGATGGGCAAGAGGCCCTAGACCGCTTCCATGCAGCAACAGAAACCATTGACCTTGTTGTCCTAGATGTACTGATGCCCAAGCTAGATGGCTTTCAGGTGTGTCAGGCACTGCGAGAAATTTCGAACGTCCCCATCATCATCGCCACCGTCTTAGGAAGCTCCTCAGACCGGATCACTGGCTTAGAAATGGGCGCCAACGACTATATCGTCAAACCCTTCTCCACCAAAGAGCTGATTGCGCGTATCCGCTCCATCTTGCGGCGCTCCACCAAAAGGTTAGAAAGGCCTGCCATCGCTCCGCACCCGCTGATAGAGCTTGGTGAGCTGCGGATCGACCCGAGCAGCCGCAGAGTTTTTATCGGGGCGCATCAGCTGCGCCTCACCGAGATTGAGTTTAGGCTGCTAGAGCTGCTAGCCAGTCAGCCCGGTCACATTTTTTCTCGGGGTGAAATTCTGCAGGCCCTCTGGGGATACGACAAAAGCAGCGCCGCAGATACCAAAACGGTCGATGTGCACATTTCTCGCTTGCGTATCAAGCTAAACGACACGACCCACAATCCCAAATTCATTGTGACCATTCGAGGCCGCGGGTACATGTTTTTGACACAGCGCTAGCCGAGGACAATTGCTCCCACCGTTGCCTCCGTTGCCCGCACATAGTCTGCTGCGGTGAGCCAAATCATCTGCCCCCGCAGCCCGGCTGAAACCGCAATGTATTCATACACTTCGACCCACTCATCGAGAAAGACCGGATAGTTTTTTTTGCAGGCCAGCGCAGTCACACCGCCTCGAATGTAGCCGGTCAAAGGCTGTACTCGCTTGAGGGCAACGGTTTCTACCTTGCGATCGCCCGTTAGCTTCGCCAGCGCCTTCAGGTCCAGCTGATAGCAGCCTGGAATCACCGCCAGTGCCACACCCTTGCGATCGCCCTCCACCACCAGCGTCTTAAACACTTGGTCAGCGGGCAAACCCAGCTTTTCTGCCGTCGCCGTCGCCACTAGGTTTTCTGGATCCACCGCGTAGGTGAGCACCTCGTAGCGAATGCCCAACTTGTCTAGCAGGCGAACCGCATTAGTTTTCGACATGGGTCTTCAGATACCGATGAGCGAATGGCTAAGGACACTCTACTTCACCCGCACAAAAGCGATCGCGTCCATCGTACTTCGCCTGATACAGCCCTTGATCGGCGCAGGCGACTAGCATGTCCGGATGGGTATTTTCCTTTGTGCTCATAGAGGCAATTCCTAAGCTCAGCGTAATACAGCTGCTGACCTCTGATTGACTGTGGGGAATATTCAGCGCCTTAATCTCTCGCTGAATTTCCTTAGCGACTTGCTTGACACCCTCCATATTGGTATTCGGCAAAACGATAGCGAATTCTTCCCCGCCATAGCGAGCAACCAAGTCAGTACTGCGCTTGACAGCCTGCTCTATCGCTTTCGCCACCTGCCTTAGGCAGACATCTCCCGCCTGATGGCCATAGGTATCATTGAAGCTCTTGAAATAATCGATATCACACAAAATTAGCGAGAGCGCCGAACGGCCCGATCCTATATTCTCCCACTCCTGGGCCAGATACTCGTCAAAGGACCGGCGGTTTGCCACCTGGGTAAGGCCGTCCATCCTGGCCAAACGCTCCAGCTCCGCGTTGAATTCTTTCAGCGCAACTTCCGCGTGCTTGTGCTTGGTGATGTCAGTCGCCGTGCCAAAAATTTGAGTCGGATTGCCTTCCTCATCTCGCTGAAAAACAGTCTCCCGGCACAATAGCCAGCGCCAGTTACCCTGACGGTGACGAAAGCGGTATTCATTTTCCACCACTTCGCCATCGTTAATGGCCAAGAGCTTGCGGCGTTCTGCCACCATAATGGGCTTGTCATCGGCATGCACAAGCTGTTCTAGATAGCGGGCTCCTAGCTTTTGCACGTCGTAGGGGTCGTAGCCCAACACATTTTTTACCCAGCGGTTGATGTAAAAGTTACTGCCATCGGTGAAGCTATCGACATAGAGAATATTGGTGCTGGCGTCGATGATGCCTTGGATAAATCGCTGACTTTCTTGCCAGGCCTGCTCGGCCTGCTCGCGCTCAATGGTCTCTCGCTTGAGCTGATAGCGGTGCTTTGTCAGTTCGGAGGTGAGAGACTGCTGGCGCTGGGCGCTCACCGCAGTCGCAGCCAGTAGCGCAGCCGACAGCACAGTGGCATTTTCCAAAGCCGTCCACCGGTGGGCCGCTGAGCGCTCACACCATAGCGCACCGACCACTTTGCCTTCACAGCGAATGACCGCCTCTAGCAGAGAACCAGGCTCGTGCAAAATTAAATTCTTCTTTACCAGGCAGGTAATCGGCAAATTTAGCGCATTGGCCAGTTCTATCCGCAGGCCGCTACGCCCTTCCAAGCCCTCAAAGTAGGGCGCATAGTCAGCTGCCGAGAGCGTCAGGCCGCTGCTGTGCAAATTCAGTGCCGGTTCAAATCGATTCACCAGATTGAAGTGCTGATCTAGTCCGCAGAGCCAGAAGCTAGCCCTGTCCAAAGACATGACTTCGCCGAGCACTTGGGTGATGACAGCCGCAGCGGTGGCCAAGTCTCCACTGTGAATGGCAGGATGTAGGCTCAGCCGATGAAGGTGCGGCTGCGGCCCCTCTGTCGATTGAGCTTCTGCTAACAGCATAGAGGCGGTGGGTGAGGACGCTGAGTTTTCATCCTCGGCGGCAGATAAAACCTGACTAGCCTCCATTTGGGACAGCTGTGACTGTTCGGCAGCTGTCTCAGATGATTGGGGTTGCGAAGTTTCCGGAGATGACTTGTCAGACCCAGGAAACTTAACAGATTGCTCTGAGAGAATTGACATTCTTTTTTACTTAAAAGCAACCATGCCCAGTGCTAATTTCATACAGTTAGGATTCCCGTAGGACCTGCCAAACGTTCACAGCTCATCAACTTGCGTCGCCGGAAGCTCAATTGTAAAGGTCGTTTTGCGGTCTGCCGTTTGGCTGTATTCGAGCAAACCCTTGTGCAAGCCAACAACCGTTTGGTAGCTAATGGCCAATCCCATTCCTGTCCCTTTACCCACTGCTTTGGTAGTAAAGAAAGGATCGAACATGCGATTTTTGATCTGGGGGGAAATGGGTGAACCGTTATTCATAATCTGGATGATGACTCTGCCTGCTTGCTGATAGGTATGGATGGCGATACGGGGTGGCTCTGCTGGCGCTGCGAAGGCCTTTTCCTCACCACCAGTTGCCGCCGCCGCGTCGTCAATCGCCTCGACAGCGTTGGTCAAAATATTCATAAATACCTGATTTAGCTGACCTGTGTAGCAATCGACCTTGGGAATATGTTCGTAGGCTTTGACGACTTCGATTGCCGGGCGGGCGACGGTCTCTTTTAGCCGTTGGCCTAGTAGCAGCAGGGTATTTTCTAAGCTCTCGTGCAAATCGATGCGCTTGAGACCAGATTCATCCAGCCGTGAGAAATTGCGCAGCGACAGCACAATATTGCGGATGCGCTCAGTGCCCTGCTGAACCGAATCGAGCAGCTTTGGCAAGTCTTTGGCGACATAGTCTAGCTCTAGCTCTTCGTTGAGCGCCTGGATTTCGGCGTGGGGGGTAGGGTGGTGTGCCTGATACAGCCGAATTAGCGTGAGCATATCTTGGGTGTAGCGTCGCACATGGGTGACATTGCCATGGATGAAGCTCACCGGGTTGTTAATCTCGTGGGCGATGCCTCCGACAAGCTGGCCAAGGGAAGACATTTTCTCGCTCTGGATTAGCTTGGCCTGGGTGTGCTTGAGCTTTTTCAGGGTGTCTTTGAGCTGTTGGGTCTGCGATCGCAATCGCCCCTCAGATTTTTGCAAATCTTCTTCAGTTTGCTTGAGCGTCGTAATATCAATCAGCAAACCGTCCCACAAAATGCTGTTGTCAGGCAGCCTTTCGGGGCGCGAGATAGCTTGAAACCAAACCGTTCGCTCGCCCGGACAGGTCAGTCGTCCCTGCCAGTGCCAGTCTTCTAGGGTCTGCGCTGAGACGGCTATCGACTGGTCAAAAGTCGCCCGGTCGTCCGGGTGAATCTTATCGATGAGGGCAGTTGCATCTGCCTTAATTTCATTGACAGAGAGGCCTAGCAACGCCTCGTAGTTGGCACTGACAAACCAAAAAGACGGCCTAAGATCGGCGCTCAGGTGAAACTGATAGAGCATGCCAGGGACATTGGCTGTGAGTTTCTTGAGTCGCTTTTCGTTTTCTCTGAGCGCCTTTTGGGCAATCATCTGCTCGGTGAGGTCGCGCATCGCGCCGAGCAGGTAGGGAGACGCTTCTAAGGAATAAAACCGGGACTTGGTAGTGGAGACAAATTTGCGGCGATCGCGACTATCAGTAAAGTAGTCTTCAAACGTTCGCGGCTGACCGCTCGATAGAACGTGCTCATCCTGCTGCCAAACGGCACTGGCCTCATCGGACGGCATAAATTCATCGTCTGTTTTACCGATCAGCGCATCTCGCGATCGCCCCACAAAGTCACAAAACGCATCGTTCGCCAAAATCAGCCGATGATCTTTGTCCTTTACAAAAATCGGCTCAGCGAGGCCATTGACCAAGCTGTGCAAAAAGGCGTGGGCCGACTGCAAACGATGGTCAGCCTGCTTCCTGTCGGTGATGTCCATAACCACACCAGACCAGAGGATGTCGCCATTTTCCAGAGGCTGTGGCCGCGAGGCCATCTGCACCCACTTACGCTGACCGCTAGGCAGCACTAGTCGATGTTCTGAGTGCCAGGCAGAAAGCGTCTCCGCCGACTGGCGCATCGACACCTCCAAACCCAGCCGGTCGTCAGCATCGATCATAGCTAGCAGGCGGCTCGGTTCGGCCTGCGCCGCCTGGGCACTCAGCTCATAGATCTCTTCGCAAGCAGCGCTGAGGTAGGGTAGCTGATAGCTGCCATCTGCTTTCAGGCAAAACTGATAGAGCACTCCTGGCACGTTGGCCGCCATGGTCTTGAAGCGGGCTTCACTTTCATCGAGAGCCGCATGAGTTTCGGCGCGCTCTGCCATGGCAGACTGTAGCCGCGTAATCGTATGTCTCAGCATCTGAGTTCGAGACTGCAAGTGCGATCGCAGCTCCGCATTGTCCGACTCATACCGCCCAGCAATATCTCTACCGGTGACTCCCATATCAGTAATGTCGACCACGGTAGAAAGCGTGCCAACCCGTTTCCCCCGCACGGTGAATGGCGTATTGAACCAGCGGCACAGGCGCTTCCCTTCAATGCCGACATGCTCACGCAGCACGCCCGCGCGATCGCACGCCAGCCAGCTCTCCTCACTTAGGTCAGACACCTGTCGCTGACCCATCAGTTCATCGAGCCGCCGACCCACGGCCTCATCTTCAAAAAAACTAAACAGCTCAGCCGCCGCCGAATTCCAAGCAACAACGACAAAATTGCTGTCCCACTCAATCATTGCGAGGGGCGAATTTTGCACCAGCAGGTTGAGTTTCTTGGCGGGCTTTAAGCTGCCCTTAGAAGAGGAACGGGAACTAGACACAAAAGAAGACAGTTAGAGAACGTCAAAACGGCAAAAATAGCGAGATATTCCCTCAAACAAAAGGAATAGTCTCAAAACCGTTCGATACTCTTAGAATGCCTTTCAGTTAGCCAAAACTATCGTAAGCACTGACCCAATCAGGCCTCTACTCAAAAATATTGCCAAAGAAATCGATGGTTTCCTTGAGCGCGCTAATGAATGCGTCAATGTCGGCTGGCGTGTTGTAAAAGTAAAGGCTGGCTCTAGCCGTAGAGTTGACGCCTAGTATGTTGTGCAAAGGCTGAGTGCAATGGTGGCCCGAGCGAATGGCAATACCCGACTGGTCGAGAAAGGTCGAAAGGTCTTGAGCATGCAAGCCATCTACGGTGAAAGTAGCGATCGCAGCCCGTCCGGTTCCATCTTTCTGAGGCTTCGGGCCATACAGCGTTACCTGTGGCACCCCGCTAATCTTGTCGTAGAGATAAGCCGTCAAAAAGTGCTCGTAGTCGGCAATCCGCTCTATGCCCACCTGGGTGAGATAGTCGACAGCCGCGCCCAACACAACAGCTTCTGCGATCGCTGGTGTCCCCGCTTCAAACTTGTGGGGTAGCTCGGCGTAGGTTGCCTGGTCGAGCGACACATCTTGAATCATCTCGCCCCCGCCCATAAAAGGAGGCATCGCCTGCAGCACATCGAGCTTACCGTACAAAAATCCTGCGCCGGTCGGTCCGCACATTTTGTGACCAGAGGCCACTAGCCAGTCGCAGCCAAGGGCCTGTACATCCACTGGCATGTGTGGCACGCTCTGGCAGGCATCAATCAGCACCCGCGCGCCATATTTCTTAGCCGTTTCTACTATTTCTACGACCGGGTTTATGCAGCCCAGCGTATTCGAAATATGATTCACTGCTACCAGCTTCGTGCGATCGCCCATCAGCGTCTTAAACGCGGCTAGGTCAAATTCCTGAGTTTCCGTCAGCGGCACATGCTTGAGCACAGCCCCCGTTCGCTGCGCAATCAGCTGCCAGGGCACCAGGTTGCTATGGTGCTCCATCACCGACAGCAAAATCTCATCGCCCTTTTGCAAATTGCTCAGTCCCCAGGCGTAGGCCACTAGGTTAATCGCCTCGCTGGCATTGCGCGTAAAGACGATTTCATCACGGGAAGAAGCCTTGACGAAGGCGGCCACCTTATCACGAGCACCTTCGTAGTCCTCAGTCGCCCGGGCGCTCAGGGTATGCACCCCCCGGTGCACATTGGCATTGTCAGCCTGGTAGTAGTGCAGCATGGCATCTAGAACAGCCTGCGGCTTCTGGGAGGTCGCCGCATTGTCCAGATACACCAGCGGTTTACCGTTGACCTGCTGATGCAGGATAGGGAAGTCGGCGCGGACTTCGTCAGCGAGTAAAGAACGAACGGGAGGGGCAGAAGTAGCTGTCATGTGAAGTGGGGGAAAGAAGTAGGGGTGGCATTCGCCGAATTTGTTATCGCTAAAGTCTTAACTGCTGCAGACCAAATAGACACGCTCAGTTGGCCCACTCTGTCAGACGCTCGCTGAGCGATCGCTTCAGGGCATCTACAGAAATTTTTTCTACAATCTCCATCGCAAAGCCGTACAGCAACAGCCGCTGTGCCTGTGAAGCCGAAATGCCCCGGCTCTGCAGGTAAAAGATTTCGTCGGCCTGCAGCTGACTGACCGTTGCACCGTGGGCGCACTTTACATTGTCGGCCACAATGTCCAATTCGGGTTTCGTATCGACCCGCGCCTTGTTCGACAGCATCAGGTTACGGTTTAGCTGGGAGGCGTCGGTGAGCTGCGCCGCCTGCGAAACATACACTTTGCCATTGAAGACGCTGTGGGCACGGTCGTCTACGATGTTTTTTTGGATTTGGGTGGCGCCGCCGTGGGGGTAGGTCAGCGTCAGTGAGCTGTGGGTGTCGGCTAGCTGGCGATCGCCAATCGCACTCAGCCCGTACAAATGGGTATCGGTCTGCGGGCCTGACTGATACACCTCTAAGTGATGCCGTGATAGCTTCGCCCCGAGGTCGATGGCCGTGCATCGGTATTGGCTATTGGCAGCCTGGTCTACAGCCGTCTTACCAATGTGGAAGGTGGTTTGCGCTTCGTCCTGCAGGCGAATGTGGTTGACCTGGGCGCCTTCGCCTAGCCAAATTTCGGTAACGCTGTTGTTGCAGCGGGCTTGGGAATCGCCGCCAAGGAAGGTCTCAACGAGGGTTAGGTTTGCGTGCCGCTCGGCGATGATGAGCGATCGCAAGTGGGAAATGCTCCCGCCCTGCGAACCTCTCACAATATGCACTGGACCATCCAGCACCTGATCCGCCTGCAGCCAAACCACCATTACGTCGTTAAATCCAGCCGAATTCAGCGCGGTAAAAACTTCGCCACCGCCCGGAACCTGCGCCAGCCGGTCAGTGAGGATAGTCTGCACCTGCTCAGCATAGTCAGAATTTTTGAGCAACTGAGAGAGCGGTGCGACCACGACACCGTGAGCGTTAACCAGGCTAGAAGATGCCGAGGCAAAGTGACCATCAACCGTCACGAGCTGAGCTTCGCTTGAGAAAGACGTCAAGTATTCGTTGACCTGATCGTCTAGTGACGTCGTCGCGCTCGCCCTAGACCGCTCAAGCGGAACCGACAGCATGTCTGCTAGGTCAGTAAAGCGCCATTCCTCGTCCCGCCTGGAGGGGAAGGCCCGCTCGCCTACGAGTGCGATCGCTCGCTGCCGCAACGCTTTCAAACCCAAAAATGACTCATCTGCTGCGGCAGAAGCCTGCGTAAGTAGATGCTTCAAATAAGTCTCACGATTCACCGCATCTTTAGAATCTGCCGCCATACCCGCTGCGCTTGCCATTTTGCTAGACCACCGCCTCCTCAGCAACAATCCAATCGTAGCCACGCGACTCCAGCGTCTGCGCCAGCTCCTTACCCCCGGTTTTTACAATCCGCCCCTGTGCCATCACATGCACATAGTCTGGAACGATGTAATTTAACAACCGCTGGTAGTGTGTAATCAAAACCGTCGCATTGTCTGGCGTACTCAGCTGATTGACCCCGTTAGAAACAATCTTGAGCGCGTCAATATCCAGGCCCGAATCAGTCTCATCCAAGATTGCCAGCGTCGGCTCTAGTAGCGCCATCTGCAAAATCTCATTCCGCTTCTTTTCACCACCCGAGAAGCCCTCATTGACGCTCCGATCCAAAAAGCTAACGTCCATTTTGACAATCTCAGAACGCTCTTCTACGAGATCATCAAAGTCGAAAACATCGATCTCTTCTTGGTCATTTGCCTTGCGATGAGAGTTGTAAGCTACCCGTAAAAAGTCACGGTTGCTCACACCCGGAATTTCTAGCGGATACTGAAACGCTAAAAACACGCCAGCATTCGCCCGCTCGTGGGGCTCTAAATCCATTAGGTCCTGTCCCTGAAAAATCACTTCACCAGCAGTGACCTCATAGTCAGGATGGCCTGCCAGCACCTTAGAAAAGGTGCTCTTGCCCGAACCATTTAGACCCATGATGGCGTGAATCTCTCCGGCCTTGACCTCGAAGTTCACTCCTTTGAGAATTTCTGTGCCTTCTACGCTGGCGTGAAGATTGCGGACAGAAAGGATTGTTTTAGCGTCTTGGTTGATCATCTGTTTCGCTTGTTAGCTGGCCTATTAGCCAACCGAATTTTCTAACTTGAGGCTGAGCAGCTTGTCGGCTTCAGCGGCAAACTCCATCGGCAGCTCATTGAACACATCCCGGCAAAATCCGCTGATAATCATTGACACGGCGTCTTCTGGCGAAATGCCCCGCTGCGCAAAGTAAAACAACTGGTCTTCTCCAATTTTGGAGGTAGAGGCCTCGTGCTCAACCTGCGCGGTGTTGTTTTGAACCTGAATGTAGGGGAAAGTGTTGGCATTTGAGGTGTCGCCCAACAGCATAGAATCACACTGTGAATAGTTGCGAGCGCCCTCTGCCTTCGGGCTCACCTGCACCAGCCCCCGGTAGCTATTTTTAGACTTACCGGCAGAAATCCCTTTAGAGATAATCGTACTGCGGGTGTTTTTGCCCACGTGCACCATTTTTGTACCCGTGTCGGCCTGCTGATAGTTATTCGTGAGGGCCACCGAATAGAATTCGCCCACCGAATTGTCACCGGCCAGCACACAGCTAGGATACTTCCAAGTAATGGCAGATCCGGTCTCCACCTGCGTCCAAGAGATTTTTGAATTGACGCCTTTGCAAAGTCCGCGCTTGGTCACAAAGTTGTAAATACCGCCTTTGCCATTTTCATCACCGGCAAACCAGTTCTGAACGGTGGAGTATTTAATCTCGGCGTTGTCTAGCGCCACCAGCTCAACGACCGCAGCGTGCAGCTGATTGCTGTCGTACATCGGCGCAGTACAGCCTTCTAGATACGTCACAGAGCTGCTCTCTTCCGCCACAATCAGCGTCCGCTCAAACTGCCCCGAATCTCCATTGTTAATTCGGAAATAGGTAGAGAGATCCATCGGGCATTTCACACCCTTCGGAATGTATACAAAAGACCCATCGGAGAAGACAGCCGAATTCAAAGCGGTGAAGTAGTTGTCGCCTACTGGAATAACGGAACCTAGGTACTTTTGCACCAGTGCTGGGTGCTCTTTGACCGCTTCCGAAATTGAACAAAAGACAATGCCATGCTTGGCCAAGTCTTCTTTGAAGGTGGTCGCGATAGAAACACTGTCAAAGATAACGTCTACAGCAACGTTCGCTAGGCGCTTCTGCTCATTGATGGAAATGCCCAGCTTATCGAAGGTCTCCAGCAGTGCTGGGTCGACATCATCAAGGCTATCGAGCTTTTTCTCTTTTTGCTTCGGCGCCGAGTAATAGACGATGTCGTTGTAGTCGATGGGCGGATACTTTACGTTTGGCCAGCTCGGCTCTCTCAGCGTTAGCCAGTGGCGATAGGCCTTAAGACGGAAGTCCAGCATAAACTGGGGCTCTTCCTTTTTGGCTGAAATAGCCCGGACCACATCTTCACTGAGGCCACGGGGGAGGCTATCCGCTTCGATATCGGTAACGAAGCCGTACTTGTAGGGTTGACTGACAACGGACTGAACACTTGCACTCATGGGGATGAATATGCCTGCTCTGGCAATACGTAGGAGGGGGAATAAAAAGTGAAAAGGCGATCGCTACGACTTAAAGGCGTTGGTTTCAGCGCGGATCTGCTCGAAGGAAATCTCCCTTTCTGTACCTGAGAAGGGATTGTCTTCAGTGAGAAAGAGCATGCAGTGACACTCTTGACGCTCCTGCATCGGTACGCACGGGCAGTTCCAGTAGGTAGCTTTGACTTCAGCTTCCTTATCTTCGTAGTGGCGACAGGGACAGAGGGGCGCACCCAGGTCATCTTTGTGCTTGGCAAGGCCCTCAAGCACAACTGCGGTGACGCCTAAGTCTTGGCAGAAGTAAGTGCCGGTACGCTTGGCGTAGCTCTGGGCAAAGTTCCGCATAATCTCAAGGCTTTTGTCGGAGCCCTGTTCGGGGTTACTAGTGCTCATTGTGCTTACGTTTCCTGTGGGGGATGTATAATCGAGTCAGCAACTAAAGCAACACCGGTGTTGTTTAACTGCTTAACTAAAGGTTACTGTAATCGTAGGGCTTTAGCAACAAAAGTGTTTCAAAAGTATTGTTAACCGGCTCCTAGACTTCTGACACAGTTTGCTGTAAGGCAGTATCAATCAGCTTTTCAGCGCCTTCGATAGGCGCCACCTTAAAAAGCATGGAACAGGGCAAACGAACAAGGAAGCAAACCAGAGAAAGCAAAGCAACTAAGGCAGAGCCATCAAGGAGACTTGTGCGCCAGAAAGTGACTTCCCAAACCAATTCTTCTCAGCCGACTTCTTCCCAGCCGTCGTCTTCTCAGCCGTCATCTATGCGGGAAGACATTTTGCGCTTCTTACTCAAGCAGGGCACGGCAACGGCAGGTGCGATCGCTGACCATCTTGGCATCAGCCCCCAGGGCATCCGCCGCCACCTGAAGAACCTAGAAGCCAGCGAACTCATTGAGCACCAGACCAGCCAGGAAGGCATCGGTCGCCCCAACCACGTGTACCAGCTCAGTCGTAAGGGCCGCGAGCACTTCCCCGACCAATACGATCAGTTCGCCCTGTCGCTGCTGAATACGGTAGCCGACACCATGGGCCCCGAGCACGTGAGCAAGCTGCTAAAGCACCAGTGGCAGCGCAAGGCCAAAGCCTACCGCGAACAGCTCGGCGATGCCCCCCTCGAAGAGCGAGTGCAGCGACTAGTTCAGCTGCGTCAGGCAGAAGGCTACATGGCGGAGTGCTACCCCTCCGACGCCGTTGAGAGCCCAAGCGCAGAAGGTGCGGACCAAAATCCAGCTTTTGTCATCACAGAATATAACTGTGCGATCGCCCACATCGCCGAATCCTACCCCACCGTGTGCGGCCACGAGCTAGCCATGTTTGCGATCGCCCTCCCCGACTGCTCCGTCGAACGCACCCACTGGCTCGTCAACGGCGAACACCACTGCGGCTACCTCGTCAAAGTCAAAACCCCACCCTCCCCAACCAGCTAACCCATTCATCCTTCATCCTTCCGCCTTCCTACCTTCTCTCCATGTCCCTCCAGTTCCTCACCCCCGAAGAATCCGCCGCCGTCGACGCGGCCCTGCTCACCACCCCAGAAAAGTTCCTCACCCGGCTTACCCTCTCCACAGGCAAGCTACTGATTTACATTGCCAAAGACCTCGGCACCACCGTAGAAGCCCTCACCAATGAGCAGATCATCGCCTGGTTTGAAGCCGACTCCAAACGCAAGCAAACCGAAGGTATCGAAGCCTCCGTCCTCAAATGGGACGCCAAGGACCTGACAGACGTGTCAGCGCCATGAACTGAGGCCATCTTGTATGAAAATTTTGAGAGGGTCACTTCTCTGATTGGTCTGGTACTTCTGTGTAAATACAGAGGAAGGCATAATATAGGCAGTGCATATTAATATCGAAACAACTTGTTAGGGTCCCGCTCTGATTGGGCAAACCTAAAGTTGACCTCCTTAAACCGGCACCTAGTGCCACCTATTGTTTTTGAAATGTCCCTCATTGAAAGGGTAATTCTATGAAACAGACGCGCCTCTCACACAACCTCTCCCAAAAGCTATTCGTTCTCGCTGCTGCTATTGGCGCAGCCGCAGTGCCCACAGCCGCCATGGCCCACCAGGTTCAAACCAACTACATTTTGAACAGCCAGGAAGGCAATAGCCTAGAGCTACAAACCACCTTCAGCAATGGCCAGCCGCTCAAAGGCGCAAAAGTGACTGTGTATTCCCCTGAGCAGCCCTTCCGCGCTCAGGTTGTCGGCAAGACTGACAGCGAGGGACGCTTTACCTTCACCCCAGAGCAGGCCGTGACTGGCGACTGGGAAGTGAATATTAAGCAGGCAGGCCACCAAGACATTTTGACCGTACCTGTCAATGAAGAAGGCATCGACCTAGAGCTGTTGGCGAGTAACGGCGTCGTTGACCAAGGCGGTAGCGACGTTCACTATGCAGGATCGCCTTTGGCTGCCGTTGGAGGCCTTGTCGTTGCGGCGGTCTGTGTTGGCTTTGCACGCATGGACAAAAAGAGCCGCCAGTAAACAGAGTTAAATCTAGAGGAGGAAATTCCGGCTTAGTCTGCTTACTCTCCCCTCTATTCTCAGTGATATTCAACGACGAAGCCCCGACATGTTCTAAACCATGTCGGGGCTTCGTTTTTGTACCTGTACATTATCGAGACAACAGATCGCATACGGGCTGAAACGGTTAGTAAGCTTGTGATCAAGGTGTTGAAAGTTTAGAACTTGAACAGAGCAGCGAAGTAATTTCACTCATTAATTTACCTCTCCGCTGTAACCACTGCCATTAGACTACACATACTCACCTACAGCAGATACTGACGCTCTCGAATTCGTTCTGCTGTGTTGAATTGGAGCAGTTTTGCAATCGTTCTGCCTTCAGCAGTGAGACCGCAAAGCTGAGAACCTTCGTCTGTAAAATGCTCTGCCCAAGAATGTTGTCTGGGGTTAAAGCAGAAACATAAGCCACGTTTAGATAGCCTGCTTCTTGATAGGCAAACTACCCGCTTTAATCATCACAATCAAGTATTCGATACGTTCGTATTCATTCAATTCTTGGCGCTCTTCAGCGTTCAGCAAGCCCTCTTTTTCTCTGGATACTAGGTAGATGAGACGCGATCGCATTTCATCCGCATGCCAACATCAGCAACTTGTTCGGGCGTAGGATGACTAGCCCTCAACCAGCAAT
>JBCBFY010000059.1:0-29644 GCA_038527325.1 Cyanobacteria bacterium J06614_10
CGAGATGGGTAGATGCTGGCAACGTCCGGTGTTCGGAGTGTTAGGCAGTGCGGTAGGAATAATAGCTCCTATCTTTGTCGATCAGCTGGTGTTTCCTCTGCCTAGCGTTGCTCATGATCAGCTCATGCCGCATCAAATCAATAGTTTGGCTCAAGCACCGACGCAGTCTTCGCCGGGTAGTTTGTTTGTTGCCTATCCGCCTGCAGCGCACGAAACGGTGGCAGACCAGATCTTTTTTATTGGTACGGCGAGCCCGGATGAACCGGTGACGATTAACGGTCAACCGATTGAAAATCGTAGCGGTGATGGTCACTTTGCGCCGACGTTGCCGCTGGAGCTAGGAGAAAATGTGTTTACCCTAATGCAGGGTGATGAAAGTCTGACGCTGCGCATTACTCGACTCTCTAATGAGCCGCCAATGCCGGATGGGATTGGGTTTGCAGAAGGCACATTGCAGCCTGCGGCAGATATTGCGCGGATGCCAGGAGAGCTGATTTGTTTGAGTGCGATCGCGTCTCCCAATGCCCAAGTGTCAGCAACCCTCGGCACCGAAACCATCGCGCTTTCGCCCCAAACACCCGTCGACCTCCCGCCCAACTCTTCCGTGCTGACAGCGCAGACTGCCCCTGTGACCGTCAGCGCCACTGAATATGCTGGCTGCCTAATGCCAGAGACGCCTGGCAGCCTAGGAACGCCGCAGTTTACCCTGCAGGCCCAGGGTGAAACCGTGACGGCAGCAGCGCCCGGCCAAGTGACCGTACTCTCACAAACGGACTTTGAGGTGGCAGAGGTGACCTCTGCTTCTGGCATTGCCCGCACAGGGCCAAGTACCAGCTACTCCCGCATCACGCCACTGCCCGCCGGTACCCAAGCTGCGATTACTGGCCGTGATGGCGAATGGCTCCGCCTCGACTATGGCGGCTGGATAAAAGCCTCTGAAACAACGGTGCGCGATACCTCTGTGCCACCTCGCAGCATCATTCGAGGCATCATCAGCCGAGAAGTGCCTAAATGGACAGAAATTGTTTTTCCACTACAAACGCCCGTTCCTATTTCCATAGAACAAGATCGCCAGTCGCTCACCCTCACCCTTTACAACACCACCCCTCAAACCGACACCATTTATTTCTCAAATGACCCAGTCGTTGAGCGCATGGACTTTACCTCAGTCTTACCTGATAGTGCGAAATATACTTTTCACTTTAAGCAACCTCAGCAGTGGGGCTTCAAAGTCCGCTACGAAGGGACCAGCCTTATTCTCTCTTTGCGCCACGCCCCCCCAAACAACAGCCTGCGCGGAGCAACAATCTTATTGGATCCGGGCCATGGCAGCAATGAAGACTTGGGCGCTAGAGGCCCCAACGGCTACCCAGAAAAAGATGTTGCCTTGATTATCTCAAAGCTGGTGCGCGATGAGCTAGAGGCCAGAGGCGCAACGGTTGTAATGACGCGGGAAGGTGATGATGACTTGTTTCCTGCTGATCGGGTTGAAGTGATCGAAGCGACTGAGCCAACCATGGCGCTCAGCCTCCATTACAACGCTCTGCCCGATGCTGGCAATGCCCTCGATACCGCAGGCATTGGCGCCTTCTGGTACTATCCCCAAGCCCACGATTTGTCCTCTTTCTTGCACGATTATTTAGTAGATAATTTGAACCGTGATGCTTACGGCGTGTATTGGAACAATTTGGCACTGGCTCGCCCATCTGTTGCCCCTTCAGTTCTGTTGGAGTTGGGCTTTATGATCAATCCAGAAGAGTTTGAATGGATTACCGATGAGGAGGCTCAACAAGCGCTGGCAGAAACGCTGGCAGAAGGTGTAGAAGCCTGGATGGCGCAGCAAGGATGAGTCGCATTTGATATGACTGTGTTTGTGCTGCCTTCTTTTCGCGATCAGCAGCTGTGGGTTCAGGCGATGACCCACAGCTCTTTTGCAAACGAACAGTCTGACAGCTGCGAGCACAATGAGCGTCTGGAGTTTTTAGGCGATGCTATTTTGACCTTTTTGAGCGGTGAGTATCTTTACAGGCGCTATCCACAACGGCCTGAAGGTGAGCTGACAGCTATTAGAGCTGCTCTGGTAGACCAGTCTCAGCTGTGTGACTTTGCGGGTCGCTTGGCGCTTGGAGAACAGTTGCGCTTGGGTAAAGGGGCTAGCCAAACGGGCGGGCGTCAGAGTGCCCGCCTGTTGTGCAGTGCTTTTGAAGCGATGATTGGTGCTTATTATTTGGACGGTGCTTGCAACGTGCAATCTGTGAGGGCGTATGTGACGCCAATGTTTGATGCGGTGATAGAACAGGCCGTGGAAAAGAGCATTAATGTAAAAAGTCAGCTGCAGGAGTGGGCTCAGCGAACATTGGGGGAAACGCCAACCTATGTAGAAGTGCGCAGCTATGGGCCAGACCATGCCAAACAGTATGTGATGGCAGTGCGGATAGCTGATAGAGACTATGGTGAGGGAGCGGGAAACAGTAAAAAGGAGGCAGAAAAGCGTGCTGCGCGGCAAGCTTTAGCCATGATTGACCAACATGATCAACAGCTGCAGAAATAGTTTGAAACTGTATATGTGAGAGTATGTTGACATGTTTTTATTGTGGTTTAGATTGTCTTTTTTGGCATGATTTAAAAAATGACCTGCGCTTGAGAGGTTTGCTGTGCAAACATTTCAGGCATTCCACCACGGCAAAGATGAAATACGCTCGGATGAAATGTGTGATTACATGCAGATTTGTTTATTGTCACAACTGAAGGTGAACTGCCTGGGTGCTCATTTTAATAATGAAGCTGTTGATCAAGAGGTAACCACACCATGGCTACTACTCACAACAACTCTCAGACTCAACTGTTGAACAATGCTGATAATACTCTTGAATTGCCACAACAGCCGGTTCAACAAGATTCTCAGCAAAATGCTGGGATGCTTCCCTCTGATGTTCAGAATGCCTATTTACAGGGGCGCAGCGATGAAAGCAGGGTTCAGAACCGTTTGAGCGAACAAGTGCGATCGCTCTCTCGCCGCCATCCTGCACAGGACAACACGGCTAGCGGTATGCTAATTGGCCTGATAGTCGCCTTTCTGGCAGCATCAGCGGGCGCAGCTGTGTATTTGTGGGGCACCCATCGCGGCTTACCGACAGCCACACCACAGGTAGAAAGAGAAAGTACGACTGAAAGAGAGACCACAATTATCGAAAGAGCTGGGGAACAAATTCCTGAGCGATTACCCGAGGTCAATGTTGACGTTCCAGATGTGAATGTCACGATTCCAGAGGTTCAGGTTCCAGAGATTCAGGTCCCAGAAATTAATTTTCCTGCTAACGGCGAGGCCGATGCGGGAGAAAATTCAACGACGCCTATGGAATCTGTCTCTGAGCCTGCCGATACGCCGGTCTTGGAAGGTGAATAGCCTTTTTACTATGCCTTGCCAGCCAACGCTTGGGCTAGCTAAAGCCTAGAGAAGCGCCCATGAGCTTTTGTCGGAACCGCTCGGTTTCGCTGAGGGTAAGCTGGGCAGCTTCTAGGCAAGTTTGCCAATAGCTGGAGGCAGTGTCGTCGGTCGGCTGTGTGAAAGGTACTGTGATAATTCCTTTGTTGTCGTTCGCCTTAGGGGTGTACGGTGCCTTGCCGGTAAAGATCGTGATGCCAGAATACGCCGCGATGTGCGATAGAAAAGCTTTCATCGCGGCGTTTTGCTGCCAGTTTGTAGATTGGGCAAAGGTTGCTGGAATCCACCGTCTTTCAGCGGTAGGCATGGCACCAATGTCACCGTTTTCCAGATATAGAACGGCGTTCCAAAGTCTCCCCTGCAGCAGGATTTGCTGGGTAATGTGCTCTATTTCTGTTTGGCTAGGCGTTGTGCTTTTAAATATTTGAGCGAGGTCAACGGCTAGCAGCGGTTGCTGTACGGTTGCTGAGATGGCTTTTGCACCCTGCTCTTTGGCGCCTGTGCCTGTGAAGTTGAGTGTGAGTGCGGTGGGCATGCTGCCATGCTTGAGTCGGCTGAGCAGGCCGGGCAGGAGCGGGCTATTGGTGATGTAGCCGGTGTCGGTGGGCCAGCTGAGCTTGCAGAAGGTGGAGATCTGTGGGCTCATGGGCTGGCCCAGCAGGTATCTGCTGATAGCTGGATTAAGGGTGAAGCTTTGATTGTCTAGCTGGGTGGCTGATGATACGGAGGGCGCTGAGGTGTGCGATCGCGTCCTATCTTCAGTAGCTGGTTCGTTACTAATTCTGGTGCGAATCAACCCGCACTGTCTAAGTGGTGCAGAGGGCGCTAGGGCATCACGTTGAGTAGTCCTTTGGGCTGCGGTGTGGCATAGCAGGTCTAGGCTGAGTTTCAGCGTGGGCTTGCGACTTTGGTCTGCTTGCAAGTGGGCATATAGCCGCTCGTATCGGCGGTCGAGTTCGGGGGCGATCGCTAGCAAAATCACCTCTATTTCAAAGTCAGACAGATTAAAAGCTGCCTGCAGGTTTGCCAGGGGCGAGTGGGGTGCGATCGCACTTGCTGGCGACTGCGAAGGAGCAATGCTGCCGAGCAAATAGTTGCCAAAAGCCGTGCCGCTGAGCGTTTCTCTCACTTCAATGGTTTGCCTCAAGCGCTGGTCTAGCCGCTGCAAAGGGGCCAGTAACGCTTCAATGCTCGCAACCGGGTTGGCTAATACCGGTTGCTTATAGAGGGGGGAGGATGCGGTTGGAGACGACGTCACCATACAGAGCTGTTTCCTACGGGGGTAGCCGCTGTGCTGTTAGCTGTAAATCAAATTGTTTTTGTTAGCGTTCTTAGCTGGCAAGTCTTGTTTGACAAGTTTTAGTTGCGAGACTGCACGGATGGGATGCAAGTTATCAGCAAACACTGAATGAGTTTTGAGTTCAGCATGCTAGATCACAATTGCTGCCAGACAGCCTTAAGACTTTTGGAAGCTAGCCCAGAAGCTAGCCCAGAAGCCAGCTTAGCTTTAAGCGCTGATTGCGATAATAGCCCTTTTTCAGGTTTAAGCATCCGTAGGCCTGCTGAGCGCATACAGACTTAACATCACCTGCTGCTGACCGCGTTTTCCTCATGGGTTCGACCCTGATCAGCCCTGTTTTATGTCTTGCATCAAGCCTGGTTAGCTTATCTGCTGAGCCAAGCGATCGCCTCACGAATCCACTCTTCTGTGTTGTCGCTTTTGCTCAGGGTGCTGCTACTGCCAACAGCCACCAGTGCCTTACTGATTTCACTATTGGTGTATCCCAGAGCCATCAGCATGATTTCTACATCTTCCTGAACAGCCGATACAGGTCCGCCGGTAGGTGCCACAATGCCAGAGTGCTGCCGCCACTCACTCAGCTTAGTTTTTAGCTCCAAGATAATTCGCTCAGCCGTTTTATTACCAACGCCAGGCGTCCTGGTCAGCACCCTTGCATTGCTATTCACCACCGATTGAATCAGCTCATTGAGGCCGAGCGCATCGAGCAAAGACATGCCCATCTGCGGTCCAATGCCGCTTACTGAGATCAGCAGGCGGAACACATCTCGCTCTGCTCGGCTACCAAAGCCAAACAGCACCTGCAGGTCTTCGCGGCTCTGCAGATGGGTGTAAATTTTCACCGGTTCTCCCACCAGCGGTAGCTCACTCAGCACCCGAGGATTGATCTGCATGTCGTAGCCGATGCCGCCCGCTTCCACGGTGACAATCACTCGGCCATTGGGCAGCTTCTGGCTATCGGCTAAGACACCTTTGACGTAGCCGATCATGGACGCTGTCCAGGATTGCGCTGCTGGAGGGGCGGGCGATCGCTGCTAGTGGGCCGTAGCGGTGCCACTTCCCGTCGGCTGACGGGGCGGGCCGCGCCCGTCGTTGGGTTTATCTGCGACTGCGGCGCCGTATTCTCCACGTCTAGAGACTGGCCCCCCTGAATCTTCTGGCGACCGTTCCGCAAAATGTGCAGCATCTCCATAAACTGCCGCTCCATATTCTCCAGCACCTGATCTGCGTAGGTGTCTGCATCTTCCTGGATGGTTTTGGCTTCGTTGGCCGTGCGGGTGCGGGTCTCTTCCCACTCCTTACGGGCCTGGTTTTGCAGCTGTTCGATTTCGCCTAGGGTCTGTCCGCGTAGCGCTGCGCATTCTTGCTCGGTTTGCGCTCGGATTTGCGCTGCCTGAGACTCCGCCTGACGGATAATTGCCATTTCATTAAGGATGGCCGCGGCTTGCTTTTCGGCTGAGGTAATGATCTCTTGCGCGTATTGTTCAGCCTCTGCCAAGATCTCTTCGCGCTGCTGCACAATCTGTACCGATTCTTGAACCGCCGCTGGCAAATTGACTCGAACCACGTCGAGCTGATCTAGCAGCTCATCTTCAGAGACCATGGTTTTCCCAGAAAGAGGCACTCTAGGGCTCTCGAGCACGATTTCTTCAATCCGATCCAGCTCTTGCTGGATGTTGAAGCGCTCAGAAGCTGGATTTTGGTAGTAGTCGCCGTTTGCAGGAGTGTTCACAAAATTGTTCGATAAAAGATTTTCAAGAGGGCTACAGATTGCGATGACCAGCGATCTCTTGCCAAGGCTAAGCCGGGTCAAGACTAACCGGGTTCAACGTTTGTTTTGGTAGGGTCGTCTTTATTATTGTTCAAAAGTGACCTTTGCCATAACATTTCTCAATATCGATTGCAATATGGTCAGGCACAAGGTGGCCAATAGGCCCGCCAAACTTAGCAATTTCCTTGACTAGGCTACTACTTAAGAAGCCATACTCTGTCGATGTTGCCAGAAACACAGTCTCTATCTCATCAGAGAGCGTCTTGTTAGTATGTGCCATTTGTAGCTCTTTCTCAAAATCGGACAGCACTCTAAGACCGCGTAGCAGCACTTTTGCCTCACGACGCTTGGCATAAGTTACCGTCAATCCATCAAAACTTTCGACCTCTACATTGGCTAGGTGCTGAGTCGTTTTTTTGATCTGAAGCAGCCGCTTTTCCACTGAAAAAAGGGGATTTTTGCTGGGATTGCGGGAGACCACGACGATGATGCGCTCATAGAGTTTGCTCCCACGGGTAATGATGTCCAAATGGCCTAGGGTGATGGGGTCAAAACTGCCGGGATACATTGCAATCATGAGTGGGGCGGGGGAAAATGGACGGGTTCTCTACGTAGTGTATGACCCATGTCCCGAGCTGTCCTCAAATTCTCCTCTGAAGACTGTGGCATTTGCCACAAGATGGCTTTCTACGACGAAAAGGTCGCCAAGGAGCTATCGCTGGATTTTGTGGATATCAAAATGCAGGATACGGCCACCTATCGCAAGTATCGGAATGTTTTACTGAGCCAATATCCTGACAAGGCCGACATGGGCTGGCCAACGTACATTGTCTGCGACGATCCAGACGGAGATTTCTCAGTCGTTGGCGAAGTCAAAGGCGGCCACCCCAAAGGAGAATTTCGTCAGCGGCTGCAGTCCGTTTTAGAGGGCGCAGCGACGTAGCTGCCTTTGTGCTCTGCCATAGCCTGAGCCTGCATCACAAATCAAAAGCAGCCTGAACCCTCGGATGAGCTTCCGGTTCAGACTGCTTTTATAGGGGCAGACGGGATGAATCTTACGGAGATACGGAAATGGGCCTACAAAACGCCGATATTTGCAAGGCCAAGAATCGCGCCGACGCCAATCGCATGGCCAAGGCTGGTAACGGCCAGTAGCGCAGGGAGGCCAAGCCCTAGGAAGACACCGGGCGCTGGACCTGCATCGGGGATCTGAATGACTTGCTTGCCGATAAAGAAGGCAATGACGTTGCAAATGATCATTACGATGGCGACGTTAGGACCCCACTCTACGGTGTTGGGGACGGTTCCTAATGCGGCGAGTAAAGGTAGCATTTATACGTTCTCCAGAAAAAATGGATGTATCTGGCAAAAGCCCTTAGCCACCGCGTTAAACGCTGGCAAACGAGCGCTCATAGCAGGTGCTGATGGGAGCTTTGGCCCGTCCTTATCTTTCATGATGATGGAGAGGGATATGTCTGAAACAGGTGCATTCGTTGTAAGAGTTAACACTAACGACTTAAGAGTTAACATTTTTGTGGGGAGGTGCGTGAGGCATGGTCAGAGGTTTGCTTTGGCTGCCGCTGTTGGCGGTATTTTTTGGCCTGGCATGGGCGGGCTGGAATGAGTATCGCAAGGTAGAGGGTTACAAAATATGGGCGACTCAGTTTGAACGGGCCAAGTACGATGTCTACGCGGTGCTAGGGCAAAAGGGTGATGTGCTGACTTGGGGGGTGCCCACGCGTCAGGGCATTGTGCAGGCTGAGCGGCTCGATCTTTCAGAAGTGGCTCAGCTTGCTATGGAAGTTGACCGTAAGCCGGTAGATCCTCAATCCTTGCCCAGTAAAGGCCGCTTTGCGCTGGGATTCACGCTAAAAAATGGCAGTCATCTGAGTGTTCCTTTCACAGAAGGCGAGATGGCGAAGCAGTGGTTCGACTTTATTCGCTCGACGTGGTCGCTGTAGTCCATGACGATTACAGTCAATGTGATATTTGCTACCCCAAAAAATGGAAAGGTCGCCTTTACATAAGCGGCATCCTATACTGTCTGGAAATCAGTGGTGATTTACTGTCTGGAAATCAATGGTGATTTACTGTCTGGAAATCAATGGTGATTTTTTGTGGAAACTGGGTAGCCTGCTGAACGCCTGAGTTAGACTACCTGCTGTAGATTTGCCTACCGATGGGTCCGGCGATCGCACTCTGTATATTTCGTCGTCTTTATGTCTCCTTCTCCATCTAGTTTTGATGCTGCTGACACGCCACGTCCGCAAGACTTGGCGCAGCGTCGGCAGCAGCTCAAGGCTCAGCGAAAGGTCCGGTTTTACACCATGGCCTGGCGAGCGTTTGCCATTACTGGATTGGCCTGCGGTAGTGTGTGGCTGGCCACCTCACCCATCTGGTTTATTCGTAGCGCCCAACAGATAGACGTAAGCGATAATCAGCTGCTCTCCGATGAAAATATTCAGCGCCTACTGCCCGTTCCCTATCCTCAGTCTCTGCTAGAGGTTCAGACAGACGATCTCACGGAGCGTCTGCTGACTCACCCGCCTATTCAAGACGCGGTAGTAAGTCGCCGACTCCTGCCGCCGGGCTTGCACGTACAGGTGACAGAGCGATATCCGGTCGCGATCGCTCTCCCCGACACCGCTTCCCCCGTTGCTGCCATCCCCGATCAGCCTGTCCCCTTCCAGGAGCCTGGCTTGCTAGATGCCCAAGGTTATTGGATGCCCCGCAATAGCTACTCGGCGCTGGGCGCAGACGCTGCATCACCCGAACTAACCGTGGTAGGCATGCGGCCAGGATACGAATCCGCCTGGCAAACCATTTATAGAGAAGTCTCTAAAAGTCCGGTCGCCATTACGGCCATCGACTGGAAAGACCTTAATAACTTGGTGCTGCAGACCGAGCTGGGATCGGTGCACCTCGGTCCTTACAGCAGTCGCTTTGCTGCTCAGCTAGGGGCGCTTGACCAGCTGCGCTCCATCGATCAGGAGGTCAATCCTGAGACGGTTGCCTTCATTGATTTGCGCGATCCAGACAATCCCATTGTTGAAATTTTGCAGGCGACGAATCCACCAGAGGGCGTACCGTAGCCCATACCGAAAAAGGTTACGGCAGAGTTTGGCTTTTTTAGCAAGTTCCCCTATAGTTGACACAACCAATTGAGAAAGCCAAAAGTCCTTAAGATACACCGGTTAGAACTAAACATTTTTTCGGTTTTTGCTCGATGTACTGATGACTTTTGACTTTATAATTTTTTACTAGAGTGAAATCCTGTTAGGGATGCAGTTGTGCTAGCCGTCTGGGCGAATCTTTTTTGCGAATTGTCTCTACCGACTTGATTCTCCACTTATACATACATACCCAACACATCAGCTCACCCTATGAACAACGCATCCCCTCACACAAATTCTTATGCGAACGATGGGTCAGGTGTACAATCGTTTACTGCAGCTAGTAATGGCAGTGCGCTGTCAGCGGAAGGGCCGATGAGTGGAGAAATTATACCGAGCAGCGTAGCCAAAATTAAGGTTATTGGCGTTGGCGGCGGCGGCTGCAACGCGGTGAATCGGATGATTGATACTGGTCTCTCTGGTATCGAATTTTGGACGGTTAATACCGACGCTCAGGCGCTTACCTACTCCAGCACTACCAATACAATGCAGCTGGGACAGAAGCTCACCCGTGGCTTGGGCGCGGGCGGCAATCCTTCTATTGGCCAAAAAGCAGCAGAAGAGTCGCGCGACGAGATTTTTCAGGCCGTAGAGGGCTCCGACCTTGTGTTTATCACGGCTGGTATGGGCGGTGGTACGGGCACTGGTGCTGCGCCCGTGGTGGCAGAAGCGGCCAAAGAAGCGGGTGCGCTGACCGTAGGCGTGATTACTCGGCCCTTTACCTTCGAAGGTCGGCGGCGGACGGCCCAAGCAGACAGTGGAATTGCTGCGCTTCAGGCCTGCGTCGACACGCTGATTATTATTCCAAACGACAAGCTGCTGTCGGTGATTTCTGAGCAGACACCGGTGCAAGAGGCCTTTCGCGTTGCCGATGATATTTTGCGCCAAGGTGTGCAGGGCATTTCCGACATCATTACTATCTCTGGCCTAGTAAACGTAGACTTTGCTGATGTGAGGGCGGTGATGGCCGATGCCGGTTCTGCGCTGATGGGAATTGGCGTTGGCTCTGGTAAGTCTCGGGCCCGTGAAGCTGCGATCGCAGCCACGTCTTCCCCGCTGCTCGAAACCTCTATTGATGGTGCAGGCGGCGTCGTCTTCAACATCACAGGTGGTAGCGATCTAACGCTACACGAAGTGAACCAGGCCGCTGAGATTATCTACGAGGCCGTCGATCCGAATGCGAACATCATCTTCGGTGCGGTAATTGATGACAGGCTCCAAGGTGAGATTCGTATCACGGTGATTGCCACTGGCTTCAGCATGGAGAGCCGCAGCATTCCTTCTATGAATAGTCCGAGCCGCGTTACCCCGATTACCCGAGTGCCGGGGACGGGCGTGTTCGATTCGGCTAGCGATGCACCTGCTGAAGAATCTGCCGACGAGTCGAGCAATCAGCCGGTGATTTCGCCCAACCTCGATATCCCTGAGTTTCTACAGCGTCGTCGCAATCGCTAATGGCTGAGATTCCTGTCGCGCTGACCATTGCCGGGTCTGATAGCGGAGGCGGGGCCGGTATTCAGGCTGATTTGCGTACCTTTGCCTTCCATCAGGTGCACGGCACCAGTGCGCTGACCTGCATTACGGCTCAAAATACGCTAGGCGTGACCCGCGTCGATGCGTTGCCGCCCGAGTCTGTTGTGGCTCAGATAGAAGCGG
Organism: Cyanobacteria bacterium J06614_10; assembly: GCA_038527325.1. Lineage (GTDB taxonomy): Bacteria > Cyanobacteriota > Cyanobacteriia > Phormidesmidales > Phormidesmidaceae > Phormidesmis. The sequence continues at coordinate 11,346 of JBCBFY010000059.1, forward strand.
TCGTGAGCGATATCGGTGTGCAAGCTGCCAAGACAGGTATGCTGCTCAACCGCGAAATTATTGAAGCGGTGGTGGCTCGCCTTAGCACCCATCCGATTGACAACCTTGTGGTGGACCCGGTGATGGTGTCGCGGACGGGGGATAAGCTGATTGCAGAAGAGGCGATCGCTGCCCTCACTCAGCAGCTGCTGCCCTTGGCGACTGTGCTGACGCCAAACCGTTACGAAGCTCAGATTTTGGCGGATATGGAAGTTGGCACGCTAGCAGATATGAAAGCTGCTGCCAAGAAGATTCAGCAGCAGGGTCCGCGCGCCGTGCTTGTAAAAGGTGGTGGCTTTCAGGGAGCGCTGCAAGGTGTCGATGTGTGGTACGACGGCTCCGAGCTAGCGGTGCTGAAGACTGAGCAGGTAAAGACGCCTAATACCCACGGTACGGGATGTACGCTTTCGAGTGCGATCGCAGCTAACCTCGCCAAAGGTCTCGCGCCCCTCCCTGCCGTCACCGCTGCCAAAACTTATGTAACCCAGGCCTTGCATCACGCCCTCTCCATTGGCAAAGGGCAGGGACCCGTCGGTCACTTTTATGTCTTACTTGCGAAGTAATTGCGCCACCGATGACCATAGCGCTATCGGCTCTATGAATCTTCTTCAGACGCTTGGGGCCATACCGACTCCCAGTCGGGGCAGGTCGTGTCGTCAGGGCCGTAGGGGTGCATGCCACAGACCAACATTTCATTACCGTAGGCTGTGCCGTGGTAGTTACGGCAGCCGATGCAGGTGGGGTGATTTTGCAGCCATGGCGTCACCGTATTGTTGAGCGGGGCAGCTGTCTCCTCTACCCAAGGTGCAACCTGCTGGTCGAAGAAGACTAGCCCTTCTTCTATGGCACTGTCTACCTGGTCGTTTAGCGCGTCTAGGGTTGGCGAGAGGGCCTTCTCCCAAGCTTCTATTGTCTCCAGTGAACTGTCGACCCATGCTTCGATGGCTTCATTGCTCTGCTGAGAAACCTCTGCAAACCAGTTGCTAGATTCTCTTGCGGCCTCTTGCAGATTTTTTTGCAGCTGCTCTAACCAATCATCCATGCTTGCTTTTCCGGTGACGCTTCCTACGGCGATATGAGTGACCTTGAACTGATTTTGCAGACTATTTGAGCCTTTTCAATTCTTCTCTCAGGGCTTCGACCTCTTTTCTCAGCGCTGCGGCCTGCCTTTCCTCTTCTGTGAGCGCGTCACCATCATCTAAAATCTGAATTTGTCGCGGGCCACTGGCATCGGGCGTTTGCTGATTCTGCGCTTCTGTTTGAGCGGCTGCAGTAGCCTGGGCACGCTCCACCATGTCGTTCATCATGGCTTGAGCTTCTTCTGCTGTGAGTTCGCCCCGCTCTACCAGCTCATCGACAAGCTTTTGGGCCTGCCCTCTCAGGTCTCCCAACACGTCACCTGCTTTTTCCCCTGCGTAGGATGCGATTCCAACGCCTAAATAAAAGGCCTTTTGGACAAGGTTTCCAAAGCCCGACTTACCGGAGCTTGAGTTATCAGTACCAGCCATGGGCAATGCCTCACTAGTGAACGATAGAGTGATTGTGTTTCTAGAATAGAAAGACGCTCCTAAAACGACTACCGCAAATAACCGACCCAAAAGGTGTGATAAACCCGCTATGGAATTTGAATTGCTGATGAATTGCTGAGGGTATTCCTTCAGCAGGGACTGTTTGAAGCATCCTTTAAAATGCAGAAGGCCCGAATTCCACGCCTATCACAAGCATCCCGTATTGCTGCTACCTTCCGGTCCTGACAAGGTTTGGGCGTTGTAATTGCATGGGTCCGAGCCGTTTCTACCATAGCACTACTTCCCGTCTGAATGGTAAATGGGGTTTACGAATTCAGGCGGACTGCCATTGCGGCCTTGCCCAGCTGCAGGTTTCACTTAGGGTGTCTAGATCCAATGGGGGCACGCCTGCATTGAGTTCTGAGAACTTACCGATTTCTATCGCGGTGATGACCATTTTCATCAGGTCGGCATAGACTGCTTGCGTGCGGGAATGCTCGGCTCCTAGCTGTTCGCGAAAGATCGTCAGCGCTGTTTGAAACAGGGGATCGGCCTCACTGTATCGATTTTGCTGGTAGTAGATTGCGGCTAGCCGATACGCGCTGTCGCCCTTTTCTATGGAGTCTGCAGCTTGGCGCTGAATTTGTAGGGCTTGCTTTAGGAGCGCTTCAGCCTCCCCGTAGCGTTCTTGCGAGCAATACAGGCCTGCTAAATCGCTCAGCACAACGGCGACATCGGGATGCTGGTCACCTAGTTTCTCTCTGCGCAGCTTCAAGCTTCTGCGGTAAAACCACTCTGCCTGCTGGTATCGGCCGTGGCACTCGGCTAGGTAAGCCATGTCTGCTGGGTCAATGGTGAGGTTGCTATGCTGAGGTGAGGAATATGGATAAGCACCTTCTGAGTCTGCGGGGGCGTTTAGGCTACCGTCTGCTGGTGAATGATGCTGAAGCGTTTGGTTGAGCCTATGGACAAGCTCTTCCCGGCAAACGGTGTAGGTAATGATGTCTGAGATTGGATTGCCTGACGGCGTGCCCTGACCCGGGCGGGGAAAAGACGGCTTTGTGACGGCGTGTCTGGGGGTTAGCCGGTAGGTCGAAAGGGTCTGTAGCTTTCGAATGGTTCTACGCGGAAGGCGTCTTCTGTACCGAAACAGCCCAAGACACTTTGGAATACGGTTTTGATAGGTGCAAAAGCGTCGCAGCGAATTCTGTATCCACCGAAAAAAGTGCTTGATCACAATATTATTTAGGAAAGGTAAATGCTCAGAATGCTGTAATTGCCGTGATCTTCGTCACAACAAGATTATTGTATATGAACTTCTGATGCTAATTTCCTTTTCCATTCAAGAAAGAAAAACAATGTGGGGATTGCATGATATTTGCTCCGAACCGTAGCTAGGTCGAAACGTGCCTAGGCTATCAGGACGCTTGTAATCGCCTCAATCACGCGGCGGATTTCGAGCATCAGAATGCCTTGCTTGACTTCTAGCCCCGCTAGCACCAAAAAAAGCGCCTCACCACCACAAAGCGCAAGCACGCTATACCCCTGCTCGCCTTCTACCAAAATGTGCTGAATCGGCCCGCGCTGAAGCTCATCACCGATGCGATCGCCAATGGTAATAACGGCGGCGGCCATGGCGGCGGCCCGAGATTCTTCCATGCCCGGTGGCAACTGCCCGGCGATGGGGAGGCCTTCTGTGGTGACGAGTGCCGCCCCCTGTACGTACGGCGTCTGGGTGACAAAGCTTTGAATGATGTGGGTGAGCTTGTCGGTGTCGATAGCCATGGGCAAGCCGTTGGGGATGAGGTGGTTACTGCTGGGCAGCGGCGAAAATTTGCCCGGAGACAAATGAAATAATGTCATCCGTTGGCTGGCCCTCAGTGAAGATCACCAGCAGGTAGGGATGGGTGCTTTCTGTTTCGATGTAGGCGGCTTCGTGCCGGATGTGGGGTGCGATCGCTGATGTTGCCCAAACCGTTGCATCCGCTGGTAGCCCTTTTGTGATTGGGCTGTGTAATTTTTGGGGCTGCTTCATCAGGTTTAGCATGGCCTGAGATCGGGCGCTGCTAACAGAAACGCCGCCCACTACGCTGTGTAGCAGTCTAGCGGTTGCCTCAGTTGTGAGCTGATTGCGATTTTCAAACGTTTTACCCAGAAAGTCGCGCTCTCGTCCGTAAGGGCCATCACACCAGGTTTTTTGGTTGAGGTTGATAGACCGTAGTTCGGGCCAGCCCAAGCTCTCAAAGTAGCGATTGACAATATTTCGCTGGGCTGCCCAGGTTTCTGCCGGGCCGGGCGGCAGGCTCGGACCGCTCGTGGTGCCGCTGAGCACATCTATCAAGAAGCTGGTGGCATCGTGACTGGCCTGCTTGAGCATGTCTGCCATGGCTCTCTCTATTTCGGCGGCAGGCTGCACCATGCCTTGCTCTAGCCACACGTGAGTTGCCACCAGGTAAAACAGATGGGTGATGCCGCCAGGATCCGCCAGCTCTACGCCGCGATAGCTAATTCCCTTTGGCGTATATTTCCAAAATTCTTCAGCGCTGAGCGCACCGCCCGTATTGATGCGGTAGGGAGGGTCGTAGCGTATCCATGTCAGGGCAATTTGATTTTGGACGAGCTGGGGGAAAGTTTCCCAAAGGCTCTCTAAAATCGTATCGAGCTGGGTGCGCAGCTCAAGGTCAGGGGTGAAAAATTTGGCAGGCATGGCGACGTTTAGATGAATCCTAGATTGGTTCCTTTTCCGGCATGCACGAGGGCGAGCTGCTCATATTTGAGGGCGTGGTCAATCAGTTCTTCTGCCTCTTTGTCTGAGAGCTGACGAATACACTTACCAGGGACGCCAACGACGAGCGATCGCGCGGGCACATCCTTAGTAACTACCGCGCCCGCCCCGACCATGCTGCCCGCCCCGACCCGAACGCCATTGAGCACCGTTGCCCCAATGCCAATCAGGCAGCCGCGCTCGATGTGGGCGCTATGGATAACCGCGCGATGACCCACCGTGACATAGTCTTCTAAAACGGTAGGTAGATGAGGGTCGCTATGGAGAATCGCCCCATCTTGTACATTGCTGTGGGCGCCGATGCGAATGTGGTCGATATCACCACGGACGACCGCGCCGTACCAAATATTGGCCCCGGCACCCAGCTCAACGGCGCCCATCACCGTGGCATTGGCCGCGACGAACGCCGCCTGAGAAAGATCTGGCTGGGGCCAAGGGGATAGGCTGTCTTTTTCACTGTCTTTTTCTGAGGGCGGTTGAGACATGATCTTTTTATCAGGACAAAGATTTTGCTGAAGACAGGGCGATAGGGCTCACAGGAACACCTGCCTGGCTATAATGAGTCCATTAATTTAATGATGTTCTTAACGTTCAGGCCGCCAGCCGTACTGACGCTAGTTCTTAAGGTAGCTGCTCAAAAACATAAGCGATAGAGATTCTTGATGCTTGGCTCCGCCTCTCAATATCCCATATATGGCCCTGAAGTACAGTGTCCCCACTGTCGTCAAACCATTCCAGCTTTGTTGCTCACTGATAGCTATCTCTGTTCTCGTCACGGTGCATTCGAAGCCAATCCCGAAACCGAAGAGCTAGTGCATGTCCAGTCGGGGCGTCACTGGCGCCGGTGGGAAGACCGCTGGTATCGCCAGCACACCCACCCCGACGGTATCCGGTTTGAGATTCACGAAGAGCTAGACCGACTCTACACCAAAGGGTTTAGAGCGACACGGGTAATTATTGCGGCGCGCTATGAGCAGCTGATGACGCCCTACCTAGAGCACGGCGCACCTTGGCAGAGCCAAGGACAAGAAAAAGTGCCCAAGCTCTATGGCCTACCGGTGTCCTTTAGTGAGTCTGCATCGGTAGACCCCCGTTGGGAGGTGGTCAACTTCGACCTCGAAAAAGAACCCGGCGTGCCGACCCAGTATCGCTATCTCAAGATATTTGAGTAGTGTGCCTTCCCGAGGGTGAGCGCATGCTTAGCGCTTTGTTGTTGCGATAGTAAACATTGACAGCTGAAAGTTAACAGCTTGTTGAAGTTGTCATTTTGAAGATGGAAAGCGAGAGCGCTGAGGGCAGTTTTTCGTCTTTGATGTCATTGACGAGGGCCATATGCATCACGCTTCGATCAAAACAGCAGATATTTATCAGGCGATCGCATTTTACGAGCGGCTGGGCTTTGAGGTGCAGACCCGGTTTACTGCTGGCGTTACCTTGGCCTGCTGGATGGAAGGGTTGGGCGGTCGCATTGAGCTGATGCAGGTACCCCAGCCCAGGCCCGCGATAGATGCCTTTACCGATGAGCACTACACCGGCTACTACCACCTATCTTTTGACATGACTGAGCAAGTAGAGAGTTTGCCAGCTTGGATAGCAGACCTGCAAACGCGAGTCACTGAGGGTGGCGGTCAGCTGAAGGTGCTACTGGCCCCGCAGCAGCAGCAAATTGGCGATGACCTCTACGAAGTCGCCTTTCTGGCAGATACAGACGGGCTTCCTTTGGAATTTATTCGGCGGGTGGAGAATGGGCGTTGATCTGATGCCATTTGCAGATAATTGGGCCTACCTTAAGACGGAGCTGGCCTGGCTAGATCGCCTGCTAATGCTAGCGATCGCACGTCAGCGCAAAGACGCCCACGTTGTGAACAAGGTCGCCGCCACCCGCGCCGACCAGCTCAGCAGCCACTGGTGGAAAGGCGTAATCTCGGTGCCCAATCCCAGCTACGACGACTGCCGAATGCCTCCCGCAAAAAAGGCCTGCAAGGCCACTGGCGGCTATCAACATCAGCTAGAAAGCCGCATCAAAATCAGCGCCCAAGACAGCGTTGTCTTGGCACTGCCCTCTTTGCGCCACTACCTAAATCTCACCCTATTCGAGAAAAATCTGATTTTGATGGTGTTGGCACCAGAGGTAAATCGCCGCTACGGCAAGCTCTATCACTATTTGCAAACGGGTGAAGACACCCCAACGACTACTGATTTGCCGATGGTGGATTTGGCACTGCGGCTGCTCTGCCGCAATGATCTAGAGCGCCGACGAGCGAGAGCTAGGCTCACCGGCCCCGATTCGCTCATTGAGAAGAAAATTTTGCGCTATGTGTCGCTGCGGCCCAGTACTCGCTTGAGCAGCTACCTGCAGCTGACTGAAGACTGGGTGAACTATCTCCTGGATGAAAGCCCGGACCAGCAGGTACTGTTTAAGAAATTGGCAACTCCCGTAGCACCTGTATTGGCGCTTCCTGCACCGACGGCAGTCACCCGAGCGGTCAAAATCCGTCAGCCAGAAATTTCCTGGGATCAGCTAATTTTACCGGCGCCGCTTCTGTCTCAGCTGCAGACGCTTTGCCAGCAGACCTCGGCAGGCCTGATCACGCGGGCAGATAGGGGACATGTGGCGCTGTTGGTGGGCGATCGCGGTACCGGAAAGACCATGGCTGCAGAGGCGATCGCAACGTCGATGCGTCAGTCTTTGTGTGAGCTGGACCTCTCCCTCGTGCACCCCGGTGATTGGCTAGATGTGCTGAATTCTCTGGAGCCTACTCGCTACCCAGTGCTGCTCGTTAAGTCTGCCTCGGTGTGGTTTGGCCGGTCTTCGCAAGCTGCGTCTGTGCTGGCTAGTGCCAATCTTCACCAGTGGCTGCAGCAGAGAAAATCTGCCGCTGGGTTAACGCTACTCAGTACGCGATCCTCCCATTTGGTCCGAGCTCACTGGCGACAGCAACTGGACTCTACCCTGACGCTACCGGTACCCCACAAATCTGCCCGCAAAATTATGTGGTGGCAGGCTTTTTCGGGCATTGCCTGCCATTCTAAGTTGGACTGGATGGGGTTGGCTGCGCAGCTAAAGGTAACCGGCGGTGAAATTGATGCGATCGCTCAGCAGGCCATTGCGATCGCCCAAGCCAAGAACGCCAAAAGCATCACTCTCTCGCACATTCAGCAAGCCATAAAGCAAAGAGGCTTCTCAGTAGTGCTTACCCAGACGCCTTAAATGAAGGCCTCTGCACCATAAAGAATCCACAAGCCTGACGTGTACGATGGCTGTTTGCCAGAATACGATTTTAGTAAGCTTCCTGTGATAGCGCGGGGACCAGGGCGAAAGTAGAAGAATGCCGCTATTGTTGAGCTGGCACCGGATGTTGCAGCGATGTTTCCAGACTCTGGCGCCGTTAATGAAGGGCTGCGCTTGCTAATGAGGCTATTGCAACAAGACTCCATTCCAACATAGGCCTCTTAATCAAGCACCTAGTAGCTGCTAAGCGATGCTGCCTCGTTTACGGGCTTCTTTGAAGGAGGTGCCGACATTTTTGAGTCCGGCGCGAATCATTTGTTGCTCTAGCAGGGTGAAGAATCGGGTGCGATCGCCTCCTCTCACCACGGCCTGATTGTGCGCTTCTGCCAGGGCTACTGGATAGCCAAATCCTTTTTGCACCTGCGCCAACATCAAGCTCAGCGCCGACTCTAGCAGCTCACGGTCTTCTACCACCCACTGCGGAAACTCTACCCGAGCAACCTCCGCGCCCACATGCACATAGCAAAAGTAAACTGCGTGCGCGCCGTAGCAGCTCAAAATGTCTGCAGAGCTTTTCCAAAGCGGGCCGCGCTCCCCCGGAGAAAGCGATGTACTCCACAGCGTGACATCGCGCAGGGGTGAAAAGGTTTGGCACGGGGTTTGGCTGCGGTTGTCTTCGCAGTGGGTGAGGCAGTCTGGCGATGCGTATGGGCAGGCCTGTAGCCTCAGAAAGTTCAGCGCTTCGCCGCTGCGAGACGCACTGATGTAGCCCATGATCGGGAGCCGCGCCGTCTGCAGCTGCTGCCAAGCTTCTAAAATCGGCAGCAAGATTTCATCACGAGCCGCTGCGGGAATCTGTTCTAAAAACCAATAGATCAGCGATCCATCCGTCATGGCTAGGGTGGGGATGCCTTTTTCTTGGTGGCTGATGGCTGTAGTCGCCAGCATCACGGCTTCTGCTGCTGTTCGCTTGTAGCCCATCCACTCTTCTGTGCGAATGCCCCACTGGCGGGAGGCGTAGAGGTCTTCTGGACGGTAAATGACTTCTGGAATGCTGTCGAGCAGAGGGTATCGGCTCTGGCCGTAGTGGATGACGACGCGGCTAATGTTGAGCAGGTAGCAGTAGGCGATCTCGTGGTGGCTGGGGGAGATTTGCGAGCCGTCTGAAGAGATGGCTGTGTGGGCTTCTGGGGCTGTGTGCAGGGTGATTTTGGTATCGAGCGGTTCGATGGGTTCTGCCGCTGCGAAGAGCAGTCTGTCGCGGTAGGTCTGCAGGTCGGTGGTGAGCGCTGCTTGCTGCTGGGTTGCCTGGGCCATGAGCCGAGTGGCAATCTCTACGCGTCGCCGGGCGGCTTCAGCTTCCTGGGTGAGGTGGTCACTGATGCCCTGCATTTGGCGGGCGAGCTTACTGAGGTCAAGCATGGCTGATTAGATCCACGTGTCGAACTCTTGTACTACTTTCTCCAAAGATAATAGATGAATTCTGGGATCTTGTCTTGCGGCGGTGCGATCGCGCTCCAGGTTGTATCCCCAATCTGCCAAGAAAAGCTGAATCTCGGCGAGGTCCGTTTGTCCTGCGACTGCGCTGAGGGCAGGCAGGCGATCTTCAATAAACCAAATGTGTTCTATCTCGTGCTCTGCTTTCAGTAGTCTTAGGGTTTCATACTTCGGTCGCTTCACCTCTTTACCAATAATCCGTTCTGCTGGAAAGTCCAAACCACTCTGCTTTAGGAGCGCTTTGATAAAGCGGCCTTCTTTGGTGCTGACGATGTAAACCGGTATTGGCCCAGAGAGCAGCGTTCTCACTCGGTCGATCATGCCTGGGTAAAAGCGGTGCAAATCGAGCCAGCTTTGGAGGTCGGATTGAATCCAGCGATCGCGCACGCCATCTAAAGCCTGGACTGACTGCGCCTTTGTGATCTGCGCGGCTTCTAGGTAGGGCAGCGCCATATCGGGCCACTGTTCGATTACTTTGGCATCTATCGTCGGGTCGTTTTGCGCCTGCACCAATACGTGTATCAGAATGGGCATTTCCCAGCCGGTTTCGATCACTGGGCGTAGCGGATAAAAGCGGTCGGCTAGGCCCTCGGGGGGCTGTTCACTCGCCGGATGAAATAGCTGACAGTAGGCTTTCCAAGCGGTTTGGAAGTATTCTATGAGGCCGTCGCAAATGACCCCGTCAAAGTCGAACGCGATGAGTTCTGGCTGAATCATGGGGGCGTTTTGGGTATGTGTTTGGTGTCTGAATTGCCTTGAGCTGGCTTGGGTGCGATCGCTAAGATGTGGATGCAGCCAGGCCTACTGTATCAGGCTGGTTGTCGGTGCGCTGCTCGTAGCGCAGTGGCAGGGTGACGGTGAAGGTGGAGCCGATACTGGGCTCTGAGGTGAGGTGAATGTTGCCCTGCAAGAGCTTTACCATTTGATGTGCGATCGCCAGTCCTAGCCCTGTACTGCTCGGTAGCTGCTGACCGGCTTGCCCCTGATAGAAGGGTTCAAAGATTTTCGCTTGCTCTGTAGCGTCAATACCGAGTCCGGTATCTGCGACTGTGATATTCACCGAGCTTTCTGAGGCGGTTACGCTGACGCGGATGGTGCCATGGTCTGTGTAGCGGACGGCATTGCTCACCAGATTGGTAATAATTTGGCGCAGCCGACTGCGATCAGTAAAGACACGTCGCTCCCCTAGCGGACAATCCGTGTGAATCGAGAGCCCCTTTTGCTGTGCCAGCGTTCCCATGACCGTAGTGACTTCTTCGACGATGTCGCAGATATCGACCATGGCTAGGTTGATGGCGACTTTCCCGGCCTGGTAGGAAGACATCTCCAAGGTCTCGTTGATTAGCGAGAGCAATCTGCGTCCACTAGATAGAACCTGCTCGATGAAATGTATCCTAACTTCCCCGCCTTTCCCTTGTTCACGCAGGAAAAGGTCGGAGTAGCCGATGATGCAGCTCAATGGATTTTTGAGTTCATGGGCTAAGTGGGCAATATTTTTTTGCTCGTTGCGCACGAGACGATCTAGCTCTTGATTGCTGGCGAGCATTTCATCGTAGAGCAGGTTGATTTCTCTGAGGCGCTCTTCGTTGTAGCGTTGAAAGCAGAGTGCAATTATTCGGTCGAGCGCACCGTCGATGAGGCGAATGGTCCGCAGCAGCACTGCTGGCTCAGACTGCAGCAGCGCTTCTTCTATTTGCTCGAAGATAACTTCGCGTAGAATGCCGTATTCTCTAAAGATCTCTTCGGCGTCATAGCCTTGCTTGGCTCGAAGTTCGCCATGGTCAAGGCCAAGGTTTTGTAAGCCCTCTGGCGAAAAGTTCTCGGTTTGGCTACGGCGAAGCAGATGTGCGATCGCTTTCACCAGCTCCGGAAGACTATCTAAAACCCCTTGATACGTCAGTTCGTGAATGCTCGTAATCGCCTCATCCTTTCGGACCCGCTCTGTCCACAGTTGGATAATGGTGTCTTGCTTCTGGGCGATAACCTGACCAAAATCCATAGGGAGTAGAGGTGTTTTGTTAAAAGGGAGTGATCTATAGCTAGTAGCCTATCAAAAGCTATCTGTAGCTGTAGCCCCCCAGAAGAAATACTACGTTAGGCGAAAGCAGCGCGGAGCCAGACCATCTTCGTAGCCGTCAGTCGCTAGAATAGGTGCAGACTTTGGGATCTGACTTTGAGATCTACGTTAGCCGCTAGAGGTAAGCAGACGAGCATGAGCGTCTCCTTTTCAGATGAATTTGACGTGATTGTAGTGGGTGCTGGACACGCTGGCTGCGAATCGGCCTTGGCTGCAGCTCGATTGGGCTGCCGTACCTTGCTGCTCACCATGACCCTAGACCGCATCGCTTGGCAGCCTTGCAACCCGGCGGTGGGTGGCCCGGCTAAGTCGCAGCTGGCCCACGAAGTAGATGCCCTCGGTGGCGAAATTGGCAAAATTGCCGACCGTACCTACCTGCAAAAGCGCATCTTGAACAGTTCTCGTGGTCCTGCCGTTTGGGCACTGCGCGCGCAGACAGACAAGCGCGAGTATGCCGCTGTGATGAAGTCGGTGGTGGAAAATCAAGAGAACTTGGTGCTGCGTGAAGGCATGGCAACCGATTTGATCCTGGGCAAAAATGACGAAATTATTGGTTTAGAAACCTACTTTGGGATGGCCTTCGGCTGCAAAGCCGTCATTTTGACCACCGGCACCTTTTTGAACGGTACGATTTGGGTCGGTAAGAAATCGCTGTCGGCTGGTCGGGCGGGTGAGCCTGCGGCCATCGGCATGACAGAGACGCTGAATCGCTTGGGTTTCGAAACCTCTCGGCTGAAGACGGGTACCCCAGCGCGGGTGGACAAACGCTCTGTGGACTACAGCAAGCTGGAAGTGCAGCCTGGCGATCCCGATGTTCGCTGGTTTAGCTTTGACCCGGAGGTGTGGCAAGCGCGGGAGCAAATTCCCTGCTATATGACCCGTACGACTGCTGCGACGCATAAGCTCGTGCGCGATAACCTGCATCTCTCCCCGGTTTACGGCGGCTGGGTAGAAGCCAAAGGCCCTCGCTATTGTCCTTGCATAGAAGATAAGATTGTCCGCTTCGCTGAAAAAGAAAGCCATCAAATCTTCATTGAGCCCGAAGGTCGGGACTATCCTGAGCTATACATCCAAGGCTTTTCAACCGGTCTACCCGAGCGGCTGCAGGTAGAGATGCTGCACACCCTGCCCGGGCTCGAAAACTGCACTATGCTGCGTCCGGCCTACGCCGTCGACTACGACTACATTCCGGCCACGCAGTGCTTTCCTACCCTTATGACCAAAAAGGTAGAGGGCCTATTTTGCGCGGGACAAATCAACGGGACTACGGGCTACGAAGAGGCTGCGGGGCAGGGCATTGTCGCTGGGATCAATGCTGCGCACCTAGTAAAAGGAAAGGAGATGGTGGTGTTTCCGCGTGAAGGTAGCTACCTGGGCACGTTGATAGATGATCTGTGCACTAAGGATTTGCGGGAGCCGTATCGGGTGCTGACGTCTCGCTCTGAGTATCGCCTGATCTTGCGCTCGGACAATGCCGATCAGCGGTTGACGCCGCTGGGACGTGAGATTGGCCTGATTGATGATCGTCGCTGGTCGGTATACAGCCGCAAGCAGGAAAATATTGCTGCTGAAAAAGCGCGTATGGACAAAGTGCGGGTGAAAGAGAATGATGCGATCGCCCAGCAAATCTACGCCGAAACTCAGCAACGCATAAAGAGTTCTGTAACCTTGGCAGACTTGCTTCGGCGACCCAAGTTTCACTATGCAGACTTAGAAAAATATGGCTTGGGCAATCCTGCGCTGGCACGGGCCGAAAAGGAAGGCGCTGAAATAGATATCAAATACTCTGGCTATATTCAGCGCCAGCAAAAACAGATTGATACCATTTCGCGTCAAACCAATCGACCGCTGCCTCAAGATCTCGATTACATGACGATTGAGACACTTTCGATGGAGTCGCGGGAGAAATTGAACAAGGTGAAACCCCTGACTGTGGGGCAAGCCACGCGGATTGGTGGGGTGAATCCAGCCGATGTGAATGCGTTGCTGGTGTATTTAGAAGTGCGCGATCGCAAAGATGAAGAGAAGAAGGTATCGGCAACGGCTGCTCATTGCTAGTATCACAGACTGTTCTGTGCTGTAAAGAAGTTGTTGCTCTCTAAGCGCTAGAGAAAGTGCAACGTCTTTGAAGACCCTGATCCCTCCAGAGGGGATCTACTTCTGGCTAGGTAGCATAAGGTGCTGAGGTTAGGTGCTGAGGTTGCGTTGCTAGATGTCATCGAGACCAATCATCAGCTGTGGTTGACGGCCTGAGTCATATCTCTGGAGAGTTCTGATTTGAGGACTTAGAAGATTGTTGTTTTTACAGCATCTTTACTAAGCCAACAACACTCAATTCTGTTGTACTTATAAAGAACCTTTCTCTGCTTTGTCTTCCTTTCGATGACTTAGCAAAAAGATTTATCTACAAATGGTGATAGAACACCAAAAAAATCAGTGGTTCTTCGGATGTTGCGATTAACGTTTTCATTTGTTATAACTTCGACGAGGCGTAAAGTTTTGTTTGTAGTTGCAGACTTTTGCCCCGATTTGTACTGCGAAATCCGTTTTTAGGAGGCTGATTTGAGATCACGATTGTCATGCTCAAGCTACAGCACTGTAGGGTCTGAGTGATGATAGGTCTCTCTTGTTATGGTTGTACCCAACGGCGTAATGATGCAGTTTTTCCACTGGTATGTAGAGGCGGATGGCTCGCTCTGGACTGAACTAGCTGACAAGGCTGATGAGCTAGCTCAGGCAGGGATTACGGCAGTGTGGCTGCCACCTGCCTACAAAGGTGTAGAAGGTGCAAACGATGTGGGCTACGGCGTATATGATCGGTACGACCTAGGAGAATTTGATCAGAAGGGTTCGGTAAGAACGAAGTACGGGACTCGGGGTGAATATGTGAGTGCTATCCATCGAGTTCAACAAGCAGGCATTGATATGTATGCTGATGTGGTGATTAACCACATGATGGGCGCAGATCACGAAGAGTTTTTTAAGGCGACGCCTGTTTCTCCTGATGACCGGCATCAGCCTATTGGTAAAGAACAACAAATCAAGTCTTGGACGCACTTTACCTTTCCAGGAAGAGACGGTAAGTACTCGGATATGACGTGGCATTGGTGGCACTTTAACGCTACCGATTACAACAGTCTTGCGGCGGAAGGTGATGACGAAGCTGTCTATCTTTTTGAAGGGAAGTCTTTTGACGATCAGGTTGACCTCGAAAAAGGTAGCTTTGACTACCTCATGGGGTGTGACCTGGATGTGAGGCATCCAGAGGTGGCGGATGCGCTCAAGCGCTGGGGCGAGTGGTATATAGACCTGACCGATCTTGATGGGTTCCGCTTTGATGCGGTGAAGCATGTGCGGGCGGGCTTTTTTCCGCAGTGGCTAAAGCACATGCAGCGCTACAGCGGTCGCACGCTGTTTTCGGTGGGAGAGTATTGGTCCGGGAAGATTGAGTCGCTTCATCGATTTATTGATTTGACCGATGGCATGGTGCCGCTATTTGATGCGCCGCTACATTACAACTTTCACCATGCGAGCTTGCAGGGCCGTCACTACGATATGCGCCGCATTTTTCAAAATACGCTGGTGGACACTCATCCGGGGCTGGCGGTGACCCTGGTCGACAACCACGATTCTCAGCCGTTGCAGTCGTTGGAGTCGGTTGTTGAATCGTGGTTTAAGCCTTTGGCCTATGCTTTGATTTTGCTGAGACGGCAGGGATATCCCTGCGTTTTTTATGCTGATTATTACGGCGCAGACTATACCGATGTGGGGAGCGATGGCGAGCCGCATCATATCGTTATGGAGAGCCACAGGCCGATAATCGATACGCTGCTGCGAGCCCGGCATGACTACGCCTATGGTGAGCAGCGGGATTATTTTGACCATCACACTGTGGTGGGTTGGACCCGCTCGGGCGATGACCGCCATCCGGGCGGTCTGGCTGTGGTGCTTAGCAACGGTGAGGCTGGGAGCAAGCGGATGGCTGTTGGTGAGCCCGATGCCATATATGTAGATGCGACCGGGCAGGTACCAGAGGCTGTGGTGGTAGATGAAGACGGCTGTGGTGAATTTCGCTGTGAGGCGGGATCTGTTTCTGTGTGGGTGCCGCAGAAAACGCAGGCGTAAACGCAGAAAGTAAGGTGACCATCGTAGAATAGTCCTTGGTAGGGCAGTAGTTGGGTGGTGCTGTGCTGATGACTTCTGAGGTTGCGGTTTCTGATAAGAAGACTCTCTTTTCGGTTTTGAGCCGGGCGGAGCGGTGCCGCGTGAGCGATGGGCGGGTGAGCGCTGTGGGGGCTTCTTTGGAGGCTGAGCGGCGATCGCTCTTTTTGATTTGGCCGCAGCTAGGCGACTTTGACACGTTGGAATATGCCTGGTGGATTGAGCGCGATCGCGACAAGCTAGAGGCGGCGAATATTCAGGTCCGCGCTGTGGCCATAGGCGATGTGAGTGCCGGACAAAAGTTTTGCGATTACACAGGCTTTCCGCCAGAGCATCTCTATGTAGATCCTACGGCTGCGCTTCACGACACTTTGGGCCTTTACAGCGGCCTTTCTGCTCGTTTGCCTGGCTTGAGCCCACAGCAAAACGGCTATCTCAACCTATTGCTAATGTGCGCGGGCATTGGTAGCCCTGGCACGTTGAAGGAAGTGTTTAGAGGGTATAAGGGCGATAAATCTGCGCCGCAGCTGATTGGTGATGATGAGGTGGTGAAGGCAGCGCCTTTGCCTGCGCTGAAAGGGGAAGTTTTCAAAGCGGCGGGTGGGAAGGGTTTTCAGCGACCGTTTGAGCTGGCAACTTTGAGGTTGCGCAATATGGGAGAGGTGCTGAGTAACTGGAAAACATACGTGCCAGATGCAGCGTATCTGACGCAGAGAGGTGCGACGTTTTTGTTTGATGCGGATGGGGCGTTAGTTTATGAGTGGCGTGACCAGAATATCCTTGGCTTCGCAGCGAATATGAGTGAGCCTTTGTCTTTCTTGGATACTCTACCAGCGACTCAACAGAGCAGAAAACCACATCAATAGCATCATCACATGGCCGAGGTATTTAGAACAGTCACTGCGACCCATGCTAGTTTTATCGCTGAAACTAGACAGCTGGAGATTATCTTTAATAATGGTGCGGAGTATCGTTGGCCAGTCGATTCTTTAGAGATGTTGGTCTTCAGGAATAACGAATGGGTACCGCTAACGCCCAGACCCTCTGATGAGCAGCTAAAAAAAGTTGAGATTTGGCCGGGTGGAGAGATCGTTGAGTTTGGTGAGATTGGTCAGGGATTTGAGATTTCTGAGTTGGTGCGTGGGAGGTTGGGGAGTGAGCGTTGGATGCGATCGCTCTTAGGGAAGTAAACGAAAGCTCTCATGCTTTCGGCATTCGTAATTCACAAGGTGTCCATGTTTCAAGTTATCTTCTTCCTCATTCTGTAGGAAAGCAAAAGACGATTTTTGGGCAGCAGCTTCACGCTATTCCCTTTAGTCAAGATGTTCTTATCACCAAATGAAAGTAGAAAGATGAAGCAGCTTTTGTCAATCAACGATTTGCATCCCGTGCTTTACGCACTGAAGAAGTACTTACAGGCGCAGTACAGAGATCGTTTGAGTGAGGTTGTACTGTTTGGCTCTTATGCTCGGCAGCAGGCAACGGATGACTCGGATATAGATGTTTTAATCGTTTTAGAAGGTACCGTAAATAGCGGTATAGAGATCGAGCGCACAAGCGAATTTGTTGCGCAGCTCTGCCTTGAACACGATCTTGTTATTTCTCGCTTCTTTCTACCCAAGTCTCGCTACCAAACAGAAAACTCTCCGCTGCTACGCAACATTCGCAAAGAAGGCATTAGCGTATGACATCCGAGCAGCAATTTCTACTAGAAAAGGCACAGCGCAGCCTCGCAGCAGCCGAACAGCTCTCAAAGCAAGGCTTCTATGATTTTTCTGTCTCGCGGGCTTACTACAGTATGTTTTATGTCGCTGAAGCACTCCTAGACGAAGAAGGATTGTCGTTTTCTAGCCATGCAGCTGTGATCAGCGCTTTTGGACAGTCGCTCGCAAAACCGCAGAAAGTTCCTCAAGAATTTCACAGATATCTGATTGATGCACAAGCTCGGCGTACCAGCGCTGACTATGACTTACAGCCAGATGTGTCTTTTGAAGACGCGCAAAAAATAATTTTCCAAGCGCACTCTTTCATCCATCTAGGATTGCAATATTTAGAGGCTGCGTGAAAAGTTGCCTTGGTCACCTTATCGCCTGTATTAAGAAGGCGATAAGGCGAGCTTTTCCCTTTACATCAACCCACCTCCACCCGCTTCGTCAAAATCGCCATCACCTCATCTGCGCGCCCAGCGGAATTATGGCCGGGTGCGACCGATACAGTTCCTTCAGTGACTTAGTGATTGCAGCTTGCGACCGATAAAGTCCCTGAATGGATGAAGCTCCTCACGATGGGCGCGCTTGAATATATCATCGACATAGCGGGATAAAATGACGCTTAGGTTGAGCTTCACTATATCAGCAGGTATCGATAGATGACCGCAACAGCTACTCAACGCCAATTCGTTAGCTTTAGCGAATATCTGCTGCGTCCCTATGACCGCAAGCGAACTGAGTTAGTCGATGGAACCATTCGGGTGATGGCTGAAGCGAGTCCTTTGCATGTGCTCATTATCAAGCTGCTTCAGCGCTTGCTCGACAACTATTTGCAAGACACGGCTTCCGAGATGGAGACTTATAGCGGTTGTGGTGTGGAAATACCCAGAGTGGATCGAGATAGCAATACGAGGACGCCTGATCTTGTCGTTTGCTCTCAGGCGCAGTTCGAGGACATGCTTGGCCTCACGAAAGCGATCTTTTTGCAGGGCAACCCACCTGCGATCGCTATCGAGGTCTCTAGCCCTAGCAATACCAAAACAGATACTGAAGACAAGCGAATAGAGTATGCACTGGCGGGCATTGACGAGTACTGGATTGTGAATCCTGTCGACGGCTATGTGATGACGCTATCGCTTGTAGGCCAGATGTATGAGGAAATAGGCACTTTTCGTGGCAGTGAGGCGATTCACTCGAAACTACTGCCAGACTTTCGACCTATCGCGAGTACGCTGTTACGCGGGAAGCGAGTCGAAAGCTAGCGACTATGCCTATGCAGGATTGGGGCACT
>JBCBFY010000060.1:0-29422 GCA_038527325.1 Cyanobacteria bacterium J06614_10
GCCCTTCGACTACGCTCAGGGCGCGGTTTCGACAACTGCCGATGGCTGAGCGTAGTCGAAGCCAAAACCAACCGACAGGCAAAAGTGGATGTTATTTAATCTTTTTTCCTAAGCACCTGAAATCCAAAGGAACAGCTGTACTGTCCCGTCGTTTTTTCCATAAGCTCCTACAGCTAACACTTTGATCGGCGATACTATACTTGGTGGTACTACATTTGGTAATAGTACAAACGTCATGCGTCCTTTTCAGTCTGCCGTTCAGCTAGAGCGCATCTATCGTATCTATGGAACAGCGGATGCGACGGTGCGTGCCTGTGATGATATTTCCCTATCTATTGAGCCCGGTGAGTACTGCGCCATTATGGGCCAGTCGGGCTCTGGGAAAACGACATTAATGAACCTGATTGGCTGCCTAGATAAGCCGACTGCTGGGCGCTACCGCTTGGATGGCGTCGATGTTTCTAAGCTTGGCAAGCACCGGCTAGCCCGCATTCGCAATCGTAAAATTGGGTTTGTTTTTCAGCGATACGAGCTGCTGCCTGGCCTAACGGCTTTAGAAAATGTCATTTTGCCAATGATGTATGCGGGCATCGGTATGGCTGCTCGGCGCAAACGGGCCATTGCCGCACTGACCCGAATGGGGTTGCGCGATCGCATAGATAGAAAGCCGTTTCAGCTATCGGGCGGGCAGCAGCAGCGAGTGGCGATCGCCCGTGCCATTGTTAACCGCCCTGTCCTGTTGCTAGCCGATGAGCCGACGGGCGCGCTAGATACCCAATCGGCTAGAGAAGTCATCGACATTTTTCAAGACCTGCACGATAGCGGGATGACCATCGTCTTGGTTACGCATTCGCAGGCGGTGGCTTGCTACAGCAAACGCATTATCATGATGAGCGATGGCAGAGTCACTAATGACCGTATGCTCCCGACTGAGGTGAGGCAGCTTGCGGCCTTGTGAGCCTGGTGATGTGGTGTGAAGGAGCCCCGGACTATGCAGGACGATCCGTTTTCGCGGGAAAGCGTCGAGATTAAATCCGAGCGAACCGACCTTGTCCCCTCGCTTCAAGAGGTTTCCCCAGCTGTATCCAAGCCGGACCCGCTGTTAGAAATTCTCTCGAAACCGCCCGAAAAGCGCCGTTATGGCACAAAATGGATAGCTCTTTCTGGGCTAGTATTTTTTGTTGGACTAGCGGGATGGGCGGGCTACCGCCGCTTTTCGGAGCGAGCTGCAGAGCCAGTTGCGATTCAAACGATGACGGCAGATCTGGGTGATTTGGAAGTGACTGTAACGGAATCAGGTACGGTCGAACTTGGCGAGCAGCAGACCTTTAAGTCGCCAAGCGATGTGACCGTAGAAGCGGTATGGATAGAAGAGCGACAGCAGGTGTCTGCAGGTACGGTGCTGTTGGAACTGCGCGATCGCACTCTGCAAAAAGAGTTGAACAATCAGCAGGTGGAGTTTCAGAAGCTTGAGAATACGCTCAATCGCAAGCGCGAAATAATTCAAGAGAGACAAGACCGGCTACAGACCGCCCAAGAGCGTCTGCAGGAGTCGCAGTCTCTGTTTGATCGCGGATTTATTTCTGAAGATGCTTTTCGGCAGGACGAACAAGGCGTTGACGATGCCCTTTCTGCCTTAAAAGATGCAGAAGTAGAACTAACCAATACAGAGCTGGACGTACGCAACAATCAGCTCGCTATCGAAAACGCGCTCGTTCAGCTTGCCGACAACAAAATTGTCTCTCCTATTGATGCAGTCGTTCTAAATGTAGACGTCAAGCCGGGAGATGGGGTGACTCAAGGCAACGATTTGCTCACCATTGGTGACCCCAATACCGAAACTGTTCGCCTCCAGCTCACGACTCTCAACGCTGCTAAGGTCAAAGTCAACATGCCGGTAGAAGTCAGTGTCATTGGTCCTAATCCGCAGGCGTTTGCAGGACGCATTTCTCGCGTCTCGCCGCAGGTAGATAGTGGCAACAGCGGTAGCGGAATAGATGGCGGGGGTGGTGCTCAACAGCAGGGAAGTGTTGAAGCTGAAGCAATTTTGGCAGAGTCGAGCGAGGGGGCTTTGATTCCGGGCAGCGGGGTTAGCGTAGAGGTGATTTTAGATAGAAGGGAATCGGTTGTTATTGTGCCACTGACAGCGATTCAACAGGAGGGCGATCGCCAGTTTGTATGGGTAAAAGACGATCTCAACCAGGCTCAAAAGCGCCCGGTCTCGGTGGGCCTACAAAACTTGCAGTCTGCAGAAATCAGTTCTGGCTTGGCAGCGGGCGAAGCATTTGTTCCAGCGCTACCACCCGGGGTGGAACTAACGCCAGGAATGCCGTTATCAGCGTCGGGTCCGTCAGAATTTCCCATGCTGCCTGAAGGAGAGTTGGCACCGCTGTGATGGTTTGGCATGTGAAGGTACTGTGTGAGGCGCTATGGCTCTTTCTCCTTTAGATTTGGCTTTGATCACCGCCCGCGAACTCAGCGGTAACTGGGTGCGGTCGGGGCTGACGCTGCTGGGCATTTTTATG
The DNA here is from genome assembly GCA_038527325.1 of Cyanobacteria bacterium J06614_10. GTDB lineage: Bacteria > Cyanobacteriota > Cyanobacteriia > Phormidesmidales > Phormidesmidaceae > Phormidesmis. The sequence goes on from JBCBFY010000060.1 coordinate 2,526, forward strand.
GGTGTGGCGGCGGTGAATGCAACTTTAAACATCAGCGCTATCAACAACGCGCAGATTCAGACGCAGCTAGAGGCTAGAGACAATCCCTATCTCGTCTTGGCGATTTTTCCAGACGGCGGCTTCTTTTCGTCGGAGTTGCCCAAAATTAATGAGGAAGATATTAGCGTCCTACAGCGAGAGGTGTCGGGCATTGGCCCGGTGAGTACTGTCAGTTCGGTGTACATTTCTACCATTCAGTATCAAGGGGTAGAGGTCACTGATGCCGGGGTCAGCGGGGTTTCGGAAACCTACCAGGAGACAACTGGGCGAAGGATTTTGCAGGGCCGTTTTTTTGAACCGGCAGACTTTGAGCAGTATCGGCCTGTGGCGATTGTCGATACTGCCCTGAGCGAGCGATTGTTTGAGGGTGACTCTCCTATCGGCAAAGGCGTGTATGCGGGCGGCACTCGCTTTACGGTTGTGGGCATGAGCGAGACCAAACAGCGCTACACCGATGAGCAGCCCACAGGTGAACTGTGGGTGACTCAAAACTACAGCAATGCACTTTCAGGGGGCTTCTCTTTTGCACGAACGCAAGTCGCTTTGCTCGAACTCGATGAATTTGAGACTGTGCGATCGCAAATAGAAGACACGCTTTCACGGCGCTATCCAAACTTCCAAGTCGGAGTCTATGGAAATGTTGAAGATCTCTATATGGAACGACAGCGACAGCGAACCTCGGCGATTATTCTCAATATTGTAGGTCTGATTGCGCTGGTCATTAGCGGCGTGGGCATTGCCAATATTACCGTTGCTTCGGTGGTGGAAAGAACGCGAGAGATTGGCCTGCGAAGGGCGGTAGGCGCAACTGATACCGAGGTAATTCTGCAGTTTATTTTTGAGGTTGTATTATTGAGTGCGGTGGGAGGTGCAGCAGCGATCGCGACTGTTCATGGGCTTAGCAAAGTTGCGACGACGACGCTATTTATTGCGCCTTACGAATTTCAGCCGCGCGACGCTGCAGTGTCGATGGGTGCGGCGTTAGTCGTTGGTGTTGGCGCTAGCGTATTGCCTGCTCTAAGGGTCACACGCATCGATGTGGTGCAGGCGCTACGCGGTGAGTAATTGCTATGTTTTGGGGATAAGCTACAGGTTGTCGAGGTCGTTGCCTACGTAAAAGATTAAGACGAATGAACAGACAATAATGGGTAGAGCCATAACGATGAAAAAGCTGATACTTGGGCTGACTTTGGGAAGCACTGGAATAATTGCCGTCTGCTCACCTCTATCTGCGCAGCCCGCACGGCCGATCCCTGTCGTACTTTCTCAAATTGCTCAGCAGACCTCAGACGAAGACCTCCCCCGCCTTTTTCCATCGTCGCCTCGTTCTCCTGAAGCGCCTTCCGAAGCGGACCGTATCGTAGAACTCAATTTGCCCGATTTGATCAGTATCGTTGTTCGTGGCAACCGCGACCTCCAAAACTCACTGCTTGAAAGAGTCGTACAGCGACAAACCCTAGAAGAGCAAGAATCTGTATTCGATCCGCAGCTTACGCCCCGCGCCTCGATCCGGGCTGATCGCACGTTCTCTGATTCGGGAATTATCTCCGAAGTGATTGGACCTGACGGTGAACTAGAGACGTTTGACAGGCGCGGAGATAGCACTCGATTCTCGGAGAGACTGGAGCTTTTCTCAACGCTCAGAACGCCCCTTGGTACTGAGCTAGAGCTTTCTGTCGCCCCGCTGACCGATGCTTCTCGGGTGGACCTCAATATTTCTCAGCCGCTTTTGCGAGGGGCCGGGCAAGCGGTCAACAGAGCGCCCGTTCGACAAGCGCGCATAACAGAATCAAACAACGTGCTGGCGCTGCGCCAAGAGGTGATTGACACCATCACGACAAGCATTCTGCAATACACCACTTTAGTGCAAAGACAAGAAGCGGTCGATATTCAAGCTCAAGCGCTAGAGCGCAGGCGACAACAGTTTGAAATCGTGAGCGCACTGGTAGAGGCAGGCAGACAGGCCAGGGTAGAATTGGTCAATTCGGAGCGGTCGATTGCTGAGGCGGAGCTCGCACTGCAAGACGCTCAAAATCAGCTATCCCAGGCGAATACCGATCTGTTGAACCTGACGGGTAGCGAGGTTGCTTATCAGTTCATCGCGCCAGAGGATGCCATCGATCTCTTGTTTGAAACGGCGGTTCGTCGAGCTGCATCATTTGACCTCGATGCGCTTATCCAGACCGCCTACACCATCCGCCCAGACTATCAGCAAGCACAGGCACAGCTCAAAATAGAAGACTTGAACCTACTGCAGGCTCGCGACAACCGCAGATGGTCACTCGACTGGGAGAGCACCGCTCGCCTCGATGATGATTTTAGTCAGGCGGCGACGGGGCTTCGGCTAGAGCGAACCTTCGGCGACGAGAGCCTGAACACAGCGATCGCCCGTAGTCAGACCAACATTTTGCAGCAGCAGAATGCGATCGCGCAGCTCGAAGAAACCATTCGCAATCAGGTGGGCGATCGCCTTAGAGACGTCAACTCAGGATTTGCTCAGGTAGAAGCCGCGCAGAGGGCCACAGAAGCCGCGCGGCTACAGCTACAGGTCACTCAAGAAAAGTTTGCACTGGGCCGAGATGGCACCACCCTATTCGACATTACTCAGCAAGAGGAGAACCTTGTCGTCGCCCAAAACGCAGAGCTTCAATCGCGAATTAGCGTTCTCAATAGTATTGCCGAAATTGATAGAGTCACTGGTACGACCATAGATAGCTGGCGATCATTGGCCAATTTGGCGCCCGTCTTAGAAGAAGAACAGCTATCTGAAGAACAGCCATCTGAAGAACAGCCATCTGAAGAATAATTTTATTTATAACAAGTCTTGTACGATAGCTTCTCCCTGGGAGATAGTCCCTTCGTACTGAGCTTTCCACTCGCTGCCAAAGCCATCCGCTTCGATATGGCGCACCAGAGATTCAACAATCGGAAGGGCAACACCAATGCCAAACAGCACATTGAAGCCAGCGACTACGGCAGGTGCTGATAGCACCACAACAACTTCAGGAAAGACCGCCATCACCGCAATGAAAATTACGAAAAAGATAGGCGTTGCGAGCCCTGCACTCACCGCAGCTTCAATAATCTTGCTCTTAAATTCTTCTGGTGTGATGTCGCCTCGATGTAGGTCTAGGGTGTAGGCGAGTGCGGTTATCAGGGCTTGGGTCAGCACGGCGGTTCCGGTTGCTGTAATTCCGAGCTTAGCGATGGTCGCAGAGTTTTTGACGATAGAATCTACGGCGTTGTAAAAGCGAATGTAGAGCTGTTCGCCCCCAGTCATGACCTCAGCGCCTCGGCGAAGGTTGTCGACATTTCTTTCCCACAAGATGTTCTTTGCGCTGTTGCTGCCACCCTTAGAATGAGGATGAATGTGACTGCCGTGTTTGTCAGATAGAAAGACTCGAATATCTCGTTCGCTAGCGCCCAGTTTGGAAGTGCCTGGAATTTTATCGAACAGGGCCATGATATCGGCATCCGTCCGGGGAGAATCGCCTAGCCTCGTGCCTGCTCTTCGAATTCGGCTCGCCAGCTTTGGCATCTCTTCTGCAAGCGCCTGTGCCGTACGAGGCAGGTCTTTCAGCGCGTTGGCTGTGACCATGCCGGAGGTGCCGAAAGCAGCAATTTCGCTTTGCCAGTTTGTGATCGCGTCACCGAGTGCCATCGATAGCTGCTGCTGACTGCGCTCTCCGGACTGCCTAGCAGACTCAATAGCGGTGTTCAGTTCGGCTGCCCTTTCTGCGGTGGCTTGGTTGATCTGTTGCTGAATGGCTGCAGCTACAATCTGAAGTTTTTTGGCTGGGTTCATGGACCGTCTTAAATCAGGGAAAATACACAAAATAAGACGGTGATACAGTGCAAATAGCATCAACATCTTATTTATAGCTTGCCCGCAAAAGCGCCTGAATTAGGCTCATATCCTGCCCCTTTGCTGGGGCTTTGCCATAATATGAATATTCTTCCTCAGTGTCTTGCAGGCGGGGGAATTAGTGTGATACGCCTGGAGCATCATGAAAGATACTCACCAGAATCAGATTAAGCTGTCGCAGCTAAAAATTGTTGTTGCCGTCGCTGAAAAAGAAACGTTCGGAGAAGCCGCCTTAGAGCTGGGCATTTCTCAATCGGCGGTGAGTCATGCGATCGCATCGCTCGAAGAAGCTTTGGGCGTCATTCTTTTTTCGCGGGGTCGCCACGGCGCGACCTTGACGCCGGTGGGTGCGAGCGTACTTCCCCATGCCAAAGCAGCGGTAAATAGCGTGTCTGCCATCTTGAAAGAAGCGGCTATCGGCAAGGGGGTAGAGCGAGGAAAAGTTCGAATTGCCACTTTTCGCAGCGTTGCTACACATGTACTTCCTAAAGGGCTCAAGCGGCTCCACGAGCAACATCCGGGCATCGTTGCTAACCTGACTGAGCACGAAAACGATCAACAGGTAGGGCAGGCACTGAAAGAAGGACGCGCCGATGTTGGCATCGTTACGCTGCCTGCAGCTAGAGGGCTGACCGCGTGGGAATTGCTAAGAGATGAGTACGTGGTGCTGCTCCCGCCCGATACTACGCTCAAGGAAGATACCCTGACATGGGAGGCACTGGCCGAACAGCCCCTTTTGATGCCCCCTATTGACTATGTGATGATGCGACCGGTGTATGAGCATGTCAACAAATTGGGCTATTGGCTGAATGTGGTCAACGAAGTTGAAACGGACGCGGCCACTGTGAACTTGGTCGCGCAGGGCCTAGGAGGAACCATCCTACCCCGCTTAGCAGCTGAACCTATCCCGCCAGAAGTTCAGGTTTACCCCTTACCTGTGCCCCTTGAGCGACCCATCGGTGTTGCTATTCTCACCGATGCACTTCAGCCACCCGCCGTATACGCACTGCTCGATGTCTTAAAGCAACAGTCTTGAGGCAACAGTCTTGAAGTAACAGTCTCAGAACAACAGTCTTGAAATAACAGTCTCAGAACAACAGTTTTGAAAGCAACAGTCTTAAATTAGCTGCCACGGTAGGTGCTGTAAGACCACGGAGACACCAAAAGTGGCACATGGTAATGAGACCTCGCATCTGCAATTCCAAACCGTATTGGCACCAAGTCTAAAAAAGGATGGGTACTTGGGAGGGTGACATCTTTTGCTTTGAAGTAGTCACCGACTAAAAAGACAATTTCATAGAGCCCGGTCTGAAAGCTTTCACCTTCCAAAAGCGGCGCATCTGTACGTCCGTCGTTGTTTGTGCTCAGCGTTTTGATGTGCTGGTAGTGTTTCTGAAAGCGAGCGGCGGCTTTGTTCTTTTCTGTTTGCCCGTTTTTCTTCCCGGGGGATTCATCCCACTCATCGCTGACTAAAGCGGGTGCCAAGCGCCATAAAATTAGCGCCATCCCTGCTGCCGGACAGCCATTAGCCGTATCTAAAACATGCGTTGATAGCCAGCCCATCCTACCTCTTTTAGTTTCACTCTCTAAACAAAATAACGGTCTTGAACAGCTAGGATAGCGGTCCACCGGAGATAATTTTCTCCAACGCGCTGATCACAGCGCCTGGTTGTTCTGCCTTTAGCTGACTGTACCAGTCTTGAGTGGCGCTTTCGTCTTTACCGTAGATGGTATCTGTACGCTTGCGTGCTTTGTACACCAGCTGCGCCGTTCGCGGTTTGCGGACCCGCTCGTAGCGGGCCAGGGCATCTGCTACGCTGATGTTGGTCGCTTTCAAAAACTGGGCCAGCACAAATCCATCTTCTATGGCCTGACATCCACCCTGACCCAGCGTAGGCGTCGTAGCATGGGCCGCATCGCCCAGTAGCGCAACTCGCCCTTTTACCAAGCGCTCTGGTGGCTCAATGTCGCTGATTTCTAGCCGGTTAGATGCCAGTGGATCGAGCGATTGAATCAAAGATTGAACGGGTGTTGGCCAGCCTGAAAAATGATGGGCGAGTTCTGCGCGGCGATCTTGTGGGGCTGTGCTGGAGCCGATGGGAATGGGTACGCCAAAAAAATAATAGAAGCGATCGCCCCCCACCGGCATCATAGAAGCGCGCTTGCTTTCTCCTACATACAGCACCCAGTTGTCGGCTTCGCATAGCGCAGAGTCTGCAGGCACCAATCCATTCCAATTTACATAGCCCGCATATCGCAGCGGCAGAGAATGTCCTAATACATACTCGCGTACAGTGGAATGAATCCCATCGGCTGCTATGAGCACATCACCGGTGACGTGGCTGCCATCTTCGAAGTGAGCGATCGCCCGTTCCTCAGTCTGTTCGACCCCGGTACATTTCATTTTTAGATGCACATCGTCTGGGCCAAATGCCGTGAGCAACATCTCCTGTAAGTCTGTACGGGCTACTGGGTAAGGTCGCTGGCCCACCTTGTCAAACAAGGGCTGCAAATCAATAGTGCTGAGCGGTTCATTTCTATGGCTGCGGTATTCCATGCGGTTCATTTCTCCGCCGATAGCAGCTATCTGGCGACCGAGTCCCAACTGATTTAGCACTTTCACCCCATTAGACCAGAGTGAAATTCCCGCGCCTGCCGGACGCAATTCGCTTACCCGCTCGTAAACCTTGACGCTGTAGCCTGCTTGTTTGAGCGCGATTCCGGTGGTAAGTCCACCGATGCCAGCCCCGATAACGACTGCTTTGAGGGTGTCCACCAACCCGTTCTCCTGCTGTTGCAACTGCCGTTTTAGTATGGGCTGTTTTGCCCTGTGCTGCAGTAGCTTTCGCTGCCAGATACGGTGACCAAATATGGCAACCTACTGGACCGGGGTTGTTCAATCGACGCTTCTTAGGGGCAGTGTATTCGATAAACTTTAAGGATACTGAAGGAGGCCTGTCATGACTGCTACTGTTTCCAGTGAAAAAACCACGCTGCCGATGCCCGCTTTTTGTGAGGGTATTCAGCATTTTGGCGAGCCGACGCCTGAGGACGATAAATATGGACGCTCAGCAGCTATTAAAGCTGGTCAGCAGGCCATTACCTCTCCGCAGGACCCCGAAGCCGTCTACCAGACCCTACTCGCTGCAGATGCCCTCCGCTACCTCACACTGCACATCACCGCGAGCAAGCAGTCTGGCCATCCTGGCGGATTTGCCAGCATTGCCGATACCATTGCGGCTCTGATCATGCTGGGCTACAAAAATTTGGTGACAGAAGTCGGGCACCATGCCCCAGGATTTTATAGCACCGTGTTTATGGATACGTCGCTAGAGGCGATGGGCATCAGCACTGTGAAAGAAATGAGCGATCGCTTCCGGGAGACCCACGGACTGCTCGGTCACCTCTCTGGTCAAATTCCTGGGCTGCTCAGTCCGGCAGGTCCCCTCGGTCAGGGTCAGCACTTCGCCATGGCCGCTGCCAAACTCCACCCAGATCAGCTTTTTCCGGTCACTATTGGCGACGGCGGGCTCGGTGAACCCTACATCATGAGCAGCCTGGCCCACTTCAACACCATGTACCCTAACATCACCAACTATCTGCCCATCTTGGTGTGGAACGGATTTTCTCAGGAGCACCACAGCATCGTTTCGACCTACAGCAACGAGCAAATGACGGCCTACTGGCACGGCAACGGGTTTGCCAAAGTGATTCTGGTCGATGCGAAGGACTACGACGATGCCAATCAGACCGGTCCCTATGTCGATAGCGCTGCCTTTTCTAGTCGGCAGCGATTGGCTTTTGTGCAGGCCATTTTAGAAGCGACAGATACGGCGGCAAAATCTGCCCTAGGCGGCACCCAAACTGTGCTGATCGTAAAGCAGCTGAAGGGGGCAGGGGTGCACAAGCGGGGGTCTCAGTCGCACAACTTATACGCTGGCGATAGCCTAGAAAAAGACTACATTGCAACAGCGCTGAAACGGCTGGCCCTGTCGCCGGAGCAGTGGGCGCTGGTGAGGATGAACTTCGTGCGATCGCACGCTGGTCCTGCCGCCGAAACTGCCGTCACCGAATCCGAACTTCCCCTCGCAGACTTGGGCACACTTCCCCTCAACGAATTTGAAGTGGGTAGCGAAAACAAACAGGTCGCCACGACTGCCATGGGCGCGCTAGTTGCCCACGTGGGGCAGCAGGATCCGAACTTTGTTATCACCAATGCTGACGGTAACGCTGCCTCTGGCATTAACAACATCAATCAGGCGCTAAAAATTATTCACCCGACCGAAGATGACACCTACTACCAAGGGCCGACCGGTCAAGTGTACGAGCCGCTGAGTGAAGATGCCTGCGCCGGACTCGCCGCTGCTCAGGCGCTAATGGGTGCCCGTAGCCTGTGGTGTTCTTACGAATCTTTCGCGGTGAATGGTTTGCCGATTTGGCAAACAACAACTCAGGCCATGGCCGAGCTGCGCCGACCCACCCCGTCTACCATTTGTCTGTTTACCGCTGGTGCCCTGGAGCAGGGACGCAATGGCTGGACCCACCAGCGCCCCGAGATTGAAAACTACTTTGCCGCAATGATGCGCAACGGCAACATTTTCCCGCTCTTTCCGATAGATGCCAACAGCATTCAAGTCTGCTACGACTGGGCAACTTCGACCAAGAATAAAGGCATCACCATCACAGCCAGTAAGTCTCCTTTGCCGGTGCGCACCACCTTCGCGCAAAATCGAGAGGCGCTAGAGAAAGGCGGCATCGTATTGCAGGAGACACCCGGAGAGAAGACAGTTGTCTTCGGCGTGCTTGGAGATATGATGCTGATTCCGGTGCTGGATGCCGCTAAAGAACTCGCTCAGCTGTCGATTGGGTCTAAAATTGTCTCCATTGTGAATCCTCGCAGGCTGTATCGCCCTAGCGATGTCGCTTGGGATAGCTGCAGCGAAGCCGATGGAGGATTTCTTAGCGATGCTGATTTTGATGAGCTGTTTGCAGGGGATGCGCTCATTGGTGTGACGGGTGGCTCTAGTGCCATGGTCGAAGCGCTGATGCTGCGTAGCCAACTGCCGCGCGATGTCTTTGCCTGGAAGCGAGGTGAGACGGCAGGCAGCGCCAGTCAGCTGTTTGACCTCAACGGGCTTACTGCAGACAAGCTGAGCACCCGGGCAAAAGCGCTGCTGAAAATGAGCTAGCGACCCATTCAAATAGTGCTGAATAGCCTGCGAAAGTGCTTTCATCAAACCTTCTCATGTGAAGGATGAAAGCTAGTTTTCGCAGGCTATTCAGTAGATTTCTACAATGAATGAGTCGTTACAAGGAAGTCGTCAAATGAAAAATAGCTTAGCCTATTCACTCCCCAACGTTTACACCAGCGCTCAAGCCGGTGCGAAAACCATCAACCAAGCCTACTGGCCAAAGCGCCTCAGCAACCCCGATAGAGATCCACAGAAATCACTCGCTACGAAGCTAAAAAATCTGTCGCGGACCCTCCTATCGCAACTCAGCGGCTCCTCTGATCCGCAGGTATGGCAAAGCAAAACCCGCGATGGTCAAGTCGTTTGGAATGCTCAAGACAGCCTCACTGGGAGAGTCATCCACGACGCTTCAGAAACAGAGATACGGATCTGGCTAGAGAACCGCTACCGGTTCTAGAGTTTGCGCAATAACGTCTTACGTGATACAGCAATCGTCCTGAGTGGTGTCACCTGTATAACCTTTCTCTGACACCACTCAGGACGATTTGCTACGTACACTAACGTCAGTTCGGGAACTAGCTCAGATTACTCTTTATAGCTGCCATTGTACTAAGCGTACAGTGTTACCAATCAGCCGATGTTTGATAATAGAACGCCGTTGCCATTGATCCAGATCTATCTTTTGACTGTTGTTGAATCCCCGCTCAAATTGTTCCTTAACAGAGCGCACGAGTTTCGGGCTACCGGTCAAAATGTCTAACTCATCATTGTGCAGGTAGCTGCGATAGTCCAGATTTGCGCTGCCCGTATTTACCCATGTATGGTCAATCATTAGCATTTTGGCGTGGAGCATGCTGGGTTGATACTCGAAGATCGAAATACCGGCTGCGAGCAGTGAACCGTACACCTCGTAGGAGGCATAGTACACGGGCTTTTTATCAGAGCGATCGCTCGTGGTTAAAATGCGAACTTGCACACCTGCTTTCTGAGCTTCTATCAGGAGATTTCGAGTGCTTTCATTGGGTAGAAAATACGGACTAGACAGCCAAACGCTTTGTCTCGCAGACGCAATAAGAGACTGCTTGAGCAGTTCAATCGGAGAGTTACGATAGCTAGGTTTAGTGCCAGGTATAACGATAAACGGTGTGTTGTCTTCAGAAAGCGGCTGACGGCCTTCCATCTGCTTAAGTGGGGTTTCCTGACCTTTAGAGGGATAAATCAGGTCCATATTGATAGCCGTGATGTTTTCACCTTTTGGTGAATACTTCTTTCTATATCCCTGCCAATGCTTCTGAAAAATGGTGGATAGTACTGTGACGACCTCACCTGTCATTGCCATTTCAATGTCGAACCAGGGTTTGGTATCGTCTGCTTTTTCTGTGCCATCCCATAGGTCAGAAATACCCGCTCCCCCAATTAGCGCCCGACGACCGTCAATAATTAGCAGCTTGCGGTGGGTACGCCCCGAGTAGTTGGCCGGTGCCTGCCAGTCGAAAGGGTTGAAAAATACGACCTGTACTCCCACGGAACCCAAGCGCTGCCAGTATCGCTCGCTCAAGGCATGTGCGCCATAGTCATCTACTAGCAGCTGAACGGTGACACCTTCGAGGGCACGCTTTGCGATCGCATCCGCAAAAGCCTCAGCTCGCCTGCCCGGCGTCATCATAAAGGTCTCAAACTGAATGCTGTGTTGAGCGCTGTTGATCGCTTCTATTCTAGCTTTCTGGATTTGTTCGACGGTCTGCCAAACATCAACAATTTGCCCAGTCGTTTTAAGCGCCCCTGTCAGCGTCCCAACGCTGGAGAGAAAGCGTGGATCGCTAGGGCCGACCATATTCTCAATATGAAAAAGAGACCGCCACCGAAAAGCGCCACGGATGTACAGGCTCAGTAAAAATATGACAACGAGAAGAAGACCCCCCAGCGAAAGCCACTTAATAACTGCTATTGCGAAGGTTGCCATGCCCTACCAAGGTCTTCTTATGATTGCTTCTGGCAACTACAGTATGCAGGCTATCGCGATCGCTGTCCTCTTCAATAAGAAATAGATATTGCCGTAGAGAGGGAATATCTTTTGTAAGATTATCGGTTTTGCTGTAGTCCCTTCGCTAAGTAGCGCACTGGCAGCCTTCACCTTCACAGCATCGCAGCAGCGAGCAAATCCGCTCAATGAGTTGACCGATGTCAAACGGCTTGTAAACGAGCCCGTCGGCCCCAGCCCGGATACCTGTCTTCTCGTCAATATTTTTATCTGCAGTTACGAACAAAATAGGGATGTAGGGCAGTTCGGCGCTCTGGCGGATGCGACGAGCCACTTCGTAACCGTTCATCCCTGGCATCATCACATCCAACAATATGAGATCGGGTGGACTGGTTTCTATCGCCTGGATTGCTTCTACACCGCTATCCGCGCACGTAAGCTTGAAGGCAGGGTGTTCGCTCAAGATAGCTTCCAACAGCAGCAGATTGTCTGGTGTATCATCGACGGCCAGAATCTCCGAATTCTCAGGAATAGTCATGGGTGAGTGGTGGTTTGAAAAAGAGCTATTAGAAAGCGTTTTTTCCTTAAGTCGTTTCCAATATATTAGTCAGCGCAGGTCAATAATGTCTCTGACTGTTGGCAGAACTACAGGTAATCCAGAATGAGCAAAATCGGCGAGCAGCATTTGATACCAGGCTTACGCAGATGATTTGCTAAGCCATAGTTTTATGCCGCTCAATGGAGTGAGTATAAAACTATGGCGCAAGAAGCGTGTGTCGCCACAAAAATGTGAACTAATTGCAGGGAAAGGGTATTGCTAGAGTGCTGAGTAGATAAACGACGGAGCCAGCCAGATGACTGCACTAGACTTTACGCGAAGTTTGGCGGTTGTCGTTGGCATTAATCAGTACAGCAATGGCATTGCCCCTCTGAGAACGGCGGTGGGAGATGCCGAAGCGATCGCTCACATCCTCCGAGATAAGCACGGCTACGAAGTCATTACCCTGCTCGATGAAAAGGCCCAGTCTGCGGACCTCCGTCAGCTCATTCAAACTACGCTGCCAGACCAAATCCCCGCTGAAAGCCGACTCCTATTTTACTTTGCAGGGCATGGCATTGCGCAAGATGGGGAGGATGGACCAGCGGGCTACTTAATTCCTCAGGATGCGGTCCCCGGGCAAATAGATAGTTACCTGCCCATGATCGCGCTACACGACGCTCTCACCGCCCTGCCCTGTCGTCACTTTTTGGCCATTTTTGACTGTTGCTTTGCGGGTGCCTTTCGCTGGTCGAGCACCCGTGATATTAGCATTGTGCCAGAGGTGATTCACCAAGAACGCTACGACCGCTTCCGGCAAGACCCGGCTTGGCAAGTCATCACCTCCGCCTCTTACAATCAAAAAGCGATGGACGTGCTGTCGCTGCAGGACGACCGCGGCGAACTGGAAAATCATCACTCCCCTTTCGCAGCTTCGCTCCTGCAAGCCTTGCAGGGCGATGCCGACGCCTCGCCCCCTGCCTCAGAAACCGCGCCAGCAGGCGATGGGGTGATCACGGCTACTGAGCTGTATTTGTACCTGCGCGATCGCGTAGAACTGCTCACACAAAACAGCCACCAGCGCCAAACCCCAGAAATTTGCTCCCTGCGCAAGCACGATAAAGGTGAGTTTATTTTCCTCACCCCCGACCATGCGCTCAATCTCCCTCCGGCCCCTGAGCTAAACGCCGAGAACAACCCCTATCGAGGGTTAGAATCTTTTGACCAGGTTCACAAAGATCTGTTCTTTGGCCGCGATCAGGAGATTGAACAACTTCTGCAAAAGCTAGCGGGGCCTCAACCTCTGACGGTAGTGCTAGGCGCTTCAGGCACAGGCAAGTCTAGCTTGGTAAAAGCTGGACTATTGGCAAAATTAGAAACGCGCCCTGAGTTTCACGTTTTACCCGTCATGCGTCCGGGGAGTAGGCCCCTTGCTGCGTTGGCGCAGAGCCTTGCCCAGCTAGTAACTCCCCAGGTAGCGAAAAGTCTGCCACAGCAGCTCGCAAAAGATGAACAGGCCCTATCGCGGCTAGTAGAACAGTGGCATCAGTCGCAAGCAGGCGATCGCCCTGAAACGAAGTTGTTGTTAGTTATTGACCAGCTTGAAGAACTCATCACCCAGTCTCAACAGGGCGCAATACAGTTTCAGAAGCTGATAAAAAACGCCCTTTCAAAGCAGTGGCAGCACCTTCACATTGTGGCGACCCTGCGGCTGGATTTTGAAGCGCGGTTTCAGGCGAAAGATCTACTGGGTGAAGACTGGATGGCCTCTCGATTTGTGATTTCGCCGATGGGACAGGCGCAATTGAGAGAGGCGATTGAGCTACCGGCTGCAGCGCGGGTGTTGTGCTTTGAGCCTTCTAGCTTGGTAGATCGTCTCATAGAAGAGGTGTCGCAAACGCCGGGGGCGCTGCCTTCACTGTCGTTTACTTTGAGTGAACTGTATCTACGCTACCTGGAAAGGCGAGGTGACAGTCGAGCCCTCACAGAGGCCGACTATCTGGCGCTTGGTGGGGTCTCTGGTGCACTCACCCGTAAGGCTACTCAAGAATACGAGACATTGGTGGCTAGGGACGTGGCCAATCGCACAACGGTGAAGCGGGTGATGCTGCGGATGGTGTCTCTCTCCGGTGGTGCGATCGCCCGTCGGCGGGTTCCCCTCTCAGAACTGTTGTATGAAAGTGAGGCTGAGAATGCTCGGGTTCAAGCGCTACTCGCGCAGTTGATTGCGGTACGGCTGGTGGTGCAAGGACAAGCAGCCAATGACCACGCAGGTGAGGAGGCGTATGTAGAACCGGCACATGACGCGCTGATACGAGGGTGGGACAAGCTGCTGCAGTGGAAGGCTGAGGAACAGGTAAATCTCTCTCTGCAGCGACAGCTAACGCCGCAGGCTAATACGTGGATGGCAGAGTGCAAGGCGGGTCGGGAAGCAAAAGCCAGCGGATTTTTGTGGGACAGCAATCCTCGTTTGCCTTTGCTGGCAGAGATTTTGGCCTCTGGTGAAAATTGGCTGAACCGGGCTGAAACTCGATTTATTCGTACGAGTGTGTTGCGCCAGCGCAGGCGGCGTCAGCGGCTGGTGGCTTCTGTGGTTGGGGTGATTGTGGGCTTGAGCGGATTGAGTGCGATCGCGCTAGCCCAGCGGCAGCTTGCCAGAGCCCAGGCCCACCGTGCCAATCAACAAACTATCTACGCTGAGGCGAACGCGGCTGATGCCTCTTTGGCTGCCCATCGTCCCTTAGCGGGCATGGTGGCAGCGGTAAGTGCTTGGGAGAGTGTAGAAGCGGCTGGGTTAGAAAGTACTGAAATTGTTTGGCAGGTGATCGCAGCCCTGAGCAAAGGTGCTTATTCAGACCGTTTGTTCAACCAAGCAGAAACTCACTCGGAAGAGGTGTCACCGTTTTGGTTTCGAGAAAAACTTTCTTTGGCCCATCGCGATCGCGTTCGAGGTGTGGCCCTTAGCTCCGATGGTCTGACCATGGTCACTGCCAGTGAAGACAATACGGCTAAGCTGTGGGACGCGCGCACAGGCGAATTGTTGAAGACTTTAGAACATCCTGCAGGGGTAGTCAGCGTAGACTACAGCGGTGATAGCCAACTTGTTGTTACTGCCAGCGTGGATGACACAATCTCACTATGGGATGCCCGAACAGGTGCAAAGCTGAAGACGATAGCAGTTGAGAGTGTAGACAGTGGCTACTTCGCAGTGACCAGCGTTGCGATGAGCCCTGACGGTCAGCTGCTTGCTACCGCTAGCCAAGACAACACCATCAAACTATGGCGTGTGTCCGATGGAGAGCTTCTCCACACTTTAGGTGACTACTATGGATTTGACGAGAGTACAGAGACTCACACGGGCATTGTATGGCAGGTAGCTTTTAGCCCAGATGGGAAAACTCTAGCCTCAGTCAGCACCGACCAAAGCGTTAAGCTGTGGGACACTGCCAGCGGCGAACATAAGCAGACGCTAACTGGTCACCAAGACAGCGTTTACAGCGTGAGCTTTAGCGCAGATGGAACCATGTTAGCCAGTGGGAGTAAAGATGGAACCGCTAAAATTTGGGCGATAGAGTCTGGCCAGCTGCAACAAACTATAGAAGGTAATTCCACCGTGCTAGCTGTTGCCTTCAATCCTAGCGGTCAGTTGTTGAGCACAGCCGGGCTAGATCAAACGATAAAGCTCTGGCACATAGAAGAGAAGCGACTGCTAAACACCTTGGAAGGGCACACCGCAGGCATCTCCGATGTCGCCTTTAGCCTCGATGGCGAAACTTTAGTCTCCGCCAGCATTGATAAAACGGTGAAAGTATGGCAGGCCACACAGCCTGACAACAGCATTCCACTGGTGAAAACGCTTCAAGGCCATACGGCAGGCGTAAACGGCGTAGCGCTCAGCCCCGACGGTAAAACGGTCGCTTCTGCTAGCCACGACAGCACAGTAAAGCTCTGGAATACCCAGACCGGTACCCTGCGCCAAACCCTGACCGGACACGATGATTTAGCGATTAGCGTCGCCTTTAGCCCCGATGGCACTACGCTCGCTTCCACCAGTCAAGATAAAACAATCAAGCTGTGGGCCGTCGCTACTGGCGAACTACAGCAGACGCTAACCGGTCATCACGATTCTGTGATGAATGTGGCGTTTAGCCCTGATGGCAGCACCTTGGCTTCGGCGAGTGAAGACCACACCGTAAGGCTTTGGCAGGCGGACTCAGGAGACTATATAAAGTCTTTTACTGGCCATACTTCGGGCGTGAGCAGCGTCGCCTTTAGCCCCGATGGCGCTACGCTCGCCACTGCCAGCGGTGACCATACGGCTAAGCTCTGGCAAGTCTCTACCGGCGCTGTAAAGCACACCCTCACCGGTCACAACGACGATGTTAGAGAATTGGCCTTTAGCCCAGATGGCAACACCTTGGCCACTGCCAGCATGGATGAAACGGCAAGACTCTGGGCGGTTGAGACTGGCCAGCTGCTGAGGCGGCTAGAAGGGCACAGCGATAAAATTTTTGACATAGCCTTTAGCCCCGATGGCCATGCCTTGGCAACCGTTAGCAGCGATCGCACCATCAAGCTATGGGAAGCCAGCACAGGCCTTACGCTCAACACTCTAGAAGGGCATACCAGCATGGTTATTAGCACGGCCTTTAGCCCCGACGGCAATCTCCTAGCGACAGCCAGCGACGACCACACAGTAAAGCTCTGGACCCTCAACCCAGCTCAGCTAGCAGACTGGCACTGCCAGTGGCTAAGAAACTACCTCATTTATGGTTCATTAGGACAGGCATCGACCGAAACTATGATTTGCGATTAAACCTCGTACATCATCCGGGATGGTTCGTAATTGGTGAATGGGAAATTTGAGGATGCGTTGTACCTCTGCGGTGTGTCTATGTGTGTGCTAGCTGTCGCTGCCGAATGTTTTCTATCTTTGCATCAGGGATAGCAGCGATCAGCTGCTGAGTGTAAGGTTTCTGCGGATCGTTGTAGATTTTTTCGGAGGGGCCAATCTCTTCAATGTGGCCTTGGTTCATCACCATGATGCGATCGCTCACAAACTTCACCACGCTCAAATCGTGAGAGATAAAAATGTAGGTCAGGTTAAAGTCTTTTTGCAGATCTTTCAACAGGTTGAGCACTTGTGCCTGTACCGACACATCTAGCGCCGAGACGGACTCATCGCAGATGATAAACCTGGGCTCACATGCAAGCGTTCGGGCAATGCAAATTCGCTGCCGCTGCCCGCCCGAAAATTCGTGTGGCATTCGCCTGAGCGCGCTGGCATCGAGGCCCACCCTATCTAGCAAGTCGGCAGCTCTGGCCTGCCTTTGCTGGTCGCTGCCAACCAAGCCGTGAATTTTCATCGGTTCGGTGATGGCTGAGCCTACGGTTTGCCGAGCATCTAGTGAGCCGTAAGGATTTTGAAACACTATCTGCATTTCTCTGCGCAGACGTCGCATGTCTCCATCGGACAAGGCTAGCACCGATCTTCCATCAAATTCGACTGTGCCGGAAGTCGGCTCGATTAGGCGTAGTAGGCATCTGCTGAGCGTAGACTTACCGCAGCCCGACTCGCCTACAAGGCCAAGCGTCTCGCCCGGATACACCTCAAAGCTGACATGATCGACCGCGTTCAGAGTTGTCTTTTTGCCAAACAGTCCGTGGCTGACCGGAAAAGATTTGGTAAGGTCTTTGACGCTGAGCAGCGGTGAATGGTTGAACAGTTGCTGGCGATGCGCTTCAATCTCCTGTGGGCTCACTTCTTCCATAAGCTGAGCTTTTTCTTGAGGTGATCGCACTTTTGCAACAATTTTCTCTGTCTGAGTCTCTGACCCAGTTACTTCCATAAAGTCGCTTACGGTTGGCAGACGCTTGAGCTGCTTATTGGGCCGGGGTCGACAGTTTAGCAGGCCCTGTGTGTAGGGATGCTGAGGATCGTCGAAGATATTGTAGACCGTCGCAATCTCGACCAGATGACCCTTGTACATGACGGCCACACGATCAGCAATTTCAGAGACAACGCCCATATCGTGCGTGATAAAGACAATGGCGGTTCCTCTCTTTTGCTGGAGATCCCTAAGCAGATCTAGCATTGTCGCCTGGATAGTAACGTCTAGCGCGGTAGTGGGTTCATCGGCAATGAGGACGGCAGGGTCGCCAGCTAGGGCAATGGCAATCATCACGCGCTGCTGCTGCCCGCCAGAGAGCTGGTGGGGATAGCGGCCTAGCATTTGCTGCGGCTGCGGTAGCTTGACTTCTTCAAAAAGTGCGATCGCCCTGTCAGCTGCAGCCCTATCGTCCAAGTCTTGGTGCAGCTTGAGCGCTTCTATCAGTTGGTTTCCGCAGGTATACACCGGGTTTAGAGAGGTCAACGGCTCCTGGAAAATCATTGAGATGAGCTTTCCCCGAAAGGCTCTACGCTCGTCTCGCGACAGCTTGAGCAAGTCGATTGGCGGCTGGTCAGGCAATGCCGGATCTCGAAACAGCACCTCACCGACAATTTGCGTATCAGGATCCAGAAGACCAATCAGCGCCAGTGAAGTCACCGACTTACCTGAGCCGGACTCTCCTACTAGCCCCAAGGTTTCTCCAGGCGCAATGGAAAACGAAACAGACTTCACCGCCTGGACGTTTCCTGACTTAGTCGGAAAGGTCACTGTTAGATCTCGAACTTCTAAAATTGGCAGTGACATGGCCTATCTCCACAGCAAGAACTTCATAGTGTTGTTCTGTCTTTTTTGTTCACTAGCCCAATATCTACTAAGCAACTTAGTAGGCAAAGCCTAAAAAGAATCCCCTCCAGAGGGGAGCTGAATCTAGCGTTGTTTCTTTAATTTTCGTATGCATTGTAGAAATGACACGTTCACAACATTGAAGATAGCACTTGAGGTGTGCCTAAACGGTATTCATAAGAACTAAAAAGAGCCTGGCGTATTGAATTTCTCTAAAAGAGACAAAAACAGGCCTCGAATCTTCTATTTATAGAGGAAACAATTATTGAAAAAGCTCATCATTGAAATTTCTGAATGACTAACGGCGTGACTTCTGTGTCTAAATGTATCTATTTACGCATATTGAGATGAGCATGCGTCAGTATAGTTGGCTATACGTTGCAGGTTGTTATTAACAACTTTTTGAATCTTTCTCCTGACTACTCGTTGCTTTTTTCTGTGGAGTTTTAGTGGAGTGAAGCGCGATGCGTGATGTGATATTTTTCGGTAGGTGGCATAGGTCGGCTATGCGGCGTTTTTTATTAGCGTTGTTGGCGCTGACGCTCTCTGTTGTACTGGCCAACTGCGGCAACGCGCCCAGCGACACAACGACCGCCGAAGGAGATACTGCACCTGCACCTGCGGGAGCACTCGTATTTGGCGCTGCTGGCCAGCCTGTGAACCTGAGGCCGGGTGACATCACTGATGGAAACTCCATTTACGTACAGCAACAGATATACAATTATTTGATTGGCAATGTGCCTGGTACGACAGACCTCGCTCCTGAGCTGGCCACAGAGTGGAGCGCTTCTGACGATGGCTTGACCTGGACGTTTCAGCTCCGCGAGGGCGTGACCTTTCATGATGGAACAGACTTTAACGCAGAAGCTGTTGTATTCAATGTCATGCGCTGGTGGGATCCTGAGTTTGAGTTCGGCTATCGGGCTGAGGGGGCGCTGTATGAAATTTGGACCGATTTATTTGGTGGGTTCAAAGGGAGTGAAGATTCTACTCTGGTAGATGTCAGAGCCGTGGACGATCTCACCGTCGAATTTGAGATTGCTGAGCCGTTTGCGGCCTTCCCGGCAGCGATTTCTTCTGGCTATTTTGGCATTGCGAGCCCGACTGCGATTCAGGAAGCAGGGGCAGATTATGGTACGCCTTCGGGTACAGCGGTGGGTACAGGGCCATTTGTCTTTGAGTCTTGGGTGAGCGGCGATCGCGTCACGCTGTCTAAGTTTCAAGACTATTGGGAAGAAGGCTTACCCAATGCCGACCAGCTTGTGATGAGCTTTGTTGAAGACCCTGCTGCAAGGCTGGCTCAGCTCAGAGCAGGCACCTTGGATTTCACCATTGACCTCACCCCCGATCAGCTCCCTGAAATAGAATCAGATGCCAATATTGATGCGGTTTTTAGACCTTCTTTCAACGTTGGCTACCTAGCGCTCAATCCCACCTACGAGCCGTTGGCTTCGAAAGAAGTGCGGCAGGCGATCGCTCAGGCTATTAACAAACCCGCAATTGTCGACGCCTTCTGGGGAGATCTTGGTGAAACGGATGGAAACTTTGTGCCTCCGTCGCTAGGCGACTATCGCAGTAAGGAAGTGAGTGACTACACCTACGATACTGCTGCTGCAAAGTCTGCCCTAGCGGCAGCGGGTTATCCCAACGGCTTTGACCTTGACCTGTGGTACATGCCCGTCAGCCGCCCATACTTCCCAAATCCTAAGCCTATCGCAGAAGCCTTTGCCGCTGAACTCAGCCAAATTGGCATTCGGGTAAATCTGCAAACAAAGGACTGGGGAGCATACCTGGAGGACCGCAATACAGCACCGGGCTTTCAAGCCTTTATGCTGGGCTGGACAGGCGACTACGGCGACCCGGATAACTTTTTGTATGCTCACTTTGGGCCGGGTGCGACTCAAGATATTGGGGATTATCAAAATCCTGAGCTGTTCGAGCTGCTCAACAAAGCGAGAGTGGCCACAGACGATAGTGAACGCCAGGCACTTTACCAAGATGCAGACGCGCTGATCTTTGAGGAGGCGTTGCGGCTCCCGATTGTTCATTCGCAGCCGCTGCTGGCTAAGCGGTCTGCTGTAGAAGGCTGGGAACCTAGCCCCTTCAGCAGTGAGCCTTTCTCAGCGGTAAGTAAGTAGGCGAGTAAGTAGAACAGATAGTCATCATTGCAAAATCCTATTGGTAGCCACCTATGGGCAGATATATTTTGGGTCGATTACTGCAGCTAGTGCCTGTTTTGCTAGGCATTTCCCTACTCGTCTTTGCCTTTTTGCATCTTATCCCGGGTGACCCAGCGGTGACGATGCTGGGCGATAGAGCGACGCCTGAGGCTTTAGAAACACTGCGCGATCGCATGGGCCTAAATGAACCGCTTCCGCTCCAGTACCTCACTTTTCTAGGCAATCTGTTGCAGTTTGACCTTGGCACTAGCATCTTCACGGGCGTGCCCATTTTAGAAGAAATCAAAACTCGCTGGCCCGCTACCTTTGAGCTGTCTTTGGTTGCTATGCTCATCGCCTTGCTGATTGGCATTCCCGCAGGCGTTATCGCCGCTGTCAAAAAGAACAGCATCATCGATAATCTCTTTATGAGTGGCTCGCTGCTCGGGGTCTCTATGCCGGTGTATTGGCTGGGGCTACTGCTGGTTTATCTCTTTGCGGTGAACTTACAGTGGCTCCCCCCTAGCGGACGCATCGGTGTGAATGTGTCTTTTGGCTTCCAGCCGATCACAGGGTTCTTCATTTTAGATGCGATTTTGCAGGGCAATTTCAAAGCGCTGGGTGATATTGTTGCCCATCTGATTTTGCCTGCTGTCACGCTTAGCACGATTCCGCTGGCTATTATCGCTCGCATCACGCGCAGCGCCATGCTCGAAGTGCTCTCGCAAGATTACATCCGCACGGCAAGGTCGAAGGGGCTAAAAGAGCTACGCGTTATCGGCAAGCACGCTCTGAAAAACGCCATGCTTCCGGTAATCACCATCGTGGGGCTGGAGTTTGGCACGTTGCTAGGTGGGGCTATTCTCACCGAAACTATTTTCTCCTGGCCAGGCATCGGCAGCTGGATATACGGCGGCATTTTGCAGCGAGACTACCCAATTGTTCAAGGCGGCGTGGTCTTCGTGGCGTTTGTCTTTGTGCTGATCAATCTTTTGGTCGATATCTCCTACGCCTTTTTAGATCCTCGCATTCAATACAAATAAACTGACTTCTTCCTTGCATTTCTCTTTCAGTAAAGGCACCCGTGTTCCATGGCAACAACAACTGTTCCCAAACTCAAACGCAAACCTAAACTGCTCAGAAACCGAGCCGTAGATCGGTTTTTAGAATCGACTTCAGGGCTTATCGGCCTTGGGCTAACCTCGTTTATCGTGCTGGCCGCGCTGCTAGCGCCTTTGCTCAATCCCTACGATCCTTCTACCGACCGGGACTATGCGGCTAGGCTGCAGGGGCCCAGTCTGGAACACTGGTTTGGCGCTGATGGCTTAGGGCGAGATATTCTCACTCAGGTATGGTATGGGCTGAGAACCTCTTTGGTGATTGGGCTGGTGTCGGTGCTGATTGGGCTGATGATTGGGGTGGGGCTAGGGCTGGCGGCAGGATACTTTCGAGGGTGGACGGAGCGGCTGATCGGTTGGTTGACGGATGTGATGCTGGCGTTTCCGTCTATTTTGCTAGCGATCGCAGTGGTTACCATCACCGGACCTAGCGTGCTCAGCGTGATGGTCGCCGTTGGCATTGTGCAAATTCCCAAATTCATTCGCCTCACCCGCAGCATGGTGCTTTCTCTCCGCGAGCAAGAGTTTGTTCAAACGGTGCGCGCGTTTGGTGCTAAGGCACCGCGAATTGTGTTTTTGCATATTTTGCCTGCGAGCTTGGCGCCGTTGGTGGTTCAGTCGACCCTGGCGATTGGGACGTCTACATTGGAAGCTGCTGGCCTAGGCTTTTTAGGATTGGGCGCTCAGCCCCCTACGCCTGAGCTGGGCACGATGCTCTCTGATGCTTTCAAAGGCGGCTATTCACTGTCTTCACCTTGGACGATTGTCTTTCCTGGTCTATTTATCACTCTGACCGTTCTGGCTTTCAACCTACTCGGTGATGGCTTGCGAGATGCCCTAGATCCTAAGAGCGGTAGCTAATGTTTCTGACGATCGGTCGGCCAGATGGTCTCAGCAGCGAGCGCTTGACGGTAGCTAAGGAAAAAAGATTAAATAACATCCACTTTTGCATGTCGGTTGGTTTTGGCTAACGCCTACGGCGACGCAAAGCGAACGACTACGCTCAGCCATCGGCAGTTGTCGAAACCGCGCCCTGAGCGTAGTCGAAGGGCAGCTGGAGTAGTTGAGCGATTTATTTAATCTTCGTTCCTAAGTTAGCAAATTAGAGTGTGTCTTATTTGCTACAAATATGAAAGATTAGGGAATGCCTGTTTCTTTCTGCCGGAGTGTTTTGATGCTGACCGTTTCTTCGAGGCCTGTCTCCGACCAGCTGGCCGCTAAAATCAATCAACCTATTCACTGGCTCAATGCGATCGCACTGGCCTACGTCTTTGGTGGCTATGCTCTGGGTATTGCCTGCATTGTTTCGCCCGCGTGGCCTGCGAACCTTCTAGGCGTGCTGCTGCTTACCCACACCCTCGTATGGGCCGCCTACTTTGTGCATGAGTTTATGCATGGTGCCATTTTCCGCAAACTCAAGTGGAATGTGATTGGCGGTAAGGCGATGCTGTTTTTGACGGGGTCTTGCTACTGCCGCTATCGCCCCCTGGCCAACTATCACATGATGCACCACAAGAATCGGGCAGACTTCTCGGCTTTTTCTATCGCCAAATTTCTCGAAGCGCTACCCGGCTGGCTCAGGAAAATCATCGTCGGGCTCGAAGCGTTGTACTTTCCGGCTGTGAACTTTATTCTGCGCTGGGTGTGTGCGCTGTCTCCTTTTCTTGGAGAGGCTCGGAAAGAAGACAGAGGCAGAAATGCCGCGCTGCTTTTGGTCCGAGGCATGCTATTTGCAGTTCTAGGCGGGTACTCCCTCCGGGCGCTTGTTCTCTATTTGGTCGCCTACATCTGTTTTATCAATCTGTTGCGATTTGTCGATTGCTTTCAGCACACCTTTGAAGTGCTGCAGCTTGGCCAGCCCATACCAAAATACACCGCAGAATACGAAGAGCAAAACACCTACTCCAATATCTTTCCTGAAAAGTGGTCTTGGCTCAATTTGTTCTTTCTCAACTTTGGCTATCACAACGCTCACCACCAAATTACTTATTGCCCTTGGTACCTACTGCCTCAGCTAGACGGTGAACTCTATCAGCCCGGCTACCGGCAGTATGTAACGCTCGACCGCCTGGTACATCTCTATCACCAGTATCGCGTCAAGCGACTATTCAGCGGCGAAGGACATGTGCAAGATACAGCCGAGGGCCTGAGCTTAGAAGGCTTTTATGGTGCGGTTGGGGTCTCCTTTCTTGTGCTGAGAGAGCCATTGGACTGGCTGACGCTCCCCGATGACGAAAACAGCAGCGAGCTTCAGGCTTCCCCGTCTTGAGATTCTCTTATTTCTTTTTCGCCTGTAGAGTCTGCCTCTGAAGGTTTCCTAATGGTCAGTGAGTAGCAAAAGCGGTCTGCTCTGGAGATGGTCTCTCCGTGTAAGACAGGTTTTTCGTGGCGGGTGTAGGCGGTGTAGCGATATACGATCAGCGGCTGACCGAGCGGCACTTCCAAATGGTTGCTCATTTCGTAGTCAGCGTGGGTGCACTCAATGATGGCTTCGATATGCTCGATGCTGATGCCGTGTTGTTCTAGTGTGGGAAAGGTCATTTGCTTTTTGAGCTGGGGGGCAAACTGCTTGCCCAACGTCGGCAAGATGTAGGTGATATCGACAGCGCCTACAGAGCCATTCATGTACAGAAGTTTCTTCTGGTAGTAGGTCGTTTTTTCTGTCAGGTTGAGGACGGTTTGTACGAGCTCTGGCGCGCGCACCTTGCGAAAGGTCAAATTCTCGAAGGTCAGCTCAATTCCTTTCTGGGCTAGGTCAGCTTCTAACAAAACCAGAGGACTAGAGAGCGAATAAGCTACCTTCCGCTCGGCAGTGACAAAAACCCCTTTGCCCTGCTGAGACTGGGCTAGGCCCTGACTGACTAAGTTTGCGATCGCTTGCCGAACAGTGATACGGCTCACCCCAAAGGTGGCCATCATCTGGTGCTCACTGGGTAGCTTCTCCCCGGGGGCATAAAAGCCCGAATCGATTTGATGGCGCAGCTTTTCTGAGATACTGACGTGGAGAGGAACAGAAGACATTGAGCAGTCGGGGTACACTGCCTTGTTATAGCAGGTTGAGTGTGCTAACTTTTACTTGTTATAACAAGTTGGTCGAAAGATCGTTATTTCTATAAGACATGTCAAAAAGTACGGTGATGAACGCAAAACAGTTGCTCAATGCGCAGGTGCTTGCCCCTTTGAACCAACGCTCGAACTGGGCGGGTGGTATTAGGTTGGCGGCACATGTCGTTGTGATGATGGCGAGTGGCTACGGGTGGGGATATGCCTGGGAGCAGGGGCTATACGGCTTCGGCTTGGCTGCATTGCTGGTGTATGGCGCGAGCTTGGCTTTCATGTTTTGCCCGGTGCATGAGTGTGTGCATCGGACGGCATTTGTAAGCACGCGGGCCAATGATGCGATCGCTTGGTTAGCAGGCTGCCTATCTTTCTACAACAGCACGTTTTACCGGCGCTATCACAAGTGGCACCATCGCTACACCCGCATAGAAGGTAAAGATCCAGAACTGTTGGATTTGGAACCTCAAAACGTTACTGAGTATCTCTGGGTGCTCAGTGGCATTCCCTGGTGGATGGGTAAGGTTTCGGGGCATATCAAGGTTGCGCTAGGTCAGCTAGAGGGTTGCTATTATTTGCCCGAAAGTTCTCATCAGTCTGTTGTGCAGTCTACCCGGTGGCAGCTAGGGGTGTATGGTGCGATCGCAATTATCTCCATGGCACTGGGTCATCCCTGGTTCCTCTTCACCTACTGGATATTGCCGCTCGCGGTGGGTCAGCCCGTCCTCCGGTTTGTGCTTCTTGCCGAGCACACAGGCTGCACCTACGATGACAACGCCCTCGCGAACACCCGCACCACCCTGACGCTGTGGCCGCTACGTTTTCTGATGTGGAACATGCCTTACCACGCAGAGCACCATCTCTATCCTTCCGTCCCTTTTCACGCTCTGCCAAAGGCGCACACCCTGCTAAAAGAACAGTTCGCTACCGTTGATGATGGCTATGTTCTGGTGAATAGAGAGATCGTCAATGGCTTCTCCTGACCAAACCCTTGGCAAACAGACGACACCCAAGCGGTTTGTGATCCAAAATTTTGAGCTGCAGTGTGGTGCTGTGCTCCCAGAAGCCGAATTGGTGTATCAAACCTATGGAGAGCTGGATGCCGAGCGATCTAATGTTGTTCTTTATCCCACCTCCTACGGCGCGCAGCACACAGATGTTGACTGGTTGGTCAAGCCTGGTGGCATCCTAGACCCTACGGACTGGTTTGTGATTATGCCAAACATGTTTGGCAATGGGCTCTCGACCTCACCGAGTAACTGCGAAGCCGCGAAGGAAAAGGGTTTTTATTTCACTCACTATGACAATGTGCGATCGCAGCTTGCCCTGCTACAAAGCCTGGGCATTGAAAGATTGCGCTTGCCTACGGCTGGTCGATGGGTGCGCAGCAGGCTTATCACTGGGGGGCGCTGTATCCTGATAGGGTAAAGCGGATTGCGGCCATTTGCGGGACGGCAAGAACAACTCCCCACAATCGTGTGTTTTTGTACAGCTTGAGGGCGGCCCTGCAGGGGGACCCGGCATGGAATGGCGAGCGGTTTGAAGCTGTGCCAGAGAGAGGCTTTCATACTTTCACGCAAATTTATGCAAGCTGGGCGGCTTCTCAGGCCTACTATCGAGAGCAGCCGTATTTGGAATGGGGTTACGACTCTCTGGAAGATTACTTGCTGCGTAGCTGGGAGGCTGGCTATCGCAGGCGCGACCCGCACGATCTGCTGGCGATGATAGAGACTTGGCTACATTGTGATGTCGGCGATAATCCGATGTACGGAGGAGACTATGAGAAAGCGCTCAGCTCGATTACTGCCAACGTACTGGTGATGCCCGCTAGCACTGACCTGTACTTTACCCCGGAAGACTGCGAGGCTGAAGCGAAGCTGATTCCCAACAGTGAGTACGTGGTGATTTCTTCTATTTGGGGACACCGGGCGGGTAATCCTTACCAAAATGCTGAAGATGAAGCGTCGATTCGGCAGGCGGTTCGACAGCTTCTTCAGGAGACAAACTAGCCGGGTGCGAAAATTAGGGATCGGCAGCAAGTAACATCCTGTTCCCCTCACCCTAGCCCTCTACTGCCTCAGGTGCCAGCCTCGCGGTTGGAGAAACGCGTAAATGCCTATTTTAGAAAGTGTAGACCCGATGCCAGAGGCTCCCCGCCCCGTCCAGGGAAGCCGAGGACTCACGCGATCGCAGCAATTCCAATAGGCACTCCCG
>JBCBFY010000061.1:0-29401 GCA_038527325.1 Cyanobacteria bacterium J06614_10
GTGAAGCAGAAGCGATCGCCTCTCCCAAATCCGTCCGCGTCATCCCCATTGATATCAACGACTACGCAGAAGAGCGCAAACTCATCAAAGATCTGCCCAAAGACACCTGCCTAGGGATTGTCAGCCTCAGCACCGGCATCATTCGCATTGCAGAAGTGCTCTCCTACAGCCTGCGAGGTGACGATATCCTCGTCATGACAGCCCAAACCGAAGACGCCCAAAAGCTCAGCGCCGTCGTCCGCAGCGCCCAAACCATCCTCGCTGACAACGCTAGCTATCCCATTATCAAAGAAGCCCTCCTAGCTGCCCGCAACGACATCATTCGTCCACCCGAGATTATTCGCTGCGGCAACTACATCGGCGAAAAGTCTATCGGGCTCCTCAAGCGCGAACTAGGATTGGACTAAGACTCTCAAAGGCTGCAATCTAAAGGCTGCACTGTAGAGAAGGTGTAGAGAAGGCGAATGGTTCGAACCACCACAAAACAGATTACGCTAGCTGACTTCCTGCGCTTGCCAGAAACAAAACCTGCAAGTGAATTCATCAATGGGCAAATCATTCAAAAGCCGATGCCACAGGGGAAGCACAGCATTTTACAAGGGAAATTAGTTGACAAAATCAATCAGCTACTTTCACCGGACAAACTTGCTTATGCGTTTCCTGAGCTTCGCTGCACCTTTGGCGATCGCTCAGTCGTACCAGATATTAGCGTGTACATTTGGGAGTCAGTTCCAGTCGACACAGATGGAGAAATTGCAAACCAATTTGGGAAACCGCCCAACTGGATGATCGAAATACTTAGCCCAGGTCAGTCCTCTATCCGAGTAACAAGCAAAATCCTTTTCTGCCTTGAACACGGCACTGTGATGGGCTGGCTAATCGATCCTGCTGAGAAGATTGTGATTGTTTATCAGCAAGACCGGGCACCTATTGCGGTTGAAATGTCTGAGCAACTGTTGCCTGTGCCTTCCTTCGCTCAGCGCTTACACATCCCTGTCAATGAGCTGTTCGAATTGCTCAAGTTCAGTTGAATAAGCAGCTCAGCTGCTGAAAGCTCAGCGATCTATTACGCAGAGTCTCCTACCGACACTTAACGGTTCAGACAGCTACCGGCGCTTCTGCATCAACCAAGAAATTATTAATTATTTCTAAGTAGCTTTCGGCGTCTTCCATCATGGGAAAGTGTGCAGTATTTGGCATCAGCACATACTCAATGTTGTCACTCATCTCAGCCGCTTCTTTGCCGAGTTTAGCCGGTGTGATTTTGTCATACTCGCCAGAAACCATTAGTGTCGGCACTTTCAATGACGAGAATGCGGCAGGCATAGCTTCGGTTGCATGTTTACTCACGGCGGCTTTGAGCGTGCCCAACGCAGCTGCTTCATCTGCCATCAAAAAATCAGCCAAAAACGCTTTTTTTTCTTCTAGCGGGATTGAGCCCTTCAAAAAGCGCTGCATGAACAGTTGAGGAGCAAAGGGAATCTTACCCAGCCACTTAGGCCGGAAAGCAACCACGTAGCCGCCAAATAAATAAAACGCTTCAAAGGCCCATTTTTGATAGGGGAAGCTGCCGTTGCAGGTGAGGATGGCTTTTTTGACACGCTCTGGATAGCGGTCTAGGAAGTAGAGACCAATGGAACCACCCATCGAATGGGCGTTCATGTAGACCGGTTGGGTTAAGTTGAGCTTGTCCAGCAAACTATTGAGGTCTTCGGCAAAGCTTTCTAAGGTATTGAGTGAAGGGTTGGCAGCAAGCTGTTCTGGGGTGTTGGGCTGCGATCGCCCAAACCCTCTTTGGTCATACAGCAAACAATCAAACCTATCCTTAATCGCCTCAGCGGTCGAACGCCAGTAGCGAGCTGACCCTGCCCACCCGTGCAAAAAGACCATCACTGGCTTTTCATAGTTGCCAGGACGGTCTTGCGCCGAAATCCACTCGTAGTAATGATCAATACCGTTAACGCTAACGTAGGGCATCGCTGCTGTTCGCCTGATAATTTTCTTGCTCAGAAAATTATAAAAAGCAACCCACCCCTCTCAGCATTACAGACATAAAGCTTAAGCCGATAGCCAAACCCGCCTCAACAAACCTCTAAATCAGGCAGACTCAGGCTCCGGGAGAGAAGAAGGATGCACCAGCAGGTCTGCCGTTGAGCGATTCTCTACCATTTCGCGGGTGATTACACAGGTGGTTACATCGTCCCGAGAAGGCAGCTCGTACATCACATCCAGCATAATTTCTTCGATAATGCTGCGCAGCGCGCGGGCACCAGTCTTACGATTGTAGGCTTCTTTTGCGATCGCCCGAATCGCCTCCGGTTCAAATTCCAGCTCCACATTATCCATCCGCATCAGCTTCTTAAACTGCTTCACCAAAGCATTCTTTGGCTCCGTCAAAATAGAAACCAGCGTCTTTTCATCCAAAGGCTCCACAATAGAAATTGCAGGAATCCGGCCAATAAATTCAGGAATCATCCCAAACTTCACAATGTCATCCGGCTCCAAATCCTGCAGCGTCAGCGAAGACTTCTTATCGCTGCTAATTTCCTTACCCGGCTGCACGAATCCCATCGACTTCTTACCAATTCGCTGCTCCACAATTTTGTCGAGCCCGACAAAGGCACCGCCGCACACAAACAAAATATTCCGCGTATCGATTTGAATACAGTCCTGGTAAGGATGCTTGCGCCCTCCTTGAGGCGGCACGTTCGCTACCGTTCCTTCTAGCATCTTCAATAGCGCCTGCTGCACCCCTTCGCCCGACACATCTCGTGTGATAGAAGGATTCTCACTCTTACGCGCAATCTTATCGATTTCATCTATATATATGATGCCGCGCTGGGCCTCATCCACGTCTAAATCTGCGACCTGCAAGAGCCTCAATAAAATATTCTCGACATCTTCACCGACGTAGCCCGCCTCAGTCAGCGTCGTCGCATCAGCAACCGCAAACGGCACCTCCAAAATCGCCGCCAGCGTTTGAGCCAATAGCGTCTTACCGCAACCCGTCGGGCCAATTAATAGAATATTGGACTTCTGCAGCTCAATGTCGTCCTCATCGGCCCCATCCTCGCCTTGAACGTAGCTCAGGCGCTTGTAATGGTTATACACCGCAACAGACAAGACCTTCTTGGCTTCGTCCTGACCAATCACATGCTCATCCAGATAGGCCTTAATTTCTCTAGGCTTAGGGATTTGATTGAGCGAAATTGGTGAAGGCGTCTTGCGCCGACGCTCCGGCATCTGCTCACGTCGAGGCGCGGGCGATGCCACAGACGAATTAGAGTCAAACAACTCCTCATCTAAAATCTCATTGCAAAGGTCTACGCACTCATCGCAGACGTAGACACCAGGCCCCGCAATTAGCTTTCTTACTTGCTCTTGGGACTTGCCACAAAAAGAGCACTTCAAATGGGAGTCGTACTTGGACATAACCGTTACCCTACTGCAGTCAGCTTAGTGTCAGAAAGCATCTGCCTAGTGACAACCTGATCAATCAGGCCGTATTCTTTTGCTTCCTCTGCGGACATGAAAAAGTCGCGCTCCGTATCTTCTTCAATTCGAGCCAGGTCTTGACCAGTATGGCTCGCAAGCATCTCATTGAGCCGCCGCTTCAGATATAAGATTTCCCGAGCTTGAATCTCAATGTCAGCAGACTGGCCCTGAGCACCCCCAGACGGCTGGTGAATCATAATGCGAGCACTCGGCAGAGACATGCGCTTACCCTTGGCACCGCCAGAGAGCAAAAACGCCCCCATACTAGCAGCCAAGCCAAAGCAGATGGTCACCACGTCCGGGCGAATTTGCTGCATGGTGTCATAGATAGCCATGCCTGCTGTAACAGAGCCGCCTGGAGAATTGATGTATAGCTGCACATCTTTCTCCGGGTCCTCAGCATCTAGAAAAAGCAGCTGAGCCACAATAGAATCAGCCACTTCATCCATCACGGGCGTGCCGAGAAAGACAATCCTTTCCCGCAGCAGCCGGGAGTAAATATCGAAAGCTCGCTCACCTCGGCCAGACTGCTCTACCACCATTGGTAGCATGCCCCGAGTTGGCGTTGCCTCAGTAGTCAGATGTTTGCCCCAATGCAAATCTCCAGGGAAACCACCACCATGGCCTACACCATGGCCTACACCATGGCCCAAAGGTTTCGATAGTTGATATCGATGATTCGATGTATCCATAAACATGAAGCAGCTGCCTATATACGTGCCTAATGTACCGCATCTCATCCCGAACTAAAGTTAAGACGCGCTAACACTGTAGCGAAGTCGACCGTGATTCGACATCTTCGCAAATCTTAGTCTTCTACAACTTCTACCTCAACGGCCTCGGCAGCGTCTTCAGAAGCCTCCTCTGGTTCTTCTTCAGGTGCTTCCTCTGGTTCTTCTTCGGGCGCTTCTTCAGGGGTCAAAGACCCCTCAGGCAGCAGCTCCACCTCCGAATTTTCTTTGAGCCAGGCTAGAATTTTTTCTTTTAGCAAATCTTCATTCACGACCTGATTTAGCCGATCAGGATCCACCTGGGAAGGATCTTCAACCTCTGCCATCATCTCCTTGGTCCGCTCGGCGACTTCATCTTCAGTGACCGAAATCGACTCCTGTTTGGCAATTTCGCCTAGCGCTAGGGTGCGGCGCAGTCGCTCAAGAGCTTCAGGCCGGGCATTCTCACGCATGTTTTCGACCAGCTCTTTAGTCAGGAACCGATTTAGATCAATGCCCTGTCGGCTCAGCTGCATCGCTGTCTGCGTCACAATGAAGTCCACTTCGCGCATAATCAGCGTTTTTGGAATTTCGGCCTCCAGATGCTTTACAAGTTCATCGAGCAGTGCCTTCTCAATATTGGCCTGGGTAGCATCGTCTGCTTCTTGTTGGTAGCGCTCTTCTAATGACTTACGCAGTTCCTCCAAGGTTTCAAACTCACTGACCTCTTCGGCGAAGTCATCATCTAAGTCAGGGAGCTCCTTCTCTTTGAGTTCCTTAAGGGTAATTTCAAAGACAGCAGGCTTACCAGCTAGCTCCGCCTGGGGATAATCTTCTGGGAAAGTCACTGACACATCTTTAGAAGTCCCCAATGTCATGCCAACGATGCCTTCTACAAACCCAGGGATAAAGCGCCCTTCCTTAATCTCCACCTGAAAGTCTTGAGCACTCCCGCCCTCAAATTCTTCTAACTCACCCTCTTCAGTCTCTGCCTTGCCTACGAAGTCTACGACCGTAACATCGCCTTCCTGAGCAGCTCTATCTTCCACAGGCACCAGGGTTGCCATGTTCTCGCGATAGCTCTCGATGGTCTCATCGACTCGACTTTCTTCTGGTTTGATCTCTTCTGCCTGCACAGAGAGGTTTTTGTACTTATCTAAAGTAATTCTGGGGGGCACATCCACTGAGGCCGATACAGTGAAGGGCTCACCCGGGGTGTATTCACCAATCAACGACTCAAAGTCAGAGGTGAGCTGATAGTTGCCCAAAGCCTCGATATCTTCCTGCTCAATGGCTTTTTCGATGACGGTTTGCAGCATGTCCTCAAGGGCAGCAGCTTTTAGCTGTAGGGCACCAACCCGCTGAATCAGAATTTGACGAGGCACTTTCCCTTTTCGAAACCCAGGAATATTTGCTGACTTCATGTAGTCCCGCAGCACTTTCTCATAGCCCTGCTTTGATAGTTCAGCGGGAACTTCTATCTTTAGTCCGACTTGGCTATCGGGCAGATTTTCCTGGGTGACTTTCATTTAAATAAGATACTGAGAGAATACGGTGGGGTTAACGAGTGTTAATGCAGTTAGTAATCATACACCCGATTATATTGATTCTGAATAAACTTACCGCCTTGCCTAGATGTCATGAGGCACAGCTGGTGTAGCACTCCCCGCATAGGCGCGATACATCAAGTCAATCTAAAACGCTGTTTCACTTAAGGTATATTGGTTACAGCGGATATCGGTGCTCGTAAAAGTGAAGTCAGCTGCAAAGGGCCGCTTTGACAACTATTTGTTAAGTCGGGTTCATATCGTTCCATCCGCTGCCAAGGCTACCGGCTCGTCACGCCTTGGTCACCTGTACAGTTCATGCCCTTTATGTCGCTTACATTTGTGTCGCTTACAGATATGTATTCTCTGAATGGCTTACAGATATGTATTCTCTGAATGGACAGATGTACATTACTTACGAAATTTGATCGGTAGCACCTTGGGCGATTATCGATGGGGCGATCGCTGAATCCATCAAAAGCAAAGAAATCACGATTTTAGCCGCCCCTTTCAGGACTGCGTTACCGACAAGACTAGTGACTAGAGCTTTCAATGCAAGTCGTCATTTACCCGCTCCATTTAAGTTATAGGTATCTATCGAATCCCAAAATAAGAAATATAGGAGGATATTTGTTTGCCGAATTCTTACAACGTTGCCATCCTAGGGGCCACTGGCGCAGTAGGCACCGAGCTTCTTCAACTGCTTGAAGAGCGCAACTTTCCGCTTAAATCGCTTAAGCTTCTGGCATCTTCAAGGTCAGCAGGGCGCAAAGTCAGCTTTGGAGGTGAAGAGGTTACGGTCGAGGCGGTTAGTGAGGCCGCTTTTGAAGGCGTCGATATTGTGTTGGCTTCAGCAGGTGGTGCGACTTCCAAAAAGTGGGCTAAGTCCATTGTGGATTCGGGTGCGCTGATGATTGACAACTCAAGCGCGTTTAGGATGAAGCCGTCGGTTCCTCTGGTGGTACCTGAAGTGAACCCGGAGGCAGCGCAGGAGCATCAAGGGATTATTGCTAACCCAAACTGCACAACCATTCTGATGAGTGTGGCGATTTGGCCGCTCCATCAGATTCAGCCCATTCAGCGCGTTGTCGTGGCCACCTATCAATCGGCTAGTGGCGCAGGCGCACGGGCCATGGAAGAAGTAAAGCAGCAAACCAAAGCCATCTTGGCCGGGAAAGAGCCTCCGACGGAGAGTTTTCCGTACCCATTGGCGTTTAATCTTTTCCCGCACAATACGCCGCTCAATGAGCAGGGATATTGCCAGGAGGAGATGAAGATGGTGAATGAAACCCGTAAGATCTTCAACGAGCCGACGCTTAGAATTTCTGCCACCTGTATTCGGGTACCCGTCCTACGAGCGCATTCGGAAGCGATTAATCTAGAGTTTGAGCGGCCATTTGACCTGGAGGCGGCGAGAGAGGCTATTCAAACATCTGCAGGGGTGACGCTGGTAGAAGACTGGCAGGCCAACTACTTTCCAATGCCGATAGATGCTAGCGGCCAGGATGATGTGTTGGTCGGGCGTATTCGTCAGGACATTTCTCACGAATCAGGGTTGGAGCTTTGGCTCAGCGGCGACCAAATCCGCAAAGGGGCGGCGCTGAATGCAGTGCAAATTGCTGAACTGGTAGCAGCAAAGCAGTGGCTGAAAGTTCCTGCTATTGTCTAGACGATATTGGAGTTGGGAAGGGAAATGACGGATAAAAGGGCTGATGGGTCAGCTCAGCCTGCAGAGAGTCAGTCTTGGGAAAGTCAGTCTACTGGGGGAGCCCCTCGATTCGGTCGAGTGCTCACTGCGATGGTGACGCCATTTACTGCGGAAGGTGAGGTGAACTACGCGCTGGCAGAAAAATTGGCTAGCCACCTGGCAGATCAGGGAACGGACACGTTGGTGGTGTGTGGCACCACTGGCGAATCGCCCGCGCTTAGCTGGGACGAAGAATATGCCCTGTTTAAGTCGGTGAAACAGGCCGTCAGCGGAAAAGCGCTGGTGATTGCAGGAACGGGATCCAACAGCACTTTAGAAGCGATTGAGGCAACTCGAAAAGCCCAGCAGCTAGGCCTTGACGGGTCTTTGCAGGTGGTGCCGTATTACAACAAGCCGCCTCAGTCAGGATTGTATGGTCACTTTAAGGCGATCGCACAAGCCGTCCCCGACCTACCGATCATGCTTTACAATGTGCCTGGACGAACAAGTTGTAACCTCTTACCTGAGACCACCGTTCGCCTAGCAGAGGTCGACAACATCGTTGCCATTAAGGAAGCAAGTGGGAATCTTGATCAGGTCAGCCAAACCAGCAGGCTGTGTCCTAAAGAGTTTGAGATTTATTCTGGAGACGACTCGCTCACGTTGCCGATGCTAGCTGTAGGTGCCGTTGGGGTCGTTAGCGTGGCTAGTCACTTAGTGGGTGAACGCCTTCAAAAGATGGTTCGCAGCTACGAGGCTGGTCAGGTTGATGAAGCAAGGGCGCTTCACCTTCAGCTTTTACCGCTTTTCAAAGGGCTGTTCTCGGTGACGAGTCCCATTCCTGTGAAGGCAGCTCTAGAATTAAAGGGTTGGCCAGTTGGAGATTGTCGGTTGCCCCTGTGTGAAGCCGCTCCTGAATTACGTCAGCAGATAGAGAAATTGCTTCAAGAAATGAATTTGACTTAAGACGCACCGGTCTAAACAACGCGCTCAGACAGAAACAAGCAGCTGAATGTAGAAATAGAACGCTAACGACGAAAAGAGCAGCACCTCCGCAACACCCAATAAGGCCAAAAGCAAGGCCGAAAAGCCTGAAGAATAAGCTACACCAGAGGTCAAACGCCCGACGATCAATGACAGAGAAAATAGCTGGTTCTCCCCATAAGAAATCTTCACCTACCCTATGCCAATTTGTTTATTGAATTCAACAATTTCCCTCGTCTAGAACCTCAAACGAGACAGCGCGTCTTGCCAAATTAGAAACCTGTAGGCATGTAGAGAAGCGTACAGAAAGCGCAGAGTATTAAACAAAAAACCAGTTCCCCGTAAAACCAGCCCAAGCAACATCGAATGGATAGATAGCACAGACAGCTCTATCTGTTACAGCATTCGAAAACTGAAAGTGAGATGCAAAGAGGGCGAGACGCGCGCACCTATTAGCTCGTGCCTCTAGCCAATCATTCACGACACATTTTCAAAGTCTCTTTAGTGACTTCAGCCTTCGAATTTCGCCTTCGACAATTTATCGTTCAACATAGGAAACTACATGAGTAGAAGAAGCAACAGTAAAAAATCAGACACCAACACACTTAAAATCATTCCCCTCGGCGGCTTACACGAGATTGGGAAGAACACCTGCGTATTTGAATACGGCGATGAAATCGTTCTACTGGATGCAGGTCTATCCTTTCCGACAGAAGGGATGCACGGTGTCAACATTGTGTTACCAGACATCACCTACCTCAAAGAGAATCAGCACAAAATAAAGGGGATGATTGTCACCCACGGGCATGAAGACCACATTGGCGGTATTGCTTTTCACCTCAAGCAGTTCAACATCCCGGTGATTCATGGGCCGAGACTGGCCATGGCGCTTTTGCAAGGCAAATTAGAAGAAGCGGGTGTGCTCAATCGCACGACGATTCACACCGTAGCTCCCCGTGACTTTGTAAAATTTGGCAAGCACTTTACCGCTCAATATATTCGCAACACCCACTCGATGGCGGATAGCTTCACAGTTGCGATTCAAACGCCTGTGGGCACCATCATCCACAGCGGAGACTTTAAGGTTGACCACACGCCTGTCGACGGTGAGTTTTTTGACTTTCAAAAGATTGCTGAGTACGGAGAAAAGGGCGTCCTGTGCCTTATTAGCGACTCAACTAATGCAGAAATTCCCGGCAACACCCCTTCTGAGCGGGCCGTTTTTCCAAACTTAGATAGAGAGTTTCACGCGGCTCAAGGTCGTCTTTTTGTGACGACGTTTGCCTCTTCAGTGCATAGGGTAAGCATGCTGCTGGAGCTGGCTCAAAAGTACAACCGCACCGTGTTTGTGGTTGGCCGGTCAATGCTGAATGTGATTTCTCACGCCCGCAATCTTGGCTATATCAAGTGCCCGGATACCCTCTTCAAACCGCTTAATCAGTTAAAGCAGTGCCCAGACCATCAGGCGATGATCCTGACGACGGGGTCGCAGGGTGAACCAATGGCAGCACTTACCCGTATTGCCAATCGGTCTCACCGGCAAATTCGCATTCAAGAAGGCGATACGGTGATCTTTTCGTCTAATCCGATTCCGGGGAACACCATCAGCGTTGTCAACACCATTGATAAGCTCATGCAGCAGGGTGCAAACGTGGTGTACGGCAAGGGCAAAGGGCTGCACGTTTCGGGGCATGGCTACCAGGAAGACCACAAGCTGATGCTGGCGTTGACACGGCCCAAGTTCTTTATTCCTGTGCATGGTGAGCACAGAATGCTGGTTAAGCATGCGGAGATTGCTCAGCAGCTGGGCGTAGAGGCTGAAAATATTGCGATCGCAAACAATGGCGACGTCATCAAAATCACTGCCAACAGCATCAAAGTCGACGGCCAAGTGGCTTCTGGCATAGAACTCGTCGATGCCTCTCGCACTGGCATCGTTGAGCGCACGGTGCTCAAAGAGCGTCAGCAGCTGGCAGAAGACGGCATTATCACGGTCTCTGCCGCTGTCGATGGGCAAGGCAAGCTACTGGGTGAGCCCACGATTAACCTGCGCGGCGTTGTCTCTGTGAAAAGCCAGGAGCAGTGGGAAAGTGGCATCGTTCCGGTGGTGAAGAAATCGCTGATGGCCCGCTGGAAAGAAGTGCTGGACGATCCGGAGAGCGATCGCCCCAAGGCTAACTGGGATGGATTGCGATCGCGCCTTGAAGAAGACGTTCGCCGGTTTGTGCGGCGCGAACTGCCGAAGCAGTATCCCGTCACTGTCTTTATGTTGCAGCCTGTAGAAAGTGCGATCGCACAGAACACTGCCTCAAGCAAGCCGCCAGCAGAAGACACCAAAGACACCAAAGACACCAAGCGAACCAGCCTCAGACGTCGCCGTTCGCTCTCGGCAGCATCCGCCTCATAATCCTTTCACCAGTTAACCCATCACATCGAAAGCAAAGGACCTTCGCACCCATGGGAGTGCGAAGGTCCTTTTTTTAGACGGATCTGTTTGCACAGATATCTCTGACAGATGCAGACAGATGCAGCTGTTTAAGCAAAGGCAATTTTTAGAATTAGCCGCTTACCACAAGTCTTGTGTGATGACACATTAACTTTTTGTATACTGACTACCACAAAAGTCACCCTGGCGCTATAATACAGCCACAACCGGCCTTACCACAGCTAGATTAGTCCCTATAATTTGAGGCTTGCGGTTAGGTGTCGGATGGTTGTCGCTGCTAGTGCGAACACTGCACTTTCATATCAGGGTTTAACCGTTGCGCTTTGTCCTAGCAAAGCCCTCATGGAATTTTTACTGGTGAAAGGCAAACGCGCAGGTTTTCCCCAGTGGCCCTCAACAGTGCTCCAAGCTCAATGCTCTAGTGTGTAGAGATTCTCTAATCCGTAGAGAGTTTTGTGGAATTCTAAAGAGAAGCTGCCCGCCGAAGCTCTCCTCCCAAAGAATTCATTCGAACAGGAACGCATTTTAGCGACCCAGATTTCTAACTAATCACCCAGTTTTTTACAACTCAAGGACCTGTCAGGAGTCAAGCTCAAAGACGAGCCGTGCACTGACAGGCTTCAGAGGAATATTGAATGTCCAAGCAAATTGTTATTGCCGAACAGCACCGTATTGCAGCTGTTTTTTCAGAAGACCAGATTCAAGAAATTATTGTTGCCACTGGTAGCCACCAAGTTGGAGACATTTACATTGGAACCGTGGAGAACATTCTCCCCGGCATTGATGCCGCCTTTGTAAACATCGGTGACAGCGACAAAAACGGCTTCATGCACGTGTCCGACCTAGGGCCGCTCAAGCTCAAGCGCATGGCAAGCTCAATCACTGAGCTGTTGGCACCCCAACAAAAAGTGCTTGTGCAAATCATGAAAGAGCCCACCGGCAACAAAGGCCCTCGGCTCACCGGCAAAGTCACCCTCCCCGGACGCTACCTAGTGCTCATGCCCTACGGCAGAGGCGTCAATCTTTCCCGTCGCATTCGCAATGAAACAGAGCGCAACCGCCTACGGGCACTGGGAATTTTGGTCAAGCCAGCTGGCACAGGGTTACTGATTCGCACAGAGGCAGAAGGCGTCTCAGAAGAAGCCATCATTGAAGACTTAGAATCCTTGCAGCGTCGCTGGGATGCCATTCAGCAAGAGGCGATGTCTACCCGTCCGCCATCCCTACTCAACCGGGACGACGACTTCATTCAAAAAGTGCTGCGGGATGTGTACAGCGACGATGTCAATCGCATCGTTACCGACACAGAAAGCGGCCTATCTAGAACAAGAAAGCACCTGACCAACTGGAGCGATGGGCAAATACCGGCCAACATCCTCATTGACTATCACAACGAGCCGACCCACATTCTGGAATATTTTCGGGTCAATGCGGCGATTCGAGAGGCGCTCAAGCCGAGGGTAGACTTGCCCTCAGGGGGATACATCATTATTGAGCCGACCGAGGCGCTAACGGTGATTGATGTAAACTCGGGCTCCTTCACGCGCTCTGCTACGGCCCGTGAAACCGTACTGTGGACAAACTGTGAAGCAGCCGTCGAAATTGCCAGACAGCTCCGGCTACGCAACATCGCAGGCGTCATTGTCGTAGATTTTATCGACATGGATTCGCGCCGGGACCAGATGCAGGTGTTGGAGCAGTTTGGCAAAGCGATTCGAGTCGATAAATCTAGGCCCCAGATTTCCCAGCTCTCGGAGTTAGGCCTCGTGGAAATGACCCGTAAGCGTCAGGGCCAAAACATCTACGAACTATTCGGCCAAACCTGCCCGAGCTGTGGCGGACTAGGTCATTTAGCTCTTCTGCCCGGAGAGGCTCCTGGCACGGCCAGTCAGCTCACCGTAGGGACTCCTCGCCCTTCTGGCTACAGCTCCCCGATGCAGAGCTATTCGAGTCGTCCGTCGGCCCGCGAAGACCGCGCCGTCAACCTGTCGCCCCAATCTGAACTGCAGGAACTAGACCTACTCAACCATCCTAGCTATCAGGACAAAAATGGTCGGGGCGGGCGTCGTCGCCGTCGGCGAGGTGCCGATAGCGCCCCTTCTAAAGGCGGCCGAAATGGGTCACCCTCCCCCGTTACCCTAGATAGAAATGGAGATGACAAACGGCGACGGCGAACCAGCCGGGCAGATAGCCGTGTAGATGAGCGCATTGAAAAGGAACGCCTAGAGCGCGAATCCCAAGCTGATGCGAATAAGACAGCTGCAGCAGACACTAACGGGCGGAGCAAACGGGTTCGCAACGGCCGCAAGAAACCGGAAGACCCCCCAGAAATCGTAGCCGTTGAAATGCCTGCTGAGGAGCAGCGGGTCTACGCCATGATGGGAATTTCCCCATTGGTTTACAGCGAGCAGACCATCGAAAATCCACAGAACACCGTCGTCTCGGTGGTGTTGCCAGGAGAGGCAGAATCTTTCTTGGAGAAGGCAAGGGCAAAAGCAGCAGCGGCTGGTGAAAATAAGCGGGTGATAGAAACGCCGGTTCGCACGGATGCAGACGCTGAGACAGAAGCATCTGAACCGAACAAGTCTGACTCAGAAAGTGGACCATCAACAGATAGCGACTCAGAAAAGTCTACCTCCGTGCGGCGCAGAAGACGTTCAAGCCGTAGCGCATCGAAGGGTGAAAGTGCGACGCCAACCCAAAAGTCAGCTAGTGCGGCCAATGCGGAACCTTCAACGGCTGTTGCTGACTCTCCAGCTAAGTCAGAACCCACCGCAGACAAGGCCCCGGCTGATGAAAAGCCAGCTGAGGAAGGCAAAGTTGTCCGTCGTCGCCGTCGCCGTCGCTCATCGGCTAGCGAGTAGGGTACTGGCGCGTAAAGTAGAAGCTACCGGCTGTTAGTCGTGTCGAAGATTGCAGGGGTAGATGAAGTCGGCAGAGGAGCGCTGTTCGGCCCGGTGGTAGCGGCGGCGGTGATTGTGCCTGCTGCGGCAGCGTCTCGGCTGTCGGCAGCGGGGGTGACCGATAGTAAGAAGCTGACGGCGGTTAGGCGATCGCAGCTAGCCACCCTCATCCGGCAGCACACCCACTGCGCGGTCGGCTTAGCCTCTGCCTACGAAATTGATCGCATCAACATCTTACAGGCATCGCTTTTGGCCATGGGGCGCTCCATCGCAAGGCTCTCACCCCAGCCGACGCAGTGCTTGGTCGATGGAAATCAGCGCATTCCTAACCTGGCGATTGACCAAAAAACGGTTGTAAAGGGTGACCAGACGGTGCTTGCGATCGCAGCTGCCAGCATCATTGCAAAAGTTTGGCGAGACGAGCTAATTATCCGACTCGACCGGCACTACCCAGGCTACGACCTAGCTTCCAACAAGGGATATGGCAGCGCTAAGCACCGGGCAGGCATTGCCAAATTCGGCATCTGCCGTCAGCATCGCCAATCATTTCGCAGCTGCCAAGTCACAGTCGACTCGACAGATCCGAAAGTCAAGGAAACCTCACATCAATAACGCTAAGACACTTGCGGTATCGTATCTGCTGTAGACGTTGCCCATGCGCAGTAGTCAGCAATCAGCTGACGCATCAGCCGCTGCTTGAGCGTTATCAAAATGCCGTTTAGCAAACCATTTCCAGTTCGCTCTAGCAGGGGCTTCGGCGTTAGCCTCATGGCCTGCGGCAAATCGACACTCACCACGAGATTGGCCTGGCCGCGCAGTCTCTCGCCATCACCAGTAG
Source organism: Cyanobacteria bacterium J06614_10 (assembly GCA_038527325.1). Taxonomy (GTDB): domain Bacteria; phylum Cyanobacteriota; class Cyanobacteriia; order Phormidesmidales; family Phormidesmidaceae; genus Phormidesmis. Next base: position 14,611 of record JBCBFY010000061.1, read on the forward strand.
TCTGCTTCACCAAATAGCCCTGCATAGTCAAAGCAAACTTCTGATTGAAAGCATCATGGCCTTCAATTTCACAGGCATCAGAGCATAGGCGCACAGTGTTGGCCTCTCGCCACACTTCGATATCACAAACAGGCTGCAGCGTTAGCCCAATAAACTTGAGTGGGCGCACCTTTACTCGAAACAAATTTGGGCTGAGGACGCTCACCTGCCTTGGGTCTACCAGGGCGTACACTAGCCGGGTAGGCTCGCTAAGATACTCATCGATAGGCAGCGGCTGCGGTGGAACTGAGATGGTGACTGCCTGAGAAGCGCTGAAGCGAACCATGGGAATAAAGCGAAATGAAAAATAGCTGTCTATGCAGTTCTAATTAAGTCCTATGCTAACCCTATCATTCGCAAACGATGACAACCGAGGGAAATAGAAAACTATACGTAGAAAATATGACAATTTCCATTGCTCACTTGGGACCGACGGGCACATTTTCAGAGTTTGCCGCTGCTGCCTACACCCAAGACTTTGCCCCTGAGTCGGTGAAGCTTCAGGCCTATTCCACCATTGCCCAAGCCATATATGCCACGGCAAAAGGCGACACGCAGTTTTGTGTCGTTCCCATCGAAAATTCTATTGGCGGCGGCGTCACTATCACCTTGGATACGCTGTGGGAAGTCGATGAGCTAAAAATACAGCAAGCATTTACCCTGCCGGTACAGCATGCACTAATCTCTAAGGCGAGTGAGATCGGTGACATCAAAACCGTATACTCTCACCCCCAAGCACTTGCCCAGTGCCGCGATTGGCTTAGCCAGAATTTACCAGAGGCTAAACAAGTCCGGGCTAGCTCTACGGCAGAGCCACTGGGCAAACTGCAAAGCGATACGACAGGGGGTGCGATCGCCTCTCCATGGGGCGCCAAAATTTACAACCTACCCGTGCTGGCCCAGCCCATTAACGACTCAGCAGATAACTACACTCGCTTCTGGGTATTGGGCAAGCAGCCCACCAACAATGCCGCAACCGACAGCCAATACACTTCCCTAGCCTTTAGCCTACGGACGAACGAACCGGGCGCGCTGCTGAAGCCGCTGCAGCTTTTTTCAGCGCTCAACATCAATATGAGCCGTATCGAATCAAGACCGACCAAACGGCTGCTAGGAGAATACATTTTCTTTGTGGATGTAGAAGCAAGCGCCAACGCGCAGACCATGCACACAGCCCTAGAAGTGCTCAAGCTGCACACCGCTACCCTGAAGATATTTGGTAGCTACAGCCTGAAGACGCTAGCCGACCCCTCCAAGGCAGTGTCGTAGTCTCAGCTAAGTTACCTATTTAACCAACGCGTAGAACCCTACTCCAAGACATCTTTTAGCGCAGTTCTTGCGGCCAGGTTGTTTCGCGTCGAGGTTAAAATTTCGGCCTCACGCTCCAAGCGAGACTGGGTGTTTTGCATCTCCAGAAGGGACTGTTGCTCTAAAGAAACGCCATACAGCGTACTGGCCACCCAGTAAGAGAGTTCTAAAGGTAGGTCGGGAATATCTTCAGGGAAATCGATATCCTGGCTGGTGAGCTTGGCAGATAGGCGAACCACATCTCTCAGTAGCTGGTCGACTTCATCTGCAATCGGCGTCAGGTTTTCTTCTACCGGCTCATCTTCTATCCATTCGACAAGGCCTACCCGGTAAGGGGTTTCTCGCACGTAGTCTAAAACGCGAAAGCGCTGCTGGCCCAACGTCATGATTTTCATGCGGTCGTCTGGCATGCGCTGGTAGTGAATGACCTCCGCGCAGCAGCCAACCTTGGCAATCTCACCACTGCTAGGGTCAACCATGAGCACGCCAAATCTGCGATCGCCCTGAAGAATCGTATTCATCAAAATGCGATAGCGAAACTCAAAAATATGGAGTGGCAACCGCCTTCCAGGAAACAAAACCAGCTCTGGAAGCGGAAAGAGCGGTAGCTGTCGGACGGCAACTGAGGAGGAAAAATCCATTATGACTAGAGTAAAACCAAAGCGCTGCGATGCCGAAACTTGGGCTAACAGCGCTATATATATCTTAACCTAGGCCTCCACACCTCGCTATGAAACGCGAAGCGATACCGAGACAACATAAACATTCAGCCGCAGTAGCAAACGCTTCACGTCTAGAGCTTCACTTCAATATCGACACCCGCAGGTAGGTCAAGCTTCATCAGGGCGTCGATGGTCTTTGAAGAAGGCTGGTAGATGTCGATAATGCGGCGGTGGGTCCGGGTTTCAAAATGCTCGCGAGAATCTTTATCGACGTGGGGAGAACGCAAAACGCAATAGATTTTACGCTTGGTGGGAAGCGGAATGGGGCCGACTGCCGTTGCATTGGTGCGGTTTGCTGTGTCGACAATTTTTTCACAGGACGTGTCGAGCAATCGACGGTCAAAAGCCTTGAGGCGGATACGAATCTTCTGCTGTTGGATAGTAGTAGCCATTAAAGTCAAGCGCCCTTTAGTGCGCAAATGTTTAAGTTTTCTAGGTTCTAGGTTCGGTTAATGGAGAGCGCACAAAGCGCGTGAGGACACCTATATCAGGTTCCCACGCGCCCGTTCGCTAATGGTCGATTACGTTATTTAGTAATCTTGGAAACGACGCCTGCACCCACAGTACGGCCGCCTTCACGAATTGCAAAACGCATGCCCTGCTCAATCGCAATCGGGTTGATGAGCTTAACATTCATTTTGATGCGATCGCCAGGCATGACCATCTCAGCTGCGCTGCCATCATCCGCAGTGAAGCTCTCGATGGAGCCCGTTACGTCAGTTGTGCGCACGTAGAACTGAGGCTTGTAGCCAGGGAAGAAAGGCGTATGACGACCGCCCTCTTCTTTGTTCAAGACATACACCTCAGACTCAAACTCAGTGTGAGGAGTGATGGAGCCAGGCTTAGCGAGCACCATGCCCCGCTCGATGTCTTCCTTCTGAACACCCCGAAGCAGTACGCCTACGTTATCGCCAGCCATACCAGAATCCAAGGTCTTCTGGAACATCTCAACGCCAGTTACCGTTGTAGAGCGAGTCTCTTTAATACCCACAAGCTCAACAGTCTCACCAACTTTAACGACCCCGCGCTCAATACGACCGGTCGCAACCGTACCCCGGCCTGTAATCGAGAAGACGTCCTCAACAGCCATTAGGAAAGGCTTGTCAACTTCACGCTCAGGCGTCGGAATATAAGCATCTACTTCATCCATCAGCGCGTGGATCTTGTCAACCCACTCATCGTCGCCGCGAGCGGTGTTGGGGTTAGCCGTTAGCGCTTCAACTGCCTTCAGCGCAGAACCGGCCGCCACAGGAATATCATCACCGGGGAAATCGTAGGAGCTGAGTAGCTCACGAATTTCTAGCTCAACCAGCTCTAGCAGCTCTTCGTCATCGACCTGGTCTTGCTTGTTCATGAACACAACAATGTTTGGCACGCCTACCTGACCAGCCAGCAAAATGTGCTCACGGGTCTGAGGCATGGGGCCATCAGCAGCAGATACCACCAAGATGGCACCGTCCATCTGAGCCGCACCCGTAATCATGTTTTTCACATAGTCAGCGTGGCCAGGGCAGTCCACGTGGGCATAGTGACGGTTCTCAGTTTCATACTCAACGTGAGCAGTGTTGATGGTGATACCCCGCGCTTTCTCCTCAGGAGCCGCGTCGATTTCATCATACTTCTGAGCCTTTGCACTACCCGCTGCCGCCAGGGTCATTGTGATAGCCGCAGTCAGTGTGGTTTTACCATGGTCAACGTGGCCAATAGTGCCAATATTGACGTGGGGTTTGCTTCTTTCAAATTTTTCGCGTGCCATGAATCTCTCTTTGTGTTCCTAAAACTAACTATGCGTTCCCTTTGTTTCTGGCGATGATCGCCTCAGCCACATTACGCGGAACCTCCTCGTACTGGCTGAACTCCATGGAAAAGGAGCCTCTTCCTTGAGTCTTTGAGCGAATGTCGGTTGCATAACCAAACATTTCAGCCAAAGGCACCCGAGAGGTGACCTTTGTCACACCGCTTTCTGACCCCATCCCTTCAATCTGACCACGACGGGAGTTTAGATCTCCCATCACATCTCCGAGGAAGTCTTCTGGAGCTTCCACTTCGACCTTCATCATGGGTTCCAAAAGAACCGGAGAAGCCTTCATCACGGCCTCTTTGACCGCCATCGAACCGGCAATTTTAAATGCCATCTCCGACGAGTCAACGTCGTGATAAGAACCATCCACCAAGGTGACCTTTACATCAATTAATGGATATCCGGCTAGAATACCAGATTCGCAAGCCTCTTTCATCCCTTGCTCAGCAGGGCCGATAAATTCTCGCGGAATGGTCCCCCCTACAATTTTACTGACAAACTCAAATCCAGCGCCTTGCTCAGCGGGCTCAAGCTCAATCACGACGTGGCCATACTGCCCCTTACCACCACTTTGGCGAACAAACTTCGCCTCGGCGGTAGCGGGTTTTAGCACCGTCTCACGGTAGGCCACCTGAGGAGCACCAATATTGGCCTCTACCTTGAACTCACGCAGCATCCGGTTGACCAAAATATCCAGATGCAGCTCACCCATACCGGCAATCACGGTTTGGTTTGTCTCCGGGTCAATGCTGACCCGAAATGTAGGATCTTCTTCAGACAGAGACTGGAGCGCCTTCGATAGCTTCTCCATGTCCTGCTTCGTCTTCGGCTCTACAGCGACCGAAATAACGGGCTCGGGGATAAACAGCGACTCCAAAATAATCGGGTCCTCGGGGTCGCAAATCGTATCACCCGTGAAGGTATCTTTCAAGCCGAGGGCCGCGCCCAAATCGCCCGCCCTCATCTCGTCGACTTCTATTCGCTCGTCTGCCTTGAGGATAATCAGACGTGAAATCCGCTCCTTCTTATCTTTGGTGGCGTTGTAGACGTAGCTGCCTTTTTTGAGTACGCCAGAGTACACCCGAATAAAGGTCAGTCGACCGTAAGGGTCAGCCATGATTTTGAAGGCCAACGCCGCTGCAGGGGTGTCGTCGCTAGCCGTCCGCACGCCCGTTTCGCCATTGGGCAAAATCCCCTCAATCGCCGGGACCTCAGGCGGAGAAGGCAGATAGTCGACAACGGCATCTAGTAGCAGCTGCACGCCCTTATTTTTGAAGGCTGAGCCGCAAAACATGGGGACGAGATTGTCGGTGATAGTGGCCTTTCGAATGGCGGCCATCAGCGTCTCAGGGGAAATCTCTTCCCCTTCGAGGTAGCGCTCCATCAGCGCATCGTCAGATTCGGCAATCGTCTCTACTAGGAGCGTGTGATAGTCCTCAGCTTGCGCCTGAATATCTTCTGGAATCTCACCGACCTGAATGTCTGTACCCAGATCGTTGGTGTAGATGTGGGCCTTCATGTGAACAAGGTCTACAACGCCGGTAAACTGGTCCTCTGCGCCAATGGGAATCTGCAGTGGCACGGCCTTAGCACGCAGCTGAGACTGCACCTGCTCATAGACCTTAAAGAAGTTCGCGCCCGTACGGTCCATTTTGTTGACAAAGGCGATGCGGGGCACCTTATAGCGGTCAGCCTGCCGCCAGACGGTTTCAGACTGGGGCTGAACGCCTCCCACAGAGCAAAATACGGCCACAACACCGTCTAACACTCGCATGGAGCGTTCGACCTCGATGGTGAAATCTACGTGACCAGGCGTATCGATAATGTTGATCTGGTGGTCGCGCCAAGTTGTGGAGATGGCCGCAGCAGTGATGGTGATTCCCCGCTCCTTTTCCTGATCCATCCAGTCGGTGACAGCATTGCCATCGTGAACTTCACCAATTTTGTGGACGACCCCGGAGTAGAACAAAATCCGCTCAGTGGTCGTTGTTTTACCGGCATCGATATGGGCGGCGATGCCAATATTTCTGACGTCTTCTAAGGGCGTGCTGCGAGCCACAACGAACCTCCTTTGTTAACAAGCTGCAGCAGAAGAGCTTTTGCAACAGCCAAATTAATTATAAAAATTACTGAGCGAAATTACCCAGCAGTATTTGCAGGTATCGACGCAGCGGATACCTGCATAGCGCATTTTGTGACAGCCTAAAGGGGAAAAGCGCCCGAACGGTGGAACTTTGGCGGTGCGGAGCCCCAGTAAAAGCTCCGGCACCCGTCCAAACAGACCAGCGCTAGTAGCGGTAGTGGGCAAAGGCTTTGTTTGCTTCTGCCATGCGGTGGGTTTCTTCGCGCTTTCGCACTGCGCCACCGGTCTCGTTAGCAGCATCAATCAGCTCGTTGGCGAGCTTCATCGCCATCGTGCGTCCACCCCGAGAGCGAGAAAACTGTGTCAACCAGCGCAGTGACAGGGCAGTTCCCCGCTCTGAGCGAACTTCCATGGGTACCTGGTAGGTAGCGCCGCCCACTCGTCTGGCTTTGACTTCTACCAGGGGGGTGGTGTTGCGCACGGCCTGCTCAAAGGTTTCGAGTGGATCGTTGCCGGTGCGCTCCTCAATGATTTTGAAAGCGCCGTAGAGGATCTTGTTGGCAACGGATTTTTTGCCGCTTAGCATGATCCGGCGAGACATCATGCTGACCAAACGGCTGTTGTAAACGGAATCAGGTGGAACGGTGCGCTTTTGAGCGGCTGAACGGCGAGACATGAGGTTTTAACCCTTTTGTGAGTGTTTGATTAGTGAGTTGAAGAGCGTATCTGTGAATGCAGATTGGGAAAGTCTGTCAGGAGAAAGTCGTAAAAAAAGCTGTGCGCGGATGGCGCGTGGTTGCGATCGCTATCGAGAACCATGATGTGATCGAGCCCCACAACCGATGAAAAGACTGTGATTAGAAAAAGCCGTTAGCAGAGGCCAACGGAAGAAAAATCAAACTCTATTCCTTTGCACTAAGCGCAACGAAACCTTTTAGGTACTGCGCAGTTGGGTCTCAGCATTACCCACCTGACGGCTATCTAAAAGGGAAGCACAAAAGAAAGCGACTTTTCTTGTAGTTTTTTCTAGCAGGGAGAGACCGCCTCCATAAACAGACAATCCCAATAAGTAGGTAGTCTAAACCTATTCCTTAGGCTTCTTGGCTCCGTACTTAGAGCGGCCCTGACGGCGATCCTTTACGCCCGCAGTATCCAAGGTGCCTCGAATAATGTGGTAGCGAACGCCGGGCAGATCCTTAACACGACCGCCGCGGATCATTACGACAGAGTGCTCCTGCAGGTTGTGGCCGATGCCTGGGATGTAGGCAGTGACCTCAAACCCAGAGGTAAGACGAACCCTAGCAACTTTTCTTAGGGCCGAGTTCGGCTTCTTGGGGGTGGTGGTGTACACACGAGTACACACGCCACGACGTTGTGGGCAGCTTTTTAGGGCTGGTGACTTGGTTTTCTTGGTAGCTTTTGAACGCTCAGTGCGAATAAGCTGTTGAATCGTAGGCATAAGGCGGGGGAATATAACTCCGCAAAAATGTTGTCATGAGATCCGATAGTATCAAGCAATTTTTGCCCTTGTCAATTCATTGCCAATTTATTTCTGTGGCGGGTCTGGGGCTCATCTGCATCGTGTCTTGCCCAGCCCTTTTTTCACCGAATGGCAAAGGCATATCCACAGCGGCAGCTCTCGGTAGCCAAGGGATTTTCAAACCGAAAGGCGCCTCCTGTGAGGTCTTCGGCATAGTCAATACTGAGGTCGCGAATAAACTCTAGGCGATCGCGCTTCACCACCAGCTGAAGCCCATCAAAATCGTAGATCTCATCATCATCATCAGCTGCCTCAGATTCGAAGCTCAGTACATAGGTCCACTGCGCACAGCTACTCGACTGTAGACCAAGGCGGCAGAGCGCATTCGGCTGATTTTGATGCTGACGCAGACGATTGAGTTCTCGGCGAGCGGTCGCAGTAAGCTGAATCATGCTGAATCGCCCAGAGTAAACGACTAGAGTAAACGACTAAAGTAGAGGACAAGCAGAAGCCAAACGCCAGTTTAGCGATGGCATGGCCCCTAATTTATCAGGGGCTATGCCATCAAAACCACCCCCCAAAAAAAGGAGCGCTTGTAGGCGCCCCTTGCAACATGTGTCCCTTACTTTAGTTGCGCTCAATAAAGTTGCGCTCAATAAAGTTGCGCATCGTAAAACTAACCAACGTCTGGCTAAGTCTGGCTAATTTTCCTGACGGGCATAGTCGTCTTGGTAGCGGGTAATGTCGTCTTCACCCAAGTACTCGCCATTTTGAACCTCAATCAGCACCAGCGGAATCACGCCCGAATTTTCTAGGCGGTGGGTAGTGCAAGCAGGCACGTAGGTAGACTGGTTGGTGCACAGCATGGTTTCCTTTTCACCGCAGGTCACTTTGGCAGTGCCCGAAACGACGATCCAGTGCTCACTGCGGTGGTGGTGCATCTGGAGGCTGAGCCGATGGCCAGGCTTAACTTCTATGCGCTTAATTTTGTAGCCAGTGCCCACTTCCAACACCGTAAATGAGCCCCAAGGTCTGAGTTCAGTGGCCGCGACACTGTCGCCAAGGCCAGCGATCTGATCTACAGCTGTACGTTCTTGAGCTTGAACCATGGTGGTTGGTCTCCTGATTTTTGTTGTGTTGAGGTTGAGTACAAATGCTGCTAAGGCGCCACCGCAGAGTAAATCACAAGGGAAACAGCTGATGTGACTTGTAGCCTCGCTGGAGCGGAGCGGTCAAAAAGCCTGGCGTTTTGCCATAACACTCAGTACCGGAAAGGTTATGGCCGACTCTGCTTAAGCTAGCGACCTTATGCTGAGGGCAAAGGAGTTTTAGACTAAAAACTCAGACACGACTTCATCGAACATGTCTGGTTGATTTTAACAAGGGGGTTCCCTTGTCTGTAAAGTGACTAAGGTCACAAAACAGCGTTCCCTATGAAGTCTTCATCCGTATTAAAAGCGATTGAAGCCGTGGCGCTCAGCTGGCACCCAAACAATCCAAACCCTAAAAGATTCAGATCCGGTGCGCAAATATTATTCCCGTCCCAGCACAAATAATCCAATGCCATTGTTGACGCGGGCGGCGGTGCGAGGTTGACGGTTGAGCAACTGCCCACCGAGATAGAGGCTTGAAGAACTGCCGCCATCTAGGTTGAGCGCATCGACGGCGCCAAGCTTTTGCATAATCTGGGCAGTTTCGCTGAGGGTCGGGCCCCGGCCACCGACTCGGTCGTGCATGGTGGCAATAATCCAGGTGCCGTCGGCTGCTTTGCCCACCGCGGTACGGGGCGCCGCGCCATTGATGAAGTTGTCACTGAAGCCTTCGAGCCGAGGGTCAAGAACGATTTTGCGATCGCGAATCAAAAGCGGTCCGCCCCCCACCACGTTGGGATACTGCTCAAAGCTTTCGGGCTGGCTTTGACTCACCAGAGCAATGGGCGTGCTGGGTGCAAAGCTCGCCCCTGCCGATTGCAGGCTTCTAAGGGTGAGCAAATAGCCATCGGGCGGAATCGGGACACTGCCCTGGCCCGCCTTACCCAGCGTTCTGCGTGCGACAACCGCATTGTCCTGCACGGTTACAACGATTTCATTATCCACAATGGGGGTGTAGGCGGTGCCCCATCCAGCGGTGTAGCGACCGATCCCAGCCTGCACGTAGCCGCTGTTGACCGCGAGCACCGGAAAAGACTCATTGTTGGCCGTCGTCACCGACTCAGCCAGCACGAAGCGATCCATGATCAGGTCTCCGCGCTCGTTCCACGCCATCGCACCACGACCCAAAATTGGCCCCGAAATCCATTGGCCATCGCTGCGCACCGCGCCCAATGGCAGCTGATTGTTGCGATTGAAAAAGCCAGCGTTGACAGCTGCTGCGACCTGCTGACGCTGGGCAGTCGTGAGGATGGGCTCAATGCCCACAGCCGTTGTTGCGTTGGGGCGGATGGGCCTGAGTGCTAGGGTCGAAGGGTTGGGCTGAACGACAAACATGTACACCGGAAAGCGGTGCTGGCCCAAGGTGATGTACTGCTGTCGCCAGCGTAGGCCAGGTGCCCAGGCCACATCTCGCTCGATCATCGGGTCGCGGCGAATATCGATAACGACCCTAGCCGGATTGCCCGCTGTCCAAATTTTCGGGGCGGCTCCGTCCTTTGTTTTGATTTTGAGAACGGTTTTGCCATTTAGAGGAGCGACGTGGAGCTGGGTGATGAAGGTGCCAGAGACCGCTCGAAACGCTCGCACCATGTCGGGAGAGATGCGACCTGCAACGGTCACGGTGTAGACATCGGTCGCTTCGACCTGCCAAGCAGCCGGGCCATTGAGATCGACAACGATGCGATCGCCCCATGTTTGCTTTCCCTGACGAATGCCCATCGTCTGACGCTGAGGCATCGACAGCTGCAGCGTATTGCGCACTGCCTGACTCGACCAGCCATTGGCAACGGCGAGATCGGTAATGTCGACATAGCGGTTGGTGGCATCCCACCAAGCTGGCAGGCTAGACACACTATCCTGCGTTGCCGGAAACCAGCGGATGGGCTGCTGAGAGACAGCGGTCGTGCTCATGAGCTCTGCGCCAATCAGCCCAGCTAGACCAGCGCTTGAGATGCCCACCCGACCATTTCGCTGCTGCCAAAAGCCCGGCAGGGTTTGACCATTTAGCTGAATACGATTACCAGAGAGCTGTCCCCCGTCGCTCGCTTTGGCCACTGCCGCCGCTGAAAACTGCGTAGACGTCAGCTGTGCCTGACGCTCAGCTACTGCATCCTCAGAACCCGCCGCAGAAGATGCCGCTGTGGACTTCGCTTTCGCTCGCTGGGCTGCTTCCTCTGCGCGCGTGATCAGCGATTGGGGTAAGACCGTTTGAGGGGTCTCCGTTTCTGACAGGCCGGAGACCGGCAGCAGGCTTGAAGAGGTGCCCACCGAGTGGATAACGCCCCAACCCAGGACAGTCATCACGCTGAGCGAAACCACCCGGCCCAGTGCTAATCGGCCGCCCGTCGGCGCGGTGGGTTCGACCTCTGGAGTCCGATCGACCAACTGACGTAGGACATGCCACTTTTGAGTAAACGGGGATTTCATGAATTCCGCAAAGAAAGAGAGGGCAGATGAACAGGCACAGCGTAGAAATGACTCATCTAGATTTACCCATGGCGGCCCAATTGCCAGGAAATCTTCTTAGAAAGTTACTTGGGCAAACCAGGCTCAATTCTAGGGGTTTGGCCAGCGGCATTAGCGACTCGCCCTGACACTGGCTGGACCGTCTACACCCGCGTTAGCTGTGAGTTGGCAAATGAGTTGGCATGTGAGTTGGCAAATGAGTTGGCATGTGAGCTGGCAAATGAATCAAGAGACCAGCTGGTGAAAGACGACTGAGAATACTTGATTTGGCCAGTGGTATTTTATTGCGCTTAGCGCGTTTAGGATGTCGTATTTTCACGCAGGAGTAGCCTGGCCATTCTGATATTGGTCTGAGGTGGGCCTAAGCTGCAGGCGGCGCAGGCTAGACCTAGCCTAGGTTTAATAAAGATTTAGGCAAATAAGCACATTTAGATAGAGAAAAGGGTTACCAACGAACTTCACTATCACTTAATGTTTCTATATAATTCTTAGACGGTGCTTGGTTGCATATCCGAGATTTGTCTATCAAGTCGCTCCAATTTCTTCCGATTTCCAAGGCTTGCTTCCGAACCTGCAGGCCTAGGAATGCAGCAATAGAAAACAGCTTAAACGTCAGATTCGTCTGAGACAGGGATATGTTCGTCACTGGCATATCCTTTTTTGGCCCATTTTGATCTGATCTTGCACTCGGTCAAAATTTTTTACTTTCCTTAAGTTCACTCCTTTCATCAGTAGGTAACACGCGCGTGATTCTCAATCCAACAACTTTTCAGACAGAAGTATTAGAGCCTCTGGGGCCAAGTTGGCTAGTGGAGGAACGGGATGCCTGCGGGGTCGGCTTCATTGCAGATCGGCAGGGTCGCGCTAGCCATCAGCTGGTCGCCGATACGCTGACGGCGCTGATCTGTATGGAGCACCGGGGCGGTTGCTGCGCAGATAAGTTTTCAGGAGATGGCGCAGGCGTGATGACCGCGATCCCCTGGAAGCTTTTGCAAGCTTGGTCTTCGCAGCCGCTAGATATCGCCAAAACGGGTGTTGCCATGGTGTTTTTGCCCCAGAAGGCGGAGGCAGAAGCTCAGGCGAGAGCTGAGTTTGAAGCGGCCTTAGCCGCCACGAGCCTCAACTTTATAGGCTGGCGAGAAGTGCCTGTAGCCCCAGACACACTTGGCCCACTCGCAAAAGAGTTTCAACCCAAGATTGCTCAGGCAGTGGTGACGTCGGCTGAGCTGGAAGGAGATGAGTTGGAGCGATCGCTCTTCTTAGCCCGTCGCCGGTTTGAAAAAGCGATCGCAAAACTAGCAGCCGAAGCCTCGCCTGCCCCCCTCAGCCGTGCCCTTAGCGAAGCCTACGTCTGCTCTTTTTCAGCCCGGACAATCGTTTACAAAGGCATGGTGCGTTCCGAAGTACTCGGACAGTTCTATCAAGACCTGCAGAACCCGGAATTTGAAAGCGCCTTCGCCGTCTATCACCGCAGATTTAGCACTAACACCCTGCCAAAATGGCCACTGGCACACCCCATGCGCCTACTCGGCCACAACGGCGAAATCAATACGCTGGTCGGCAACATCAACTGGATGAAGGCAAGAGAGGCCAACCTAGCCCACTCTCGCTGGGGCGAAGACCTCGCGCTGCTAAAGCCTGTCGTGAACGCAGAGAACAGCGACTCCGCCAACCTAGACAACACCATGGAGCTACTGGTGCGCACGGGCCGCTCACCGGCCCAAGCCCTCACCATGATGATCCCGGAGGCGTATCACAACCAGCCCGAACTGGCTGACTATCCTGAGATCGTTGACTACTACGAGTACTACAGCAGCATTCAGGAGCCCTGGGATGGACCGGCGCTGGTCGTTTTCTGCGACGGTAAGCAGGTGGGGGCCACCCTAGATAGAAACGGCCTGCGACCCGCTCGCTACGTGGTGACCAAAGCAGGCTATGTAATCGTCTCTTCTGAGGCGGGTGTCGTCGATATCCCCGTTGAAGACATCGTGGAAAAGGGACGCCTCGGTCCAGGGCAAATGCTGGCTGTGGACTTTGAAGAAGGCCACGAGATCTTGAAAAACTGGGACATCAAGCAGCGCATCGCTCAGGCTCAGCCCTACGGTCAGTGGCTAGCCGAGAGGCGGCAGGCCATTGCGCCTCAGCTCTTTAGCCAGGAGAGCCAGCTAGAAAAGCAAACGCTCCTGACCCAGCAGACCGCCTTTGGCTACACCGCCGAAGATGTGGACATGATCATTCAGGACATGGCGGCTCAAGGAAAAGAGCCCACGTTCTGCATGGGCAACGACACGCCATTGGCTGTCCTCTCTGAAAAGCCCCACCTGCTGTACGACTACTTCAAGCAGCGCTTTGCGCAGGTGACGAATCCGCCGATTGACCCGCTGCGGGAGCGGCTGGTGATGTCTTTGACCACACAGCTGGGCGCCCAGGGCAACCTGCTCGAAGAGCATCCCGAACAGGCCCGGCTGCTGAAGCTCGAATCGCCGGTGATTAACGACACAGAGATGGCGATGATCCGCGATTCTGACTTTGCGGTGGGTGAGATTTCTACGCTGTATGCTATCGAGGGCGGGCCGCAGGGGCTAGAGGCTGCGGTGAAGGCGCTGTGCGATCGCGCGGCAAACGCAGTCGAAACCGGCAGTGAAATTTTGGTGCTGAGCGATCGCATCGACCACAACGGCGATCGCACCCTGCTCTCAGAAACACAGACCTACATTCCCCCGCTGGTCGCCGTCGGCGCGGTCCATCACGACCTGATCCGCCGAGGGCTGCGAATGGAAACATCCATCATCGTCGATACGGCGCAGTGCTGGAGCACCCACCACTTTGCCTGCCTGCTGGGCTACGGTGCCACGGCGATTTGCCCCTATCTCACTTTAGAGAGCGTGCGCCACTGGTGGGCCGATGCCAAAACACAGAAGCAAATGGACGCCGGTAAGCTGCCGGTCTCTAGCCTCAATGGCGCCCAGGCCAACTACCGCAAAGCCGTAGACAATGGCCTGCTCAAAATTCTCTCTAAGATGGGCATCTCCCTGATTAGCAGCTACCGAGGCGCGCAGATCTTTGAAGCTGTTGGCATTGGTAAAAACCTTAAGGAGCTGGCCTTCAGAGGCAGCGTTTCCCGGCTAGGCGGTCTGAGCATTGAGGAACTGGCCAACGAAACGATGGCCTTTCACGAGAAGGCTTTCCCAGCGCTCACGCGCAAACGGCTCGAAAATGTGGGCTTCATTCAGTCGCGGCCATCCGGCGAGTACCACATGAACAACCCGGCCATGACCAAGCTGCTACACAAAGCGGTAGAAAGCAAGCAGTACGATCACTACGAGGTGTACCGCGAGCAGCTCAAGGGACGACCTATTTCTGCCCTGCGCGACCTGCTCGATCTGAAGAGCGATCGCACCTCTATTGACCGTTCAGAAGTAGAGCCGGTCGAGCAGATCATGGAGCGGTTCTGCACGGGGGGCATGTCTCTGGGCTCTCTCTCCCGCGAAGCCCACGAGACGCTGGGTATTGCCATGAACCGGATTGGCGGCAAGTCCAACTCGGGTGAAGGCGGCGAAGATGCCATTCGATTCAAGGTGTTAGACGATGTGGATAGCGAAGGCTTTTCGCCCACCCTGCCCCACCTGAAAGGATTAGAAAACGGGGACAAAGCCTCTTCTGCGATTAAGCAGGTGGCCTCCGGGCGCTTTGGCGTCACCCCCGAATACCTGATGAGCGCCAAGCAAATCGAAATCAAGA
>JBCBFY010000062.1:0-18497 GCA_038527325.1 Cyanobacteria bacterium J06614_10
GCGCACCCCCGCACCAACTTTGGCGCCAAACTGTCTGAGCAGCCACCGCCGCGGCCCATGGGCAAAGTGCGGCGAAAGCGGAAACAAGACCCCCTGTATCAGCCACCACACCAGCATCCGTAGCCGCGAGCCACCCGCGTCATAGCCCGGCTCGTGGTAAGTTCTCAAATCTACAAACGGCGGCTTACCAAACGACGCCTTCAGGCCATCACCGTTCACGCCATTTTGTAGCGAATCCTTTGACCTAGTCGACTGACCGTTCACGCCATTCTGTAGCGAATCCTTTGACCTAGTCGACTGACCGTTTTGCCCGTTAGCAGAGACGTTATTTTGTGTAGATGTCATTACCCTTGAAATCTCCTGTGTGCACACAAGTGTGAAAGCGTGTATGCGCGACAGTGAGAGCGTTTGAAGCTGGTTGGCACATGGAGTTGCGGACCCACCCCGACCTCCGCTGCGCTCCGGCCACCCCTCCAGAGGGGATCTACTTCAGGCTATGAGGTTAGAGGTGTTCGATCTCTAAAGGCTCATAGCCGGGATAAATCCCCTCTGGAGGGGTGGCGCGCAGCGACGGGGTGGGTCCGCAACCTACTCAACCCAGCCCAAAACCTCACATCTGCTCATACACAGGGCTCTACAATAGCTACTTCCCGCTTTCGCTACAGCCCCTTACGTCGTTTGCTCTAGAGCCTGCTCAGCAGACGGCTGAGCAGATGGCTCAACGGTCGACGCCGAGGAGGAGTCAGGCGCTAGCTTGTTCAGCCGTCCGCCAAACTTGAGCTCATACAGCTTCACGCCAATCTGATACTCATACTGGCTGAGCAATCTGCCATAGACGTAGCCCGCGTAGCCATCTAAAAAGCCCAGCTGAATGATATAAAACAGCAAAAATCGCAGAAACGGCTTGAAGGGTAAACGCACCCAAATCTTTTTCAAAAACCGTTTGCGCTGAACCGCATCACCAAATAAGTTGGCCCCGATGGTGCCATCATCCCCCATGCCCGTGAGCAGGTTGTAGTACACCCTCGCCTCCCAGTTGGAATAGCGGTTATGGCGAGCTAGCCAGTGGTACAGGTCGCGGAAGTCTTCGTGGAGCATATCTTCCTGCAGGTAGCCCACCTTTTCTTGCGGAATCATCACGTGCTCGTGGACTTCGTTGTCACCGGTGTTGCGAATGTCTTCGGTGTTGAGGTTCTCGTAGCGGCCCTTTGCATGGCGAAAAAGACGCAGGTTCCAGTCGGGATACTTGCCGCCATGGCGAATCCACTTGCCTAGGAAAAAGACTCGGCGGTTGATGTAGTAGCCATCGAGGTCTGGATTTTTGATTTTCTCAGCGATTTCGGCCCAAGATTCGGGCGTAATGCGCTCGTCACAGTCGACAATCAGCACCCACTCGTTACGGAAGGGGAGGTTGTCGAGCGCCCAGTTCTTTTTCTTGGGCCAGCGACCGTTAAAGTCAAACTGAACGACCTTGGCACCTAGGTTTTCTGAAATTTCAACTGAGCGATCCTCACTGTGAGAATCCACCACAAACACCTCATCGGCCTGCGCCAAGCTAGCTAAACAGGCGGGCAAGTTTTCTTCCTCGTTTTTAGCGGGAATTAGGACTGAAACGGGAATCGGTGCAGAAGTCATGATGAATATAGTTAGGAGATGACGGGTCTAGGAGATAACTGATTAGAAAATGACGATATCGAAATAGCGGACTCAACACATATAGGCGCGGCGGTTAGGTCAGCTCAGAAACGGGCTTTAACGCTCAACCCCTAAGCCGACGTTTGTGGACTGCCCCGTCGCCGCAGTAAGTAGCGAACGACGCTGCCCAGATAGGCTACCTGACCGTAGGCATAGGCAAAGTTTTCAAATCTTTGGGCGGGCTGGTGAATGTATTTCACAGTTTTGTAAAGGCCTCGCACAAGCCTTTCCCCGCCGTATCGCAGCTGTTTAACCCCTGCCTTACCGCTAGACTGCTCTCGGTAGCACTCGCTGATTCCTTGCCACCAGCTGCGACTGAGAAACCAGCCAGGCTTCATGCGAGCGGGCGCTACGTTGTGCGCGGCGATCGCATCGGGCACATAAGCCACCTGCAAACCGCGCTCAAGCGCCATCCGAGTCAGCTGCTGCTCCTCATTAGAGAGCAAATTTTTACCCACTCGGCCCAAGTTCGGGTCAAACCCCCCCACCGCGTCCAAAAAGGACCGCCGCACGGCATAGTTCAGCCCTCTCGGCGTCAGCGAAGGCTGCTCAATGTAGACCAGCTCATCACCGAGGTCATAAGCCCCCAGCCCGCTCGAAAGATCGTCCGACAGCCAGGCCGGTGGCTGCGCATTGGGCGGCCAAATCAGCGTTACCTTACCACCAGCGATCGCAACCTTCTCATGCTGCGCAAACACAGCCAGCAGCGCTGCCAGCCAGCCCGGACTCGCCTCCGCATCGTCATCTAAATACGCTAGAATTTCACCCTTAGCGGCTTGGGCACCGCAGTTGCGAGCCACAGAAAGGCCCAGCTTCGGTTCGTGGACGTAGCGCATATTAGGATGGTGCAGGCGCGCTTTGGTGATCGCTGCGGTCCCATCGGTAGAGGCATTGTCCACCACAATAATTTCGTAGTTCTCTATTGTTTGCGCCAGCAGACTATCAATTGCAGCACCGAGGTACTGCTCACGGTTGTGGGTGCAGATAATTGCTGAAATCAGCGGTGCGACCATGATAGGCAAAAAAATAAAGAATTATGCAAAGGCATACAAGCACAAACACGCAGTCTCAGACTGTTTCCGGAGAACCCACAAAGGCTGAGCCGCCGAATTAAAACCAGCCTGGACAAAATCAGTGCAAATGAGCCGGTATAGAAAAATTAGCCGCAGGTTCCGGCACAATCACAAAGGCAGTCACATCAAGATTGCCCCATAGACGAACCACATTCCCTTCTGGGTCAGGGATAATAGTGACGGCGTGAGGCAGCTCGTCTCCATATATAAGCGTATGCGAACTTTTTTAACGTCAAGGTTCAGTAATTCCTTGTAAACTCGCCATAAAAATTCTGTAATATATCTTGCGATATGAATACCGCTACTAATACAACGGGCCATCGTTCCTCAGAGAGTGATATTGACCTAGCGCCTTTTATTGACCATACGTTGTTAGCCCCGGCAGCGGGTCTAGAGCAAATTGCGCAGCTGTGCGAAGAGGCTGTTCGCTATCGCTTTGCCTCGGTCTGCGTGTATCCCAGCTACGTTTCTCTCGCCGTAGAAAAGCTACATCAAAAGCGGCCCAAGGTCTGTAGCGTCATTGGGTTTCCCAGCGGCGCTACCACCGCCAAGGTGAAGCTCTACGAAGCGCAAGAGGCTGTAGAAAATGGTGCGACGGAGCTAGATGTCGTCATCAATTTAGGCCTGCTAAAGGCGGGCGACTCCAATCGTGTGCACAGCGAAATGGCCAACATCGTCGAGCTGACTGGCCAGCCGGTAAAAGCCATCTTAGAAACGACGATTTTGACATCGGCTGAAAAACGCCTTGCCGCAGAAATCTGCCTAGATGCGGGCGTCACCTTTCTCAAAACCAGTACGGGCTGGCAAGGCGGCGCGACGGTAGAAGATGTCAAACTCCTGCGGCAAATTGCAGGCGATCGCATTGGCATCAAGGCTTCAGGGGGCATTCGTACGCCCGAGCAGGCAATCGCCCTGATTGAAGCCGGTGCCAACCGGTTAGGCACTTCCCGAGGGCCACAAATTTTGCAGCTGCAGGCCGAGGCAGTGTCGTCATGAGTCAGCGCAGTTACAAGGCAACCGGCATCAACCTCAAAGGCATGCCCATGGGCGAATCGGACCGGATGGTCACGGTGCTCACCAAGGAATATGGACTGGTGCGGGCGATCGCACCCGGTGCCCGTAAGCATAAATCCAAGCTAGCAGGTAGATCTGGCCTCTTTGTCGTCAACGACTTGCTCTTTATCAAAGGCAAATCTATCGACAAGCTAGTTCAGGCTGAAACGGTTCGCTCTTTTCCAGGGCTCAGTAAAGACCTCGCCAAGCTCACCGCTAGCCAGTACCTCGCTGAAATTGCCCTGTCGCAGGCGCTCAGCGAGCAGCCCCAAGAAGACCTCTACTATCTTTTGCTAGAACACCTCGCTCGCCTCGAAGCTGCCGCTAAGCCCCATATCTTGGCCTGCCTTGCTCAGGCTACCTTTCATCTGCTGGCGCTTGCCGGGGTTGCCCCCGAAGTCTTTCGCTGCTGTCTATCGCGATCGCCCCTCACCGTCGACCTGAGCAACCCAGATTGGAAAGTGGGTTTCAGCGTTTCGTCTGGTGGTGCCGTTGCCCTGTCCGAAATTGAGCGCATAGAGCGCGATCGCCTTGCCGAAATCCGTCGCTCTATGGCTCAGCAGGCAGCCGAAAGAGACGCCCTCAAGGTACAGCAGCAGGTAGCCGCCAGCCCGCTTTCAGTGCAGTCAGGCCAGCAACGTGAGCTGCAGACGACTGTAGCAGAGGCCTCAGCCACCTACAGGCTCAGCCCCTCTATCAAAGCAAAAGTCGCCAAAGAAGTCGCCCGCAACTTGGGCGTCGTCACCTATCTCAGCGCAGCTGAAATTGCGCTGATGCAGCAGTTGAGCAAGCCGCAGCTGCTGCTGACCACCCCTAGCGCCACCCCTAGCGTCAGCCGCCTAGCCACCAGTCCGAACGCCACCAACGTCGCTACCGATATCGCCACAACTGCAGCTACAAATATTGGCGCAAACAAGGGTGCCCCCGACGCTTTCGGCTCACAAATCGCCGCACAATCAGGCACAATAGGTATACCGGCATCCGCCGAGCCCCATCTTATGTGGCGCCACATCGAAAAGGCGCTGCGCCAATACGTTCAATATCAAATCGACCGGCCCATCCGTTCAGCGGCCCTGATCGATAGCTGCTTCATCTCACCAGACAATGCTTCGCCAGCCTGAATCCGACACTGACAATCTAAATAGCGGGCCAAGCAGCGAATCGAAAGATCACGATAGCCACCCATCAGCCTTGGCAGAGCCATCTCAACCATCGGCAAAGCTATCTCAGCCGCCGCTAAAATCGGCCACCCTTTCAAAAGCATCTGCCCCTGAATTGGCCCCCGCTCAGCCAAGTCACGCGGCCCCCGTAGCAACCTCTGTAGAAAAATCCCAAGACACACAGCCACCCGGTCAGGCTGTTGACCCTACCCATGGTTTGTGGCCAGTTTTCCGCAATCGCAACTTTCTCACTCTGTGGAGTGGTCAGGTCTTTTCGCAGCTGGCCGACAAAATTTATCTGGTATTGATGATTGCCATCATCTCCACCCGGTTCAAATCGCCTGATCAAACCATCAGCGGATGGGTGTCGGCAATTATGATTGCCTTCACGATTCCGGCAGTCCTGTTTGGCTCCTTGGCAGGCGTCTACGTCGACAGATGGCGAAAAAAACCGGTCCTCGTGTTTACCAACCTGCTGCGCGGCATCTTAGTGGGGTTCATTCCCATTCTGCTTTGGCTGACCCAGGGCTGGGATGTTGGCGGTCTGCCCGTCGGTTTCTACATTTTGCTGGTGATTACGTTCTTAGTCTCAACTCTGACGCAGTTCTTCGCACCGGCTGAGCAAGCCGTCATTCCGCTAATTGTCAAAGAGCGCAACCTGCTACCCGCCAATTCTTTGTACACCACCACCATGATGGCCTCCGTGATTGTTGGCTTCGCAGTCGGAGAACCCGCCTTGGCGCTGGCTGATACCTGGCTGGCCCCTCTCGATCAGGGAACGGGCATTGGCAAGTCTGTGTTGGTGGGCGTGAGCTATGCGATCGCAGGCATCCTATTGCTCCTCATGACCACCCACGAAGCCAAAGCCGATACTACCGCGCAAAGCAAACCCTGGGCAGATATCAAAGACGGCATCGACTATTTACGCCAGCAGGTGCAGGTACGCAGCGCGCTCATCCAGCTCATCGTCCTCTTCTCAGTATTCGCAGCTCTTGCCGTGCTAGCCGTTCGGCTCGCCGAAATTATTCCCACCATCAGCTCTTCGCAGTTTGGATTTTTGCTAGCAGCAGGCGGCGTTGGGCTGGCGCTCGGTGCCGTCGCCATTGGGCAGTTTGGTCAGCGATTCTCCCGCGCTCAGCTAGGCCTTGTCGGCTCTCTGGGTATGGCAGCGATGCTCACTGGGCTTTCACTTGCCCCCGCTCAGCTTTGGCCTAGCCTAGGGCTCATCGGTGGCTTAGGGATCTTTGGCGCCATGGTCGGCATCCCCATGCAAACCACCATCCAAGAAAAGACCCCTGAAGACATGAGAGGCAAAGTATTCGGCCTCCAAAACAATGTCGTCAACATTGCCCTGAGCCTGCCCCTAGCCTTAGCAGGCATTGCGGAAACATTTCTCGGGCTCAGAACGGTGTTTGGCCTATTGGCTATCCTCGTCGCTACAGGTGGATTCTTTACCTGGTCCCTCGTCAAAGCTGCAGAAGCTTCACCCACCACTACTGCCTCCTAAATACTGCCTCCTGCCTTCCGCAAAGTGCTGCCGACTGTTGCTACATCGCATCGACGGCAACCGGTGCGGCAAGTAATGAATAGATGCTCAGCGGTTAGAAAAAGCACCCTAAAAGGCGTCTGATCGCATAGGCGTCCTCGCGTGCAGATATACTGCTAGTAATAGATTAGTCATCAAATCCACACACACCCTCGTCACGATCCACTGTCTACTCGCTAAGTCATCACCCTCACCAGTAGGCAGTCAAAGGCGCTTTATCGACCTCAACGAATAAATGCATATTGCCTGGCTTGGTAAAAAATCGCCCTTCTGCGGCAACGTTACCTACGGAAAAGAAATTACAAACGCTCTACTAGACAGAGGGCACCGGGTCACGTTCTTACACTTCGCGCAATCCGATGAGATTACGGCGGATCCTTCCGGCTACGAAGAAGTTTCGCTGCCTTTCATCTTCAAGTCGCAAATTCTCACCATTCCGACCCTGGGTTCAGCCAAGCTGCTAGCCGAAACCCTAGCAAAGCTCAAGCCCGACATCGTCCATGCGTCGCTGATTCTCTCACCGCTCGACCTGAAGCTGCCAGAGATCTGCCAAGAGTTGGGTATTCCGCTCGTCGCTACCTTTCACCCCGCCTTTGATCAAAAGCGACGCAACTTCTCCTCTAGCACCCAGCACCTGGCCTACCAAGTCTACGCACCTCGCCTGGCAAACTACGACAAAGTTATTGTCTTCTCCAAAATTCAGCGCAGTTTGCTCGTCAAGCTAGGCGTACCTTTTGAGCGGGTTGCGATCATTCCCAATGGGGTAGATACCGCCCGCTACACCCCCGGCCCCTCAGATATCAAACAAGCCCTAGGCGCCCGTCAGCTCTACGTTTACCAAGGCAGGCTCTCCCCCGAGAAAAATGTTGAGTCTCTGCTCAAAGGCTGGCGAGCTGCTCGCATGTCACCCAACGACAAACTTGTCATTGTCGGCAGCGGCCCTCTTGAAGCGTCGCTCAAAGCCTTCTACGCAGACCGCAGCATTCTCTGGCTCGGATTTGTTGCAAACGAAGAGCGCCGTATCGATATTCTGCGCGGCGCAGATGCCTTTATTCTGCCGTCGCTCGTAGAAGGACTCTCCCTTTCATTATTAGAAGCAATGGCTTGTGGTACCGGATGTATTGCCACCGACGCAGGCGCAGACGGAGAAGTGTTAGACCAAGGCGCAGGGGTGATCCTCAACACACAGAAAGTATCTAGCCAGCTACAAACACTTTTCCCGCTGTTTCGTGAGCACCCTGAAATTACAAAGTTGCTAGGTCAAAAAGCCAGAGCACGCGTATTAGAGCGCTATACTCTCCGACAAAACATCACTCAGTTAGAACAGCTCTACGGTCAGCTGGTTCCCATTTTGCAACGCCATTTCTCGCTACAAGGGCGCGAACTCTAGGTAGCCCTGACCGGTTGTCAAGTCACTAAATTCCTCAAACTTCTTCTAAAGCATCGATAAAGAACTGATCTTTATCGATGAAGAGCTATTGCGAACTGCGTAAGATCACGTCATTTCCAGTAACGAGACCACTATATTGTGCGTGTCGGGCATCAGATTTCATACCGACACAGGACTTGCGCATGCGTAAATTCCAGCATACATAATTGCATCTGAAACAGAGCATAGACACCTCTAACGCAAGACCCTATTGAGTAGTATCACTGTGAATCGAACACAGATCCCGTATACTTCAACGGTCTTACAGACACCAAAAACTCAATGTAGGAACTCAGGGCACTGACATCGCAGAAGAGCCTATTGACATGACGCTCAATTCCCATCGCACTGCTCCACGGCTCTCTATCTTTTTTCAGCTAGATCCGTTTAACCCCACCATCGGCGGTATTCAAACCTGTATCAAATACGTCCTTAAGTACGCGCCCCCTGAGTTTCGCATCCAGCTGATTGGAATCACTCAGGCCCAGGCATCCGTTGGCCAGTGGCAGACGGCAGAACTCCACGGACGAGAATTCGATTTTTTACCCCTGCTACACGTTGCTGATGACAACATTCGCGGGCTTATTCCTACAACGCTCAAGTATGCCATAGCACTTAGGAAGTATCTCCAGCGCCAGCCGATTGAGTCTGAGTTCTACCAATTTCACCGCATTGAGCCGACGGTCTTCACCCGAGGGCTCTCCGGCACAAAGCTCCTCTACATTCACAACGACATCTATCAAGAAATCAAAGGCGGTAATCGTGGCGGCATTCTTTGGAAGCGCTTTCCCTGGGCTTACTTTGCATTGGAGAAAAAGCTAGTCAGTCAGTTTGACCGTATCCTCTCGTGCAACTCCCAATCGGCAGCCCTGTACCGGGAGCAATATCCAGACATTGCCAATCGGGTTTCTTACCTACCTAACACCTTCGATAGCGAGCTGTTTTACGCCTTTACGCCAGCCCAAAAACAAGCTGCTAAAGAACAACTCGCAGCCAAGCTCAATCTTCCAGCCCAGACGCAATTTGTGCTGTTTGCAGGCAGGCTACACCCACAAAAGCAGCCCGCTTTGCTCATACAGGCCCTAGCTCAGCTCAACCGTCCCAACGCTCACTTGCTCATTGTGGGCAAAGGTGAGCTAGAGAGTGAGGTTCGCAGCGAGATAGACAGATTGGGACTGCGATCGCAGGTCACCCTCCTCGGCTCCATGCCCCAGCATGAGCTCGCCGATCTCTACCGCACCTGCGACCTGTTCGTCTTGACCAGTGCCTATGAAGGATTAGCCAGAGGCAGCCTAGAAGCATTGGCCTGCGGAACGCCTGTGGTCACCACCCGCGCAGGTGAAACGCCAAACTTCCTAGCACCTGACAGCGGTCTTGTCTGCGACGAAAGCACGCCGACAGCGATCGCTCAGCACTGGAAAACCGTCCTCGACAACCCTCAGGACTTTCCAGCTGCGGCCTGTTTGCGGGTGGTGCAGCCCTATGAAGCCAGCCACGTGATTCACACCCTCTACGGCGGTCTTTTAGAAGCATGGCAACAGCGCGCAGACACAAACAGCACCGACAGCGACAAACCGCTAGTTTTACAAGAATCTGGCTGACAAATATTATTTAGCCACTGTTTTCCAGGCTGAAAAAATGCATTTTTACAACCGACGACATCTACGTATCATCTGCCTAAGTGTGCATTTCTATCGATTTCTTATCAATCTAGACGTGCTTCGGCATAGCGCTAACATTATTGAAACATCCCCTTCCGGACTATGAGAATAGCTGTTATTGGCTCGAAAGGACTGCCACCCCATCAGGGGGGAATAGAGCACCACTGCGCTGAAGTCTATCCGCGCATGGTAGAAGCTGGTCATAGCGTCGACCTCTATGCCCGATCGTCTTACAACCACGAGGGCCGAGTCCGCACCTACAAGGGTGTCAATGTCATCACAGTCCCTTCTATCAAAATTAGGGGCATAGATGCGCTCGCTTGCTCAGGCATTGCGACGCTCATGGCCTTGAGGAAGAACTATGACATCGTTCACTTTCACGCCCTCGGTCCTTCTCTATTTACACCGCTGCCAAAATTCTTATCGAGCGCCAAAGTGCTCACCACCTGCCATGGGCTCGACTGGCAACGGGCAAAGTGGGGTGCTTTGTCTAGTAGAGTGATCAAAACAGGCGAACAAAACGCCGTCCGATATGCCGACCAGCTCGTCGTCGTCTCTGAAGCGCTGCAGGCCTACTTCCTCAAGCAATACGGCTTCCTACCGACCTACATCGAAAACGCGCCGGTAGCCTACACCGCTACCGATTCTCAGTTTCGCTACGGTCAGGAGCTTGGCATTACCCAAGGCAAATACCTCCTCTTTTTGGGGCGGCTCGTCCCTGAGAAGCGGGTCGATCTACTGTTGCAAGCCTTTCAAGCCCTGCAAAATGACCATCAGCTCAAAGACTGGAAGCTGGTCTTGGTCGGTGATAAGAGCGATACCGGGCCCTTCACCTCCCAGCTGCTTCAGCTTGCTGACAACAATCCCAATATCATCTTTACTGGTGAGCTGCAGGGCGCGCTTCTTGCAGAAATTGTCCGTGGCGCAGGGCTATTTGTTCTCCCTTCAGATATTGAAGGCTTGCCATTGGCGTTGCTAGAAGCCATGCAAGAGCACATTCCAGCCGTCGTTAGCGACATCCCTGTGCACCGACAAATGATCGGACATGATCGAGGGCTCATCTTTAGAGCAGGTGACCTAGTAGACCTCCAGGCCCGGCTGGTGCAAGCCGTTTCGCAGCCAGGCAAGATGAGACAGATGGCCTTCAACGCCGCTAGGTACGTAGAGCGCCATCACAACTGGGACAACATCACACGCAAATATGTATCCCTCTACGAATCTTTGTTAGAAAAGCAAACGACAGCACAGCGTGTTTCCGTATCTTTGGGCTCTAAGTTGCCGTAGTGTCGCGTTTGCCGTGGTGTAGCCTTCAAAAAGCACTAGCTTTCTCGGTAGGCTGCTGGGCAAACTGTCAAACTGCCTTGGAAACCATTAGGACTCTACAGGTTTACTTGTCTTTGCGATCGCAATCTTAATCAACCCAACGGGCACCGCGCGTACGGTTGGTACGAGCAAGACAAGTCCATAAGCAGCTACAAAAGCAACGCCACCTACGATAGGCGATATCAAACTAGCCAAAATTGGAACCATCGCCGCTAGAGTGAGCCACACAGCCGCGCCATACTGGGGGCTACCATACAGCTCACGCAAAAAGCGATGCAGCCACACATTACTCATAATGGTGAGCAGCTCAGCAATGCCGTATCCCCACAGGCCAAAGGTCGGCATGAGCAACGCGCAGCCCGCCCACAGCAATAGGATATACACCACATAAGACTGCGTCACTTGGTTGTTGCGGTCGACGGCGTACAGCGCGCCTGCGTGCAAGTCGAACATGGCACGAACCATGGCAGACAGCGCAATAAACGGGAAAATCTGTGTGCTTCGCAGCCAGGCCTCGCCAAACAACAGCGGAATAATCCAGCTATCTAGGCAGGCAAACGCGGAGCATACCGAGCCAATCAGCAGGGCTTGATAGGCCATTCCACGACTAATCGTACTGAGAATTACCTCCGAATTGCCTCTCAAGCGGGACATGACGCTTACCGACATGCGTCGAATCACCATCCGCAAGATGGACAGCTGTTCCGACAGGCGAATGGCAATACTGACAATCCCAGCTGCTTCAACCCCAAGAATCGGCGTTACCAGCACAGGAATGGTCAGTGCCCGCATCGTAATCACCCAAAAGGAAAGCGAAAAGGTCAG
This sequence comes from Cyanobacteria bacterium J06614_10, assembly GCA_038527325.1. GTDB lineage: Bacteria > Cyanobacteriota > Cyanobacteriia > Phormidesmidales > Phormidesmidaceae > Phormidesmis. The sequence goes on from JBCBFY010000062.1 coordinate 11,766, forward strand.
CCCATAGGCCAGGGCTGGCCGCATCAGTGACCACTGCCACTGCCACTGCCACCGGACCCGGTAGTAGTACTGGGCGAGCAGCAGCATCACTAGGCCCCGGGACCCCAATCCCGCAATCGGTCCCCAGTAGCCCCAGCCCATGAACACAAGCGGCAGCGCCACCGAATAGTTGGCAAGCTGAGCGCCAATTTCAATCAGGCCCACTTCAGAAAAAGCAAGCTCTCGCTCCAGCATGGCAATCGACACGCTGGCGGCAATATCTGCGGCAATCGGCAGGGGCAACCATCTCACGAGGTCGGCGATCGCAGGCTCCCCCGTCCACGCACCAATCACAGGCGCTAGGGCAATCAACCCTACAGCTAGCCCTACATTGACCAAGTTTAAAAACGCCAGCACCTGAGCCGGCGCAGTTTTGTCGAGGTCACGCTGTTTAATCAGGTAGCTATTGAGCCCTAGGCGGCCATTCCAGGTAGCAAAGTAAAAGATGCCGAGCGCATTGACCAAAATGCCGTAGTCACTAGGCCCTAGGGTCCTAGCAATGACTAGGATGCTGATGATCGACATCCCGACCGATATCAGCTGACGCAGCGTAAGATAGAGCCCGCCTTTAATAATTTTTTGCTTGACTGAGGTTCGAAAGGGGGACCCTGTCGGCTGACCGGTTTCAGATCGGGGCGAGGAATCTGCAGGCTGCTCTTGAGAAGATCGATCTTTTTGGTCAGACATGAAATGAGAAAAAGGGAATAAAGGCGCTCTATATATCTATATATCTGTAACCATCCAGCAGGCTACCTCACCATCGGGTCGAAAACTTATCGATTCTACAGGCCTTACAGGAAACTCGCTGTCGCTTCATGAAAGACATAAGCTGGAAGGGACAAGCTGTCTGTAGGGTCAAACATTACCCTCACTGCTTGCTCAGGTGAAGGTTTTTATCTGCGATAGCCAATAGCGTAACTTAGCCACCAGACATAGCATTCGACGATAGCGCTGAACGCCAACAATCGTTAGGATCCCCATCACAAGGATGAGTTTGCAGAACTCTTTAGAAAAAGCAATTGTTGGTAGGCATCGCCAAGCACTCAGCCAGTAATTCAGAGCAACTTGGATATTAACCTCATCAGTTTGCAGGGGTTTCCAGGCGAGGAGACAGTTTAGTGCGGCGTGGCTTCGCTGTCGCAGACGGATGAGCTGATGCTGAGCGATCGCATCGGGGGGTGAAGCCAAGGCCTTTTCTAGCACCTGATAACCTGCTTTTTCCATAGCCTGCCACTGCTTGGAAGTATTCAGCGCATGCCGACGCTTGTGGACCAGCACCTCAGGAATCCACCCGATCTGATGATTTCGGGCAATCCGCAGCCACAGGTCCTTATCTTCGACGTAGGAGTGTAGCGCAGGGTCAAAACCGCCTACCGCTTCCAAGCACGAACGTCTCACCAAAACGGTGCTAGGCGTAGAGATTTCATTGCGAACGACTAGATGAGCCCAGGTGAGCTGATGCAGCCGCGCTGTACGTTCTGTAGATAGCTTTCTTGCACGTAGCTGCTTTGTAGATAACCGGCCTGTATAGAGGTGCCCGGTCCAATGGCCATCATCATCTACCGCTGCTGACCAACAATACACTAGGCTCACGGACGGACGGTCTGCGAGAAAAGCCATCTGCCGGGCTAACTTGTCAGGGAGCCAAAGATCGTCGGCATCGAGAAAGGCAACATAGGGACTGTCGCTAGCAAATAAGCCCGCATTGCGGGCCCTTGCAGTGCCTTGTCTTGACTGAGAAAGTAGCTTCACTTTCGATTTGATGCGATCGCTCAGCTGACGATACCAGGCTAAGAGACCGTCTTGGCTACCATCATCAACAATAATGACTGAAAAATCTTGATAGGTCTGCTGGAGCACACTGTGCAGGGTACGAGGCAAGTAGCGCATCGCGTTGTAAGCCGGAATAATTACCGTCACGGTTGGAACAACCCTTAGAGGAGCCCGATGTTTTGATAGCGCAACTTCTCGCAAGCAAGCACCCTAGCGATACCTATAGTGATCCAGAGTGATCCAGCGCAAAGAAAACCACCATAGACAATATCCAACGCTGTGCGACCACGACTAGCTGTCTGTCGAGGTGTTTTCTTGCTTTTGTGGCAAGGAAGCAGAATAGATTGCTTCTTCTCCCAAAAGGTAAGTATCCACCGGCTTGTACACATACACATCGGCCGTAGGAGGCGCTGTCAGCGGATCCACTGGCGATTCAACCGGTAGAAATTGTTGGGGCCCACCAGGATTTCGGTAGGATCCTACCGTCATCTGTGCAAAAGCGTCAGCCTCTGGAGGCCAACTCCCCGCAACGGTACCTTTTAGATCAGGTGGTCGTTCAAAAAACGCTTCTCTGCGGCGCAAACTGGGCCTAGCGGTATCATCACTGGGCTCCACAGCCCAACCGTAGGTCCCTGAGCCATCGACGTCTAAGCGATCGCCCCCAAAGCCATTACCCTCTAAGTCCGTAGGAACTGCGCCGTAGGGTTGCGCAGCATTCCAAATAGGTTCGACGCTCCCTCGGCTCGGCAGCGTTTGGAGGTGTTTGGCAGACCGTAGCAAGGGCGATCGCTCTCCAAACTTCTCCGGCCAGGGCCATCCCAATAGAGCCACCAGCGCCCACAGATAAAACAGCGTCGCCGTATGAACCATGACATTACCTGCAGCCATGCCTACCAGCATGGAAATCAGGTAGGCAAACACGAGCTGAGCAAGGGCGCGCTGAGGTGAATCTGGCACGCTCTGCCGCAAAATCTGAATCAGACGAATGACCTGGGCCATCAAAAACAGCAAAAACAGTGAAAACCCGATAATGCCTTCTTCCACAAGGAATCGCACGTAGTCATTGTGGGAAGTGGTGTTAAAGACGCTGAGCTTTTTAGCGCTGTTGAGCCCGTAGCCCATAAGCGGGTGCTGTTGCCACTGCAGCAGCAAATTGCGCCACTGCAGCAGTCGCCAGTTAAAGCTATTGCGAAATTCATCCACATCTGCCGCTTGCAACACCATCGCCTTCGAAATGCTCAGATCTGGATTGAGCAGAGGCGTTTGGTTCAGCTCTGCGAGGCGGGACTGGGCCAAATCGCTCGACAGGATAAAGAACAGCACCATCGTGACTGCGATCGCCCCGACCAAACCGCGCCCTCGCAGCCGAGGCAAAAAGTAAATGCCGCAAAACACCACCAGCATGACCATGCCCGTCAGTGATTTTGACAGCAGCAGACAGTACAGCAGCGCCCCGACCAGCAGTAGCCAGCCCAGTCGGCGACGAGCCATCTGCATCCGCCACAGCGCCAGCACCATAAAGAGCAGCGAAAACGTTGCAAAGCTGTTGTAGTAGCCCAGCGTACTGTTAATACGAACCACATTTGATTCGTATTCTGTCCAGGTTGCCGTACCCTGCAAAAAGCCCGGCAGTGGAATGGGAGAAGCCTGTAAAAACGCCAGGGTAATGGGGATGACTGTGCCCAAAAGCAGAAACGAAGCCAGCCGGTCAGGCGCGATGCGATCGCGTAGCTGCATCACCAGCAAGTACACCATCACCAGAGAAAACAGCCGCGTCCACTCCCGCGCAGCCGCATAGGCCATAAAGGGCGTACCGCCCAAGCCCTCCAGTGCCAGCATCACCACCCAAATAGACTGCAGCAGCACCCACCCAAACAAAAACCACCACAGCGGATCGGTATGGACCTGCCGCCTCAAAATCCACTGCCGCCCCAAATAGATAAACACCAGCAGATCGACCCCAATGGCGAACGCCGCTGGGACACTCTGCGCTGAGTACAAATCCAAAGCGCTGCGAAGGAGCAAAATGCCTAGCACAGTCGCCTCAAAATTTTGCAAAAAGGCAAACAGACCCGCTCCAGCAATCACTAACCCAGCCGCATAGAGCGGTTTAGCTGCCAGCAGCACACTAAAGCCCAGCCCAAAAACAACCAGCAGCAGCACACCTAGCCAGCCGAAAGAACGTATCCAGTTGTACCGGGCAGTGGAAATTAATCCCATAGGGGTGCTCTCGCGTCAAACAAACAGAGGTGCTCTCACATCAGACAAATCAACCTGGGCCAGTCAACCAGGCTAGTCAAACAAATTGAACAGTGCACCGAAGGGATTCAAAACTCGCCCCACAAAGTCGAACACCGTACCGACGTTGCCTCGGGAAGACGGCTCTACATACACAACATCGCCTTCTACCAACGGTTCAGAAGCTTCTCCAAAGGCGTAGGCCAGCTGCTCGACCCGGCCATCGGGCATCATACGCAGCAACGTCACCTCGTCAGTATCGGCATCGGGCGTGGGTCCTCCGGCTGCGGCCACCGCACCACTAACGCCTACCATAGGGCTCACCACCAGCTGACCAGGCGTATTCACTTCACCCGCTACCTGCACCGTAATCTGGCTGGGCGCAACGGTGGAAGACAGCAGTGTGCGCTGGTCAATATCAGCCACCGAGGCCGTCGGTACAATAATTTCATCTCCATCAAAAATTCTAGGGTCAGACTGCAGGTCTCCGCGGCTGATAGCATCCCACAAATTCACCCGAAATTCTCCGTAGGGCGTTGCTGTCGACGCCGAGCGTGTAGGCACCGCCCGGCGAATCACCACATTTCTGAGATCTGCGCTGGGCGTAATGCCGCCAGACTCCACCAGCGCCGTACTGAGTGTCGGCGGACGGCGCTGCGTCTGGTCAGCGGAGTTGATGGGTGCCAGTAGGCGAGGGCCTGGCCTTAGCACTTCACCGCTGATGCTCACCCGCAGCGGACTCGCGCTGACCAGGTCCACGCTCACCTGCGGACGACGCACAAAGGGACCGAGGGCCGATTTGATAGTGGCCATTGCTTCTACAGGCGTAAAGCCCCCCAAGAAAATAGGGCCGCCGAGCGGTAGCTGAACCGTGCCTGTACTGCTGATTTGCTGCTGCCCAGAAAGATCTTCAAACCCGAGCACAGTAATGTCGATCACGTCGCCTGGCTTCAGCGGATCGTTGGTGTTGAAGGGGAGCGCAGGGGCTAGTGGCTGGGGCAGCGGCTGGGGCAGCGGCGGCTGCGTTTGAATGGGCTGTACCGGTGGGCGAAAGGGAACTGCCGTCGTCCCTGTGGGTGCAACAGGCGTCTGTGTGGGGGCGGGCGCCTCCTGAGCCTCATTCGTTGGGGCTGCCTGTTCCTCGGTAGGCGCTGCCTCTGGAGAATCGGGCAGTCTGGGCAAGTTTTCCTGAGCGAGGGCAGATCGGCTGCCTGGCACACCGCTTGGCATTGCGCCTAGCCCCCAGCCACCGAGTGAGATCGCTACGCCCAAACTCACGGTAAAACAACGCAATGAAACTAAACGGGTGTTTGTCGGAGCAAATGACATAGTGACACTCAGAAATTGATACGGAAGAATTTAAAGAGGTAAATAAAAGCTCAAGAGGCAACAACCGGGCAGACTCTAAGCCCTACGACCGGCGCATGCCACTCTGGGAGACTGCTGGCTGCTGGACCATTGGCAGCTGACCGAGCTGCTCCTCGGGCAAGATGGTCTCGTTCATGGCGATGCCCAGCAGGGGAGCGCCGCTCTTGCGCAGCTGCTGAACGGTATCGGCCAGTACGCTGCGAGGTGTGTAGCCCGGACGGGTGACCAGCAATAGCCCATCTGTCATTTGGCTTACGGTAGCCGCGTCCGCAGAGCTATCGACCGGCGCGGTATCGATGAGAATCAGGTCATACTCCTGGGTCAGGTTGTCGAGCAGCACTCGCATGGCCGAAGATTCGGTCACGGTCGAAGGCCGATTCAAGGTCTGACCGTAGGGCAACACAGATAGGCGACCAATCGTCGTTAGCTTCACTGCATCGGTCAGCGGTCGACTGTGGTTAATCACATCGGTCAGACCGGGCTGGGATTCTACCTGCAGATACAGGTGCTGAATGGGATTGAGCGGATTGGCCTCAATGATGAGCGTCTTTCTGCCGAGCATCGCTGAGACTGCGCCTAGGCAAGTGGCAACCGAAGAGGTGCCTTCGTTACTGGTAGGGCTGCTAACGACTACGACCTGAGATGACTGACTACCCGCAGCTCGCCCCTCTGCGAAAAAGGCTCCTTCCATGGCTGAGCGTCCACTGGTCGCTGCATTGCCGTTGCGCAGGGCAGCTTCTCGCATGCGCTGGCGAGATTCCATGGTTTTGAGCAGTGCCCGGTAGGGCTCTACATGGCGCGGATTATCCAAAAAGGCATCTAGCCCGGCCACATCGACCGCTTCTGCCGACAGTCTGGGAAGGTAGCCCAACACGGGCAGCTTGACCAGCTTCTCGACTTCGTCGCCACTCTGCAAGGAAGCGTCTAGCAAATCTAGTAGCAAAATCGCACCGACTGACAGAATACTGCCTGCGATCGCACCGAGCGCCAGCACCACCAGCGGCTTGGGCGACACCGGCTCCAAGTCTGGCTCAGCCATGCCCACAATCCGTACATTGCTCACCAGCTGCGCTTCCGCAATCCGGGCTTCTTCTAGCTTCGTGCGAATCAGCTCCAAAGAGTCTGCGGCGTCTTCTCGCTCCCGCGACAGCACAGAAAGCGGCTGCTGAACCGCAGGCATCTGCGCTAGCTGTCCGCGCACAGTTGCTAAGTCGCTCTGCACCACAGCCAGACGGTCCGCCAGTGCCTCCGCCTGAATGGAGCTATTGATGGATTGGGCGATTAAATCCTGGCTCAGCTCATTTGTCGACATGG
>JBCBFY010000062.1:18594-29177 GCA_038527325.1 Cyanobacteria bacterium J06614_10
CTCTTGCAGCGCAGCAATCAGCGATCGCTCTTCCTGCTCTAGCTCGGCAAGGCCCATCACCATCTGCTGATTTTGAGCGTCGACAGACACCAGGCTATTGGCCTGTCTATACTGGCTCTCGGCCTGCTCCGCCTGCCGCAGCTTGGATTGCAAAGCAGGCAGCTGAGACTCTAAGAACGCTCGTACCGCTGCCGCTTCCACGTTGATGTCTTCCACATTTTGGTTGACTGCTGACTGGGCAACGGCATTCACCAAGTCTGCAGACATCACCGGGTCGGTGCTGCGGTAGGTAACTTCTACAATGTTTGTCGCTGGGATAATGTCGACAATCAGTTCCCGCTCTAAGTGGTCGACAGTCGGCACATCATTTTCCTGGCCTGTTTGTGCCTGACCGTTTCCACTTTCTGCTGGCTGACCCGACAGCTCCCGGTAGCGATTCAGCGCGGCCCTAAGCACCCCTTGAGACCTCACCACCTCAGCCTGCGTCACAATCGGATTAGCGCCGCCAAGTTCGTCGGTTTCAGTGAGGGTTTGGCCAATGTTTGACACGCTCGTGCGCTCGTCCTCCACGGACAGCCGCACGGTCGCCTCGTAGATTCGGGGTGCGATCGCCAGATAGGCCAGTGCGCCCCCCATAGTCGCTAGGAAAGCCGGTATGGCCACCCACCAATAGCGCTTGAACGGAGATAGGGTCGTACGAGGTGAAAGAGTTCTCACAGGCTGAGGCACCTTCTCAGGGGTGTTTATAAATTAAAAAATACTAAAGAATATTGACATAATCTCTCACGCAGTGCCAGTTATCAGGAAGTTAAGGCTGATAAAGACTATCAATCGTCTAAAAAGTGGACGTACTGACAGCTATGACCTGAGAATGGCGTTTCTAGGCCTTGCCGTGCCCGAAGTCACAGCAGACTAGCAGGAAACCCGTTCTCATCAAATTTAGGTAAAGGCCTAGTAGAAGACACTAGATAGCTGAAACACTAACCGGTTGAAAACACTGACTAGCTAAAATTGCCGTCTAGCCTAAATGACTCAGTAAATGCGTGTGCCTGTCAATCACTTGGAGTGCACCTTGGTTAGGATTCTAGTAGTAAATGACCGTAAAACTACTGTGAATCAGGAATTCATACAAACTTTTCAGCCAACTGTTAAGGCTTAGTATTTTCACCCAATAAAATCGCTGAATCGCTTGCTAAATCTATCACTGGCGTGGCGTGACAAGGATCACCGGCTCATCTATTCACCCGCTCAGGCAGGCTCTAGCCGCAGCTGATGGCAGCTTTTTCTACCCTACTGATGTCAATGTCAAACCCAAACGCCCTTGGCGAGAACAACAAAACTTCCAGAGATCATTTTGCAGTTGCCTTTTCACCCCTGTCGCTGCAGCAGGTGTATCAGTTAGCTGATGATGGTGCCAATGGTGCGATCGCCCTCTTCAGTGGCATGGTGCGCAACCAAACAAACGGAGAACCGGTCGTCGCATTGGAATATCAAGCCTATGAACCCATGGCGATCGCCATCTTCAAACAAATCGCTACCGACATCCGCGCGCAGTGGCCCGACATCACCCGCATCGTTATCCATCATCGTACGGGCAAGCTCGTCATCGGCGAAATCAGCGTGTTAGTAGCCGTTGGCAGCCCCCACCGACGAGAGGCCTTCGCCGCCTGCCAATACGCCATTGATACGCTCAAGCACAACGCACCGATTTGGAAGAAAGAACATTGGAAAAACGGGTCGACTAGCTGGGTCAGTGTTGGCGCTTGCGAACTAGAAACCGCTCACTAGCCCTCATAGGCCAGTTCACCACAAAAGCCCAAAAGTCGATCTATCTAAGCGGAAGACGACATCACCGACGAGAGCAAAGAAGTACTTTGCGGTCTCGTTGGGTTGATTTCCTTTAGCTTACGCTGACGATCTTCAATGACCATGCTTAGCTGTTGCGAAAATCGAGGCGATTTACTGAGCATCTTCTGCGCCGCGTCTATCCCTAAAATGAGTACCTCTAGGTCTTCGGATGCGGTGACAGTCACAGGGCTAGGCTCATTGGCCAGCAACGCAGAATAGCCAAAAAAGTCGCTCCGGGTCAGCTCAGCAATATCGTATTTTCGGCCATTGCTGTCCTGCGTGAAGGCCGCAGCGCTACCCGCCAATACAAAATGCAGCTTTACATCGTGCTGCCCCTGAAAAATGACAGACTCACCTTTGCCAAAGTGATCGAGCGTTGTTTTTCCAGCTAACTCCTCAAGTACCTCATCATCCACCATCGCAAGGCTGGGCAGGGATTTCATGTAGTTAGCCAATTGTCTGATCGGTTCATCGGCAGCAACTTTGGGGAGGTGGTGATGATACACATCTCGAATGGGGAAAGGAATCGATAGCCCATTTCTGCGCGCCGCGTACCAAATGCGCGTTATAAAATCGTTGCGAATCGTTGGAACCTGAGCATAGTCATCGACAAATAGCCGAACCAGGTAGCCAATCGAAAAATCATCGTAGGATGTCGTCACCACAATGGGCAAAGGATTAGACAACACACCCTTGGTATCCAGCGCCGTCTCTAGCATCACCCGCTTCACTTTATTCGGCGGGTCGTCGTACGAAAATCCAATCGAGACAAGCTCAACGTGCCGCATACTGGGACGGTTGTAATTGCGAATGACCGCTGAGGCCAGCACTGAGTTTGGCACAATCAGCTGCTCTAGCTCACGCGTCATAATATGCACAGAGCGCCAGTTCACCTCGATAACCTTGCCTTTTTGCCCGTCGACTTCTAACCAGTCGCCAATTTCAAACGGCTTTTCGAACAGCAGCGCCACCCCCGAAAACAGGTTGCCAAGGGTATCTTGCAACGCAAAACCTAGCACGACACCACCGACACCCAGTGCCGTAAAAGCGCCCTGCAGATCTACCCCAAATACCGCACTTAGTACTATCGCAACTCCCATAGCAATCAAGACCGTGCGGACCAAGTCGCGAAACAGCTTGGGCATCTCCTGTTGCCAGGTTCCTGGCTTTGCCCCCGTAAACAGCAGCACGTTTACAAAAGACAGTGCCACCACAATCAATGACACCCAGGCTAGGGTCTCCACCACCTGAATCGGGGGACTCGATTCTTCTATATTTAGCAGCCGGGTCAGCAGGAAAAACAGCGCCGCAGAAGGGATCACCCAGTTCCGCAGCTCTACGACGACTTTTACCATCGGGTGCTTACGCTTTTTCAGCTGCAAGATCAGCTCGCCTAACAGCAGCATAAGCAGTGGAAAACCGGTCATAAGACCGAGCCCCCACACTAACCAGTTTTCCTGCAGTGATATATCCATAACTAATTACGTCAACTAATACGTCTTGCGCATCCTCAAAAAACACTTAGCTCAATCGTCTACCGAGCGGCGCGGCCCTACACCTTGACGCGAAAAACTTGCACCATCTCGCCACTACGAGCTTTGACTTCACCCATCGACTCAAACTCGTAAATGTCTGTCAGGCTATTGGCCACCGACTGGCTCACATAAATGCTGCTAGGGTCAGCCTTTGATTGTACGTAGTGGGCAGTCACTACGGTATCTCCCCATACATCGTAAATTAACCGCTGAGACCCCACGGTTCCTGCCATTACACCGCCCGAATGCACCCCTGCCCGAATCTCTAAGTTGACGTTCCACTCCCGGTTTACCTGGGAGATCACTCGCATCGCCTCGACAGCAAAATCAATAACGCGTTTGGAATGGTCTAACCGAGCGACCGATAAACCACTCACCGCGAGATATTCGCTACCTGTGGTTTTGATTTTTTCAATCCCGTACGTTTCGGTCGCTTCATCAAGGGCGCTTACAACCTCGTTGAGGATGGCGATGGCTTTTTTGGGCTTTAGAGATTCTGTCAGCTCTTGAAAGTGCAAAACATTGATAAACGCAACTGTCACGCTGTCAGCCTCATCAGAGATGGCTGTCACACCGCGCTTTAGCCGTTTGGCAACCGAGGCTGGAAACATGTTTAGCAGCAAAGATTCGGTTTCTTGGGTTTTTTGAAACACCAGCTCGCTGGTTTTTCGGTTCTTTTTCACCATATGGTTGAATGCTTTGGCTAGCTCGCCCAGTTCATCTTCTGCCAAGACATTGACATGGACTTCTTTGTTGCCTTTCGAAAGCTGATGGAAGCCTTCACCTAGCGCATGTACCGGCTTAAGAAAGGCTCTCGCCAGCCAAATGGACGCCAGCGTGATTAGCAAAACTAGGATAGTCGCCGCAATGAGGACTCGCCGGGTAAACGCGGTGATGGGTTGGAAGATTTCCGCTCTGTCAATTTCTGACACAATCGCCCAGTCTACTCCTCGAATATCCAATGGTGAATAGGCACTAATCACCGCCTCTCCAAGGTAGTTAATCGCCGTTTCAACGCCACTTTGTCCTTCTAGGGCTTGCGTCACTGCTTCACTCACCGCAGGCTGGTTGAGTACAGAAGTTTCTAAGGCTTCAATCCGACTGACGTTCTCATCGTCGACCTGTAGCTCGGTGAGCGATGCCAAGTAACGCTCAGGATCTTCGATCAGCACCCGAGAGTCTGAGCGCAGTAGCTTATCGGCACCCACTAGAAAGGTCTCACCCGTTTCACCTAGGCCGTCTTGTACCCAGTTGTTATTGTTGGTCATGACGGCGTTGATTTCATCTACGGGGACCTGAATGGCAACGACGCCAACCAGCTGCGTATTTTCGTAGAGGGGGGTAGCCATAAAGGCCGCAGGCGCATTGTAGGAAGGGGCATAAAAGTCAAAATCGGAAATGGCAACGTAGCCGCTGTTTTGCTTTAGCGCGTCTTTGTAAACGTTTGCCAGGTTAGACCGGGAATAGGCTCCTAGCAGTAAGCTGGTGGCAAAATCGACTTCTTTGAAAACCGAGTAAACAATGTTGCCGTTGGGATCGATCAAAAACAGATCGTAGTAGCCAAATTCTTCGACGATGTTTCGAAAAATAGGATGATAGCGCCTGTGTAGCTGGCTGTATTGAGTGCCGTCACCAGCATCGTCGAGCTTTTGCTTTTCGCCAACTGGGTTGGCATTTTTGACCAGATATTCGTACTGCAGATATCGCGACAAAATCGAGGCGGGCAGAAAGGCATCTGGATTTTCTGCCTGCCTCGTATTATCAGAAAGGCGTGGCACAAATTCATTTCTATAAAACTGTCGCAATCCGTCTACACGAGTGGAATCAATGGATTCTGACTCTCCGAGCACAGTCGGAAATGCTGCGGCGAGCTCTTTCATGGCGGAGATGCTACTTGGGCTTTTCCCGAGCACCATTAGCTCACTGCGCAAGCCGCGAAAGTAGCTTTCTATCTGGTTGGCCTTAGAGGTTCGCAACCCCACTAGCTGTTTGACTACCGATTCTTCTATGGCATTTCGTCCACTGCGATAGCCTTCGTAAGCAATCACGATGATAGAGCCAATGCTGACAGCTAGCAGCATGGACATTAACTTTGACTGAATGCTTAAACGGTTGAAACTGCGCACAAAAAACCTCTAAAAAATAAATCCATTCGCGCAGAAGCGGTCACCACTTTCGTCGCCACGCCGCCATCAGCCTGGTTTGGCATCAAGCGGAGCAAAGATCGTTGTCGACTCGCTCCTGGCAACCAAAGGCTAGAGTACGATTTTTCCAATCTGTTGGTTGCTAATTTTTGACAAATTCTGGCAATATTTCGACCTAAAAGCTCACAATCTGTCTATATCCGTAGCTGGATAAGCTTTGATGACCTCTACTCAAGATGTCCCATGACATCGTCATGCTGACAAATTAATTTTGACAGATCAATTTTGTCAAATTCAAATTATGTCGAGAGGTGGGCTAAACAGCTTTCTGGCACGAGCCGCCGCTGGCCACTCACAATCTCGGTGATAGGCAGCCAAAAGGCCTGTGAGATACGTTTACCTTCAACCAGGGGAAACCTTTCTTGTAGCTGATAGAACTTGGGGTCGGCGAACTGCGCGCTAAAGAGTTGAATCAGCTCATGCTTGGGCTTGCCATTGTAGGTAAAGATATTGTCTAGGCAGGTTATGTATACCACGTCGACTAGCGTTGCCTGAATCTCTTCTTCAAACTCGCGCAGGAGGGCGGCTTGGCTGGTTTCGCCAAAGTCTATGCCACCGCCTAGAAAGCGATAGAACGTTTCGCCGGTGGCAGGGTCCTGTCCACGGCTAACAAAGACGTGGCGCTCATATTCGATGAGGCCGAGGGCGATCGCTCGAATCCGCTTAGCCATATTTACTATTCTATTGACCTAATCCAATTGCTATTTCTGCCTACTCTGGGAAAGCCGCTTCAGGATTTTCTCTAGGCACTGGCCAGTCTGAATTTTCACCGCCGATGATCAGGCGACGAATCTCTACATAGTCCTGACTGAACTGACCCATCGTGTTGATCAAAACATCTAGCGCGATCGCATCTGTTGTGCCGAGGTCAAACCAGCAGCGACTCCACAATCCGTTAAACTCCACCTCAGCCATGTTATGCATGAGAGAGACGAGCGATCGCGTTGAAGCTTCCTCATCGTAGTCAAAATAGCTAATATCGATACCGGTCTCTTGTACCTGAAGGTTTTCAGCGTTAAATCCGCCGAGCTTGCCCATAAAGAACCAAGAATTAAAAATCTCTTCTACGTACTGCTGCTCAGCAATCGAAGGAACCGTATCAAATTCCAACCAGATCCAAAGATTAAAAAAATCACACTCACGAAATTGAACTTGCACGCAATTTTGCCCTGTCACCAACGCTTAATATGCACTATACAGTTCTAAGTCAGCATCGCGCCGAATCACTCGGATCATCCAAATCCACGCGCGATAAATAGCCCAGACTCTCAATAGTTGATCAGCCGCTTCAAAGTTTTCCGTCCCTCCGTCTCGCCTAGCCGTCGTCACTACCGTCTTCCAACTTTCTCCATGCTTCACCTGCGCGATATTAGCTACCATCCCACCGCTGCGGCGATACCCATCCTCAAAGCCATCAGCTTTGACCTCGCACCCAAGCAGCTCGGACTCATCGTCGGCCCCAGTGGCTCCGGCAAGAGCACCCTGCTAGAAATTCTCGCTGGCCTCGCTACCCCTACAGACGGGAAAATCTTTTGGCGCGAGCAGCCACTGCTCCCTGAGGCGCTGCAACAAATCGGCGGATTGGTGTTTCAATTTCCAGAAAGACACTTTTGCGGCCATACGCTGTTCGAAGAGCTGCGGCTCGGCCATCCAGAACTCAGCTCCGATCGCGTCTACGAAGCCCTAAACGCAGTGGGGCTAGGCACCCTCTCGCTACAGGCATCGCCCCAGCAGCTCAGCGGCGGACAGCAGCGACGACTTGCCCTAGCCGTGCAGCTCATTCGTGAACCCTACCTGCTGCTACTCGATGAACCAACCGCTGGCTTAGACTGGTCTATGCGTCAGCAGCTGGTAAATTTGCTGGCGCAGCTTAAGCAGCAGTGGAGCTTGCTCATCGTCTCCCACGATGCTGAAGACCTCATTGACATTGCCGACAGCTGCTGGACAATTGACCACGGTCAGCTTCGCAGCGTAGAACCTGAGACGCTACGCAGGCGAGAAACGTCCACTGTTTTGTAAGCCAATGCTTGCTCTTTGGGTATGTGGTCTTTTGGTATGGTGAAGGCAAAGTCACCCATCAACATGACGGACACTCTGCCAACCTATCTCGATCTATGGGAGCGCACCCTTAACTGGCAGCCAACCCTAGAGCAGCAAGCAATCTTTCAGTTACTTTACGAAGGCATTCTAGCGGGCAATCAGCAGCTCAACCTCACTCGCATCACAGCGCCTGACGAATTTTGGGAAAAGCACCTGTGGGATTCTCTCAGCGGAATTTCGCCATGGCTCGCGTCACCTAGCCCAGACACGGACCCAATGGATGCGGATCCCACTGAAGCCCCCATTCGCCTGATTGATATTGGTACTGGTGGCGGATTCCCAGGCATTCCAGCAGCGATCGCACTTTCCCCAGCCGCCATCGACCTCACCCTAGTAGACGCTACCCGCAAGAAAATTTTCTTTCTGCAGCAGCTCTGTCAGCAGCTACGGCTACCGGCCACCTGCATTGCCGAACGCGCAGAAACCCTAGGACGCGAGCCAGCCCATCGCGCCAGCTACGATCTGGCCCTAGTGCGCGCGGTTGGTCCTGCCGCCACCTGCGTAGAATATGCAATGCCTTTTCTCAAGGTCGGTGCGCAAGCTGTTTTATACCGCGGACAGTGGAGCCCCTTAGAAACAGAAGACCTGCTACCGGTAATTGATTTATTAGGCGGCGAACTAACCGATTTGCGCAGCTGGCAAACCCCCCTTTCTGACAGCCGTCGTCACTGCTTGTTTATTCATAAAGACCGACCAACGCCGGATGCTTTTCCTAGAGCAGTTGGCGTTCCTAACAAATCGCCTCTGACCTAATATTGGTCTAGTGCTAATCTCAGCCTAGCCCTGGTTTTTGATTGTCATCACTTCCACAACCTTGATGGCCAAATCGTCAGGAATCACCAGCATCTGGCGCAGGTCGTCAACAAATGCCTGCTCTTCTCTAGAAACGGTGCCGTCGGCAAAGATGAGATCTACCGCGATCGCAAAAGCCGTCGGTGCTAAATTTGGCGGCAGCGCAGCCTTCGCACTCTTTACCAGTTCGTTGGGGCCATGCTTTTTGATGCCATCGACGAGGTAGGCTTTCATGCGGGTCAGGCTTTCTTCCGTCGCATCCTTAAACAGCTGCATACGGCTAAGGCGCATGTTCATTTCAAGTTCTTCTGACTCAGAGAGATAGCCATCGGATGCGATCGCAACCAAACAAATCGCCGCAAACGCCTCAGCCGAGTTCATCGCTATCTTCGCATCAGAGGGCGACCCAAAAACCTGATTCAAAATGCCCATCTCACCATCCCTCGCACCAACGTCACAAAAGCGCAGCACCACGGCCACTCCACCATTGTTGACAATCAAAATCAGTTTCTACCAATTCACACGGTCGAAAAAGCGCTTTTACCCTAAGTTTCCGCATATCAACAGCCACACAGGTATCGCAGTTGGCCCCAAAAGCCAGAAAATTTGCGAACACCTGCGATAAAAACCACAAAAAAAGGAGAGAGCCTACGCCCTCTCCCCTATCTGTCTGTCATCTACATAGGCCACAGGTATGTAGGCTATGCGCCGTGATGCATTTCAGACTCTAGCTGCTGAATGAGCACCTCATTCCCTTGTGCTCTAGCAACCTTGATGCGGTGCTGCAAAGAGCGCTCAATACTTACCTTGTGTAAACGGCTAGACTCCTGGAGCAGCTCGCGGCGTGCTTGTGCGGCAGGGCTCGTACCCATGAGCTTATTACGCAAGTGAGCCAACGCATTGCCTGGGCGGGCTGTCTGCACAGAGGGCGGAGTCAGCTGCTGCACCTGCCCGTGGCGTGTCGTCTGGTAGGCGACACCACGGTATCTTAGAGAAGCAGCTGGCTGAGGGATGGGCACATGCCGCACATAGGTGTAAGGCGCAGTTTGCCCTCGATATCGGTTAGTGATTTCGCTCTCGGTAACCTCTAACATAGGAGGGTTGTAATCGTATTCGATACCGCGATAGGTGAGTTTCATTTTCGTTCCTCAAAAAAACTAAAGACTAAGCAGTCATCAAGGGAACGCGTTCCTTCAGGGATGTGGAGCTTCATCCCTTACTTCCGTCTCAACCTGTGGGCTTTAAGAAATTCAAAAAAGACGATACGAAATTCCTAAAGCTAAATCGTGAGATGAACGTACTCCATTTATTTCTGTATCCATTTTTACAGTTTTATCTTTTCATGACAAGCTGACATTATGTACGGATATCCACCCGCTTTTCTTTGATATAAAAGGGAGACAGCGATTTTACTGATAATAATCACAAAAATAATCAGATTTTTTTAATCTTTTTTAGTAGCCATTTGCTCAGAATTCTGTACGCTAACTTTCCCTACATCTGTCATTGCCAAAATAGGCAAATACTGGCCGACAAGCATTGGCCTAGGCGTTCAATTCAGCCCTCCTATCGTTATCCATGAAGTGCACTATTACTCGGCGATCGCAATTTTCTGCCAGCCATCGCTACTGGCTAGACGACTTAAGCCCTGCCGAAAACCAAAAACAATTTGGCCCCTGCACTCGTTTCCCAGGCCACGGACACAACTACGTTCTAAACGTGTCCATCAAAAGTGAACTAGACGACTACGGCATGGTGCTAAACCTCACCGAAGCCAAAGACATCATCCATAGAGAAATTGTCCAGCCCCTCAATTTTTCGTATCTCAACGACACTTGGGAAGAATTTCGCACTACGCTGCCCACCACCGAACACATCGCCAGAGTGATTTGGCAGCGGCTCAGCCCACAGCTCCCCATCGTCAATATTCAACTGCAAGAAACCCCAGAACTATGGGCTGACTATCAAGGAAACGGCATGGAAGCATACCTCACCATCTCAACTCACTTCAGCGCCGCTCACCGGCTGGCCCTACCCCACCTCAGCTATGAAGAGAATTACGACATCTATGGCAAATGCGCCAGGGTAAATGGCCATGGGCACA
>JBCBFY010000063.1:0-29152 GCA_038527325.1 Cyanobacteria bacterium J06614_10
CTCGGTGATTAGGGCGCTGATGTAGGCAGCGGGTGTGACATCGAAGGCCGGATTGAAGACGGGGGTGCTGTCTGGGGTGATTTGCTGCCCTTGTACATGGGTGATTTCTGTGGGGGCGCGCTCTTCGATTTTGATTTCATCGCCGCTGGCTAAAGACATGTCTAGGGTGCTGGTGGGGCAGGCAACGTAGAAAGGTACGCTGTGGGCGCGGGCAACGAGGGCGAGGTTGTAGGTGCCGATTTTGTTGGCGACATCTCCGTTTGCAGCGACGCGATCGCACCCCACGATGCAGGCATCTATCTTCCGCGTCCGCATGACATATCCCGAGGCGCCGTCGACAATCACGGTATGGGGAATGCCAAAGGCTTTCATTTCGTAGGCAGAGAGGCTGGCACCCTGTAGCCTTGGCCGGGTCTCATCGAGAAAGACGTGGATATCTTTTCCCTGCTCATGGGCGACCCTAATGACGCCGATGGCGGTGCCATAGTCTACAGCGGCGAGGGCACCCGTATTGCAGTGGTGAATGACGTTTGCCTGACTAGGGAGGAGGGCTTGGCCATGGCGGCCTAGCTGCTGACAGATCTCAATATCGGCTTGGTACAGCGCCTGCGCTTCTGCCAGTAGGCTCTGCTGTAGCGTTTCGATAGAGGATGACGGTGCCTTCGATTCTGCGAGGGCGAGTAGATGCTGCACTGCCCAAGACAGGTTTACAGCCGTTGGCCGCGCGGCGATGAGGTGCTCGGCTGCTTGGCGTAGCTCCGCTAGGAAGCTCTCTGTGCTGGTGGCAGAAGACTGGCGGGCAGCGATCGCCATGCCAAAAGCCGCGGTCACCCCGATGGCAGGGGCACCCCTGACGACCATCTGGGTAATGGCCTGAGCAACCTCCTGATAATCGTCGTAGTCACAGTAGGTGGTTACTGCAGGAAGCTGCCGCTGATCGAGCAGTCGCAGCCGATCATTTTTCCACTCAATACTGCGAAAGGCACTCATTTCAATCACTCAGGTATACAGGGCCTCCCCATTTTAGGGGTGCTTCAGCCTGCCCAACCCAAAAGAACACGGTCCCCGTCGCACAAAAGCAGGTCTGAGATGGGATAAGTAAGAATATTCTTTTTATATTTTGGCCCCATTGCTATGCCCGCCGAAAATTCACCCTCTGGCGTTTCTCCCGCTCGGCTCACCGGCCCTCAAACGCTGATGCCGACGCTGACGAAGCGGCTCTCTTCAGCTGGCAAAGATCGCTTTATCGTCTGTGGTTTGGGCAGTTTGGGGCAGCAGAGCGTCGTCAATCTCAAAAAGTTTGATTACGACCCTTTTGAAGTGTCTATTACCGCCATCGACCGGCATGATATCGCCGTTTGGGAAACCGATGATGTCCCAAGCTACTTGGCTGAGCCGCCGATTTTGGGAGACTGTCGCCGAGAAGATGTGCTGAAGCGGGCAGGTATCGACGATAGCCGGGCGATTTTGATTGTCACGAGCGATGAGAGTACGAATGTGGAATGTGCGATCGCAGCTCGCCGTCTCAACCCAGAGATTCAGATTGTGCTGCGCTCTTCTCGCCACAGCCTCAATGCTCTGCTAGAGCGCCAGCTGGGAAAATTTGTGGCGCTAGATGCCACAGAGCTACCGGCGATGAGTTTTGCCTTGGCCGGTCTGGGTGACGACACGGTCAGCGTGTTTAATATTGGCCGTCACCGGTTTCGGGTCGTCGAGAGCTTTGTCAGAGCGGGCGACCCCCGCTTCGACCAGCAGTCAGTGCAGCAGCTGCACAGAGGGCAGTATCGACTGCTCGACTTTAACCCTGTTGAAAATCCCCGGCAGCCCATGGGCTGGGCAACGACGGCCTCTTCGGTGTTTCATCGCTGGCAGCCGTACGTTCGAGTTGCTGCGGGCGATCGCATTGCCTACATCGAAGTGGTCGAAGAAGCGGCACCCACCGAAAAGCGCAAGAATGTGCTGACCACCCTGGCTCAGTGGCGAGAAGACTGGCGCTCTGGCCACTGGCGGCGACGACTGCGAAACTGGCGGCAGTCTTCAGAAAGTGCCCTGGAGAGGGTGGTCGGGGTGGCGCTGCTGACCGCCATTGTGCTCTGGATAACCGGCACGCTATTGCTGAAGGCCACCGTGCCAAATATTGCTTGGGTGAAGGCAATTTCGCTGGGGGCGATTTTACTTTTGGGGGGCTATGGAGATGTTTTTGGCGGGTTCAACCCACCGATTACGCCAGGATGGGTGCAGATGGTGTGCCTGGCGATTACGCTGGCTAGCATCATGGTCGTATTGGGTGTGCTGGGTCTAATTGCTGACCAGCTGCTGAGTTCGCGCTTTGAGTTTTTGCAAAAGCGGCCCCGGATGCCTCGTAGCAATCATGTCATTGTGGTGGGGCTTGGCCGCATTGGCCGCAAAGTGACCAGCCTCTTACTAGACCTCAATCAACCGCTGGTGGCCGTGGCGCCGCAGCTGCAGCATCCAGAACTTTTTACCCAAGTGCCCCTGCTGATTGGCAACGTGCTCGAAGAACTCTCCGCCGCCAACTTATCTACGGCTAAGAGCGTCATCGCCGTTACAGATGACCAAATGCTGAACCTAGAAGTGGCGCTGCTGGCCGCAGAGAAAAATTTGGGCGGTCAGCAGACCTTTTCGCCGGTGGTGCGCACCCGCAGTCAGGCATTCAGCGACAATTTGGCGGCGCTAATGCCCCAAGCTCAAGCCTTTTGCCCCTATGCGCTTTCTGCAGAAGCCTTTGCGGGAGCGGCCTTTGGTGAAAGTATTTTGGGCCTATTTCGGCTGAGCGATCAGACTAATTTGATCACGGAATATCTGATTGAGCCTGGAGATAACCTGGTGGGTAAGCAGCTGGCTCAGGTTTCCTACGGCTATGGTGTGGTGCCTATTTTGTGGGAGACCACTGACCGCTCGGGCGATCGCTGCGCAGTGCTTTTGCCAACGGATGAGCAGCAGCTAGGGGTAGGCGATCGCCTGTTTGTGCTCTCTTCTATCAACGGTCTGCGTCGCATAGAACGCGGCGAAATGACCCCGCCTAGGCGATGGCAACTGACCGCCGAGCAGCTGACCAATGTTGAGAATACGGCTGATTCTCTGCAGCTTTTGTCGCGGCTGGTGAACTGTTCTATCGAGCAGATGCAGGCGCTGCTCGGGGCCTCAATGACCGTCGAACTTTACGACTATCAGGCGTCGCGGCTGGTGCAGATCATGAAGTCACGGATGGCGATTCGGCTGTCTCCGCTGGAGTCCTGACGACGGGATACTTTGCCACCAGCGCGACATAAAAATTTGCCATAGGAGTATTTGCTATACAATCAAATTCAGTGAATATGACTAGCTTCCCATCTGCCGCTCACCGCTGCCTCTATGACCATACTCAAAGAAAGGGAGCCCGATACCGCCGTTGTGACGACTCCAGCGGTTCGCCCGAAAGCTAGCCGTCTGCGTAAAGTTGGTGCTGCGATCGCCCGCCATCCCAGACTCATTCAGGCTGCTGTACTTCTGACGCTGGCTAGCGGCGTTGGCGTTTTTCTCCTGTGCCTGCTGTTCAAGGAAGCTTGGTCACCCGAAAAAGACAATGTCACCGTTCTACGCACCATTTTCAAAATGGAGATTGAACGTCGAGATACCCTTCCTATAACCGATGCGCAGGTGGTCACCCGCTCTTACGAAACCCTAGATCCATACGTGGGAGAAGAGGGCTGGACATGGGTGAACCGGTTTGGCAGCACCCTTACCTACGGCAAACAAGACCAGCGACTGATAGCCTCTTGCAGCCCGTATTCACCGCTCTACCTGATCTGTAGTCTCAGCGAAATTCCCTAGCTCGGGCTATCGTCGAGTGCAGGCCGTTTCGGCCAGGTAAAGCTGAACTTACAGCCTCGTGGCGTGTTCTCTTCTAGAGAGAGCGTGCCCCCTTCTGACTCAATAATTCTTTGTACGATGGCGAGCCCAATGCCTGTGTTTTGGGTTGATTTATCTTCTGCCAAGGTTTGAAATATTTCTAAGACGCGGGTTCGCTCAGTGTCTGGAATGCCTGGTCCATCGTCGGCAATGGAAAAGCAGTAGTCCTTCCCTTGGTCATGGACAGTGACTTCTACTCTGCCAGTGCTCTTATCGTGGTGCTTGATAGCATTGCTGACACAGTTGGTCAGCACCTGGATAAGTAGCAGTCTTTTTCCGGTGAGTGTCTCGACCTGCAGGTCGCTGACGATCTCAAACCCGTCAGGTGGTGCAACCGAATCGATAACCTCAGAGAGTAGTTCGGAAATATTGACAGCCTGAGGGGCTATGCTCTGCCGACCTACCCGGGAGAGCTGTAGAAGGCCATCTACAAGCGCATTCATTCTCTGCACCCGTTCCTGCATCAGGACAAGGTGCTGCTGGCTTTTTTCCGGTATCTGATCGTTTAGGTCATTGAGCAGCCAAGTCGACAAGCTCGAAATGCCTCGCAAGGGTGCCTTCAGATCGTGTGAGACGACTCTGGTAAATCTTTCAAGCTCCTGATTTTTGGCTGCTAACGCCATTCCTGCCTGCTTTCTCTCTGTGATGTCGCGGGAGACGGAAAGAATTTCGGAGACTTGACCCTGCTCATTGTAGATGGGTGAAATTACAACTTCCCACCATTTGGGCTGGCCCTTAGCAGTGGCACAGTACCCGTCAAATTTTCCGGTTTGTCCCTGGCGAGCAGCTTGGAAAGCCGCTTTCGCAGCCGTGTAGTCTTTATCCTTCCAAAAGGTAAGCCAGGCTGCATTTTTCACCGTGCCAGAAAAATCATCTATTTCCATGATTTTCTGACCGTTGTGGTTCATGTACAGCAGCCGGCCTTCGAGATCGAGAACCTTGATACAATCCTGATTGCTCTCTAGAATCCGCTGTATGAAGGCAGCTCTTCTGTGGATACTTAAGGTTTCAGGGGCCTGTGGAGTAGCCGTCGTGTCTGTGCTACTCGCATGAGCTGATTTAATGGTTGCAGTAGATCGAGCAGAGCTGCTTGTCTGTGGTAATACCCTTTGCTCAAACAGCAGGCTATCCAATGATTCAGATAGCGCGCCGTTCAATTCTGTTATTTCTCGGGTGTCTGCCGCTATCTCTGGGGTATCTGTCACGGTGGACTGGTTGAAAGGCTCATCAGTAAAGAATAAATAATTTTTTATGATTTATTCTTATTAATCATAGTAATAGATATCGCCAAAGGATGAAAGCTCTAGTTGTGGCTGAATTACCCTAGGGCTTTCATCGTAAATTATCATCGCAAATTATAGTGAGACAGCGTTTACAGATCGCGGATGTCTTCGGTCAGCGGGGCAACCCTT
Organism: Cyanobacteria bacterium J06614_10; assembly: GCA_038527325.1. GTDB lineage: Bacteria > Cyanobacteriota > Cyanobacteriia > Phormidesmidales > Phormidesmidaceae > Phormidesmis. Next base: position 5,325 of record JBCBFY010000063.1, read on the forward strand.
AGGCAGCACTTGCCGGTGGTAAGGCCGTAGGCGCAGCAGGCCGTCTTGTCAAAAATTCTCGAATCAAGCGGGCGATCGCTCTCTGCACAACCCCATTCACCACCCTTCTACCCAGTCCTCGTGCCTCAGGCTGGGTAATGAGCTTCGGAATCACCGTGGCAACAGTCGTCGGGTTAAAGCCCTGAGTGTCTCTCAAGATCTTCAAAATGCGGATGGCCTGTTCCCAGCTACTTCCGCTAGTGGCTGGTTGATTCATTGCGCTACCAGCCGGTTGAGATAAGACTGCCTCATTACCCACCGGTAGCCCGAGGGCGCGGGTCACCTGCTGTAGCAGGCTGTACCCCATTTTGTCGATTTCTTTGGCCAGCTCATCGGCAATGCGAATCCGGAGATACTCACCGCGTTCAGAGAACAAGAATTCCAGCGTCTGGTCGAGCACTTTGTCGAGATCGTAATCCGTGCTGTTGCGCGCATTTTTCAGCAGATTTTCCAGCCGGTTCCAGCGGAAGCTACCGTTTTGAAACAGCAGCTCCTGCAGCGAGGTGCGCAGCTGGGGGGCTGGATCTGTCAGCAGGCGACGGGCGACGTAGGGATACGCCTTGCTCAAGACCTTGAAGTCTGGATCGACTGTGATGGCGATGCCGTCGAGGGTGACCAGTGAGCGAATGATTAGGGCGTAGTAAGCAGGTACCCGGAAGGGATACTCGTACATCAGCGCCGAAAATTCGTCTGTGATGCTCTTTAGGTTTAGCTCTGCGACGCTAGCTCCCAAGGCATTGTTAAATACATTTGCCAAGGCCGGGATAATCGGTGAAAGATCGGTCTCCGGCGTCAAAAATTCCAGGTTCACATAGTCCTGCGCGAGCCCTTCAAAGTCTCGGTTCACCATGTGCACAATCGCTTCAATGAGCCCGTAGCGCTGGTAGGGTTCTACCTGACACATCATGCCAAAGTCCAGATAGGCAAGCTTGCCTTCTCGGGTGACCAGCAGGTTCCCAGGATGGGGGTCTGCGTGGAAAAAGCCATGCTCCAATAGCTGACGCAGGGAGCACTGCACCCCGACTTCAATCACGTGGGTCGGGTCGATGCCCCGGCGGGCTAGCTCGTCTAGCTCAGTGAGCTTGATGCCGTCAATCCACTCCATGGTGAGCACGCGCCGCCCGGTGTACTGCTCATAGATGCTGGGCACCTTGATTTCTGGCAGGTAGGCATAGAGCTGGGCAAAACGTTCCGCGTTGGCACCTTCGTGGTTGTAGTCCATTTCTTCGAAGATGCGCGTGCCAAATTCATCGACGATGCTGACCAGATCGCTGCGAATTTGGCCGATGTTTTTGGTGGCCCAGGCAGCCAAGATTCGGATGACGTAAATGTCCTTGGTGATTTGGTCGGCAAGGCCTGGCCGCTGGACTTTAACGGCGACCTCTTCGCCAGTTTTCAACCGGCCTTTGTACACCTGGCCTAAAGATGCAGCGGCAATGGGCGCGGCAGAAAGGTACTCGTAGACGGCTTCTGGTGGCTGACCAATTTCTTCTTCGATAAAGCGCCGCGCCGTTTCATTGGAAAAGGGCGGCAGCTGGTCTTGTAGCTTCACCATTTCGGCCATGGCAGCGGGTGACACAAGGTCAGGACGGGTAGAGAGTGCCTGTCCTACCTTGATGTAGGCAGGGCCTAGCCGGGTTAGCATTACGCGCAAGCCTTCAGCTCGCTTTTGCTCGTTTATTTTTTGGCGACCGGTGACCTTGTCCCAAAGCAGGCCTAGGAGATAGCCTGAGGCGATCCAAAAGATATTGATCAGGCGGAAGAGAATTTGAAAGGGGCGCGAGCGGTAGTAAGCTGCGATCGCCTCAGGGTCATAGACCAAAATTTCTTCCAAGGACTTCGGCGGCCCCGAGGATGTCGCGGAGGGTTTTACGGGCATCGACGCGACGGTGACCGTCTGGGGTCCTTCTGTAGAGTTGGCTGTGGCGTCGGCGACAGCGGTTGCCGAAGGGGCTACTGAAGCGGCATCTGAAGGGTAGCGGCTAAACAAGTCAGTGGATGCTGCGCTCATAAGAAATATGCAAAAAAGATGTTAGCAGGGTCGGTCACTAGGCTCCAGCTGTAGAATAAGCACAGCTGAAAACCTGAGCTAGCAAAAGTTAAAGGAAGACGCTTTGAATGGGCAGTGAATACATGAGCAACAAATGAGTCATTATTCACCCGATGTAAACTATTGTATCAAGTTGTTGAAAAACGTCTTCTCTCTAGGGCTATAAGATTTGGTCGATTTAGGTTTATCTAACTTAGAAATCGTTTTAATTCAGAAATAATACCTTGTAGAAATAGTACGCTTTTAGTACGAGCATCCCTACCTGTTTTTCCATTGCGGCTCATTTATGCTGGTTTCACTGAAAATTGAGAATTTTGCCCTCATCGACCAGCTCGATTTGCAGCTCCAACCCGGTTTGAACGTTCTCACTGGTGAAACTGGGGCAGGTAAGTCGATTATCCTCGATGCCATTGACGCAGTGCTAGGGGGGAAAGCCACCGGCAGATGGGTGAGAACCGGCACTGACCGGGCCCTGGTTGAGGCGTCTTTTCAGACGGATGCCCGGATCGCTGGCTGGCTGAGTGAGCAGGAGATCCCCGCCGCTGGCGACCTGATTACCTGTCGCCGCGAGCTGACAGCCGGTAAGAGTGCGTCTGTTCGTAGCAAGCTCAGACTCAACGGCACAATTGTAAAAAAGCCCCAAATGGAGTCTTTGCGGCAGCTGCTCATTGAGATTACGGCTCAGGGGCAGACGCTGCAGCTAGGTGACGCGGATCTGCAGCGAGACTGGCTCGATGGCTTCGGCGACAAAAAGCTACTCAAGCAGCGATCGCAAGTCGTGATCGACTATGAAGCTGCCAGCGCCGCCAGCAAGATCCTAGAGACCCGGCGCCGGGCCGATGCCCAGCGGGCAGAGCAGCTAGAGACTTTCCAGTTTCAAAACAAAGAGTTCAGCGACGCAGCGCTCGAAGATCCACAAGAATTAGAAGACCTCCAGATAGAGCATCAGCGACTCAGCCACAGCGTAGAGCTGCAACAGCAGAGCTACCAGGTCTATCAAATGCTGTATGAAAATGACGACGGCGCGGCCTGCGCAGACCTGCTGGGCGATGCAGAAAATATCTTGAGCGATATGCTGCGCTACGACCCAGCAGTGGAATCTATCTTGGACATGGTGAGCGACGCGCTGGCCCAGGTGCAGGAAGCTGGCAGGCAAATGAACGTGTACGGGGAAAGCATCGAAACCGACCCCGAACGGCTCGGTGAAATCGACGCGCGGATTTCTCTGCTGAAGCAGCTCTGTCGCAAGTACAACCGTGACTTACCAGAGCTGATTGAGTACTATCAGAGCATCCAAGCTTCCCTAGCTGCGCTCGGCGGCGATGGCCAATCGATTGAAGCGCTAGAAGCTGACTATCAGTCGAAGCAGAAAGTGCTCATCGAGAGCTGCGACAAGCTCACCAAGCTGAGGCAGGCAGCGGCCAAGAAGCTAGAAGCGGACCTGGTAGCCCAGCTGAAGCCTCTGGCAATGGAGCGCGTAAAGTTCAAGGTCGATATTCAGTCGCAGCTGCCGACAGTGCACGGGGCAGATGCGATTTCTTTTTTGTTTAGTCCCAATCCTGGTGAGCCGCTGCAGCCGTTGGTAGAGATTGCCTCTGGCGGTGAGATGAGTCGATTTTTACTGGCGCTGAAGGCCTGCTTTTCGCGGGTTGACCCCATTAGCACTATGGTGTTTGACGAAATTGATGTGGGGGTGTCGGGCCGGGTGGCGCAGGCGATCGCAGAAAAGCTTCATCACCTCAGCCGCGAGCACCAGGTTCTCTGTGTGACCCATCAGCCGCTGGTGGCTGCCATGGCCGACGCTCACTACCACGTTGGCAAACACGTCGTGACCACGATTCAGCCAGAGGAAGCCCGCGCCCGGGCCAAAGTCGCAGCGCAGATTGAGGCAGTCTCCTCCCAAAAGGCTGGCCGTAAAGCTAGCTCGTCTAAAACTGGCCAATCTAAAGCTGGCTCTAAGGGGCGTCAATCCAGACTGGAGAAAACGGCGACTGCTGTGGCTGATGCTAGGGGTGAAGAGCGCACGATTGTAAAGGTGACGCCGCTGCGGGATACCTCTGCGCGTCGAGATGAGCTGGCCCAGCTAGCGGGCGGGCGATCGCACAGTGAAGCGATCGCCTTCGCCGACTCTCTGCTAGCACAAGCCGAAACGATTCGAAAGGCAGGGTGATTCCTAGTCCATCACGACTTATAGTAAGGCTGACCTTCTCAGAAGCTACCGGAAACAAGCGCCCATGCACTGGTTAGTTGCCACCACAGAACCTGTTCTAGAAAATCCAGCTATTGAAGAAAATCTGCGACAGTTCTTGCTGGTGTTATCGGTATCCCTGGGCGTTGCGACGCTCTCTCGGGTATTTAGCATCCTTAGAAACATCCCCTACACCCTGCTATTGCTGGTCGTAGGCCTAGGACTTGCCGTCGTTGATGTACGACTGGTCAACCTTTCGCCCGAGCTGATTCTATTCATTTTTCTACCGCCACTACTCTTCGAAGCAGCCTGGAATATTCAATGGAATCGCTTAAAAAGTGACTTTCTGCCCATTCTGCTCTATGCGGTGCTGGGCGTCGTTATTTGCGTAGTGGGTTTGGTCTTTGGGCTTCAGCAGCTAGCAGGTGCTTCGCTGGCAACCGCGCTTTTGGTAGGTGCTAGCCTCTCTGCAACCGATCCTGTCTCGGTGACTGCCCTGTTCCGTGAGCTAGGCGTCGACAAGCGCCTAACCACCCTGATGGAAGGGGAGAGCCTCTTCAACGATGGCGTTGCCGTTGTGGCGTTCAACCTGCTGCTCGGCATTGCCCTCGGCGTAGAACAGTTCAATGCCTCTGTGACCATTGCCCGCTTTGGTCTGTTCGTTGGCCTCGGTATCAGCCTAGGCGGGCTCATCGGCTTCGGCATTTCCTTCCTCACGCAGCGCTTCGACATTCCCTTAGTCGAGCAGTCTCTCACCCTCGTCTCCGCCTACGGCACCTACATCATTGCCGAAGAGGTAGGCGGCTCTGGGGTGATCGCAGTTGTTACCACCGGGCTCATACTGGGCAACTTCGGATCCCGCATTGGCATGAACCCGCGCACTCGGCTGGTGGTATCAGAATTTTGGGAGTTTCTAGCTTTTTTTGTGAACTCCATTGTGTTCTTACTCATTGGCGACCAGGTTCGCTTTCCCTACCTCATCGACTACGCCGATACGATTCTTGTTGCTATTGTCATTATGATTGCGGCCCGCGCCGTCAGCGTATTTGGACTCGGCAGCTTCAGCAACCTAGTCACAAAGGGTGAAAATATCTCTCTGCCAGGGCAAACCGTGCTGTGGTGGGGCGGCCTGCGGGGCTCAGTTTCTGTCGCCCTAGCCCTCAGCGTTCCAGAATCGCTGGCAGAACGGGAAGAAATCATTGCCGTCGTCTTTGGCGTTATGCTCTTCACGCTGCTAGTGCAAGGACTCACGACCCAACCGCTCCTCTCCCTGCTAGACCTACTCGGCGACCAGCCCACCCGGCAAAAGCACACTCAGCTCATTGCCCACCGCGTCGCCCTCAACCGCGTACTAGACCGCCTGAAAGAACTCATTGATCGACAGGAGGTCGACGAAGAATTTGCACGCTATCAGATTGCGCTTGTAGAAGGGCAGCTCGAAGAATTGCAAGAAGATCTAGTCAAGCTCCAGCGGTCGAACCCTGAGCTACTGACCTACGCTGCAGAGCAAGTCCGAGACGAGCTGCTAGCGATAGAATCAGACACCTATGCCGAGTTTATTCGCGCAGGCCAGCTAAAAGACGAACTTGCCCCCCTTCTGCAGGACGTGCTGCCGCAAGAAGCTTAGGTAGGAACGCATAGATTGGGAAGGACCACATTCAAGAGCCATTAGTAGGGCCGTTAGTCTTTATGCTCACAAGCTTCGCTTTCGAGCTTGAGGCGTTTTTCTAAGTTTTGAATTTCGTCTCGCCGCGCAGCTGTCTCCAAAGCTCTGCGGCGCACTTCCTGACTCTGCAATGTCAAAGATTGTCGCCACTGTTCGGCACGCTCAAGCTCTTCTGCCAACCCCTTGGGTGTGAGCCCGACCGTCAAATACTCTGCTACGAAGTCTACAACCCACTCCGTTGCATCTTTAGCGCTAACGACTCGATCCTCATCTCCTATCTCAACAAGAACCAGGACCTGCTCATTGAAAGGAATGTCTTTGGCTGTGGTTATTAGCTTGCTGGGTGTAATTAGCTCCCAACTGTGCTCCGATGCGTTGAGAGCTAGAAGTTCAAGCGCTGTCTCTCCCCGTGAGTGTTTGGCATTAACCTTTGCTAGGTATTGCATTGGCAAGGCAGGTATAGAAAATGCGTAAAGAATCCGTGTCGTGGCTATAGCCTGAGAATACAGCTCAAGGCCACTTCGATGGGACACTATTGCTGATTGTCAAGACACCTTTCCAAATCGATAAAGATATATCTATGAACATAGCGCTTTACTCAGATCGGACAGTCTTAAAGCACTCCTCACCTCACTGATCACCCTGATTACATACAGGCTATCGCAAGAGAGCGCTGTTCTCCTCAGTAGTGCGTCTCTGTGAAGTTTTAGCTCCGAAATCTTTTGGGTTGCTAATCACCTCTCTAATCTCCTCTATTGACCGTCTATAGATGCGAATAAATATATGGATGGTTCATCTCCGAAACAAGATTTTGTAAATAAATCCCCCCAGTAATGGTCTAACCGTGCTATCACTGATAACGAAATTCCTGTAGATCGTGAATCTATTTTGAGGCTTATTCGTCTAATTCTTTAGACAGTTAAGCGTTCGAGTTTTCTAAGGTATGACTAGGGTTTAATGCCCACTACGGTTTGCCATTCCAACGCTCGTTTAGATAGAAACATCCAAAAAAGGTTTAACTTAAGTTTTTGACAGCTCATTGCACTTGCAAGCACATCAGATAAATTTCGAAATTTATCTCGGAATACAGGTTTGCAAGCTTCTTATGCAGTTACTGACGTTGCGTTCACAGATCCATCGCATTGACAAACGGTGACTTCACCATCTGCAAAGAACGCTACCTTACACACACGTTCGTTCTAAGCCTAGCTAAGCCTAGCTAAGCCTAGGTATAGGTACGTATCTATGCGAATTTTCCTTTTCTCGCCTCATGGCATAGTTTCAGGCGCGTTATGACTTCAAATTTCAACGCTCATTCTCAGCCCACAAGCTCCCTTTCTCCGCAGGAAATAGAGTTCGCACCGCTCATTTCTAATGCCTACGGCGAATACTCAGAAAATATCTCTCCCTCGGTTTGTACGCATGGTGAGCAGACCTATACAACTGCTCTGGAGCCTACTCTAGACGCTGCCAACTTGGCGCCTGCCACTATAGCTTTAACCCCCAAGGTTGGGTGCCCCCCCAAAGTGGATACTAGAGAGCGATCGCTCTCCAGCAATGAGCGCCAATTCAAAGCTGACGAGAGCGATCTCCAGGGGCGTAACTTAAGTGGGAATGACCTAAGCACATCGAGCGAGGGTGTGGCCTACACCCCCGATGAAAAGTTTGTGCTGCTAAGTGCCTTTCTAGACGATGAAGTGACCGAACAGGAGCGTGCTCTGGTCATCGGCTGGATAAATAGTGATCCTCAGCTGCAGCGGCAATACCAAGAGCAAATGAAGCTTCGCGAGGCGATGAAGTCGATAGCTTCGAAGTCGGGCTGGGGCCTGTAAGGTCGTAAGAATCCTGTGATCCTGGTGTTGAACTGACTGATATGCGGCGGCGGACGGCTACTCCGCCTTTTCGATATGTTTGCGAATCTTATTGAGGTCGATGTACCGGTCGGTGACGTTGCGCAGTTCGCGGGCGATCATTCCTTCGGTTGAGACGACTGTGATATGGGTGCTTTTTGAGCGCAGCAGCTCAATAGCCCGCTCGAAGTCACCATCGCCGCTCAGTAAGACAACCCGGTCGTACTGGTCGACAGTATTGAACATATCGACAACGATTTCGATGTCTAGGTTCGCTTTTTGAGAATAGCGTCCGGAGGTATCGTCGTAATACTCTTTAAGAACTTTTGTGCGAACGGTATAACCCAAGCTGATCAAAGCGTCTCGGAATGCTCTTTGATCTTGGGGATCTTTCAGTCCGGTATACCAAAATGCATTTACTAGGGAGATGCCGTGGATTTCTTTTACAAAGTATTCGAGTACCCTTTTAGGGTCAAAAAACCAGCCATTTTTTTGCTGGGCGTAAAACATATTGTTGCCATCTACAAAAATAGACAGCCGGTTGAGTGTCGGTAAAACCATAAGAATTAAATAAGAGTAAAGAGTAAGATGCGGGGAAAAACACTTGCTAAAAGAAGGCATAGAGTCTGCCAGTCACTAGCAGACATATAGAGATAAAGGTTCTTTAAGGTAGATATCTAAACACCGTGAGCGTGAAGATATGACCTGGAAACGTAACCTAAAATACGACTTCTAGAGCAAACAATAAACTTGTAGAAAGCTGTCGTTTGTCCGGAGCAGCGTAGAACGCTTTGGACCATGAGTTTGGACCGTGAGCTTAGACCATGAGCTTGGACCGTGAGCTAAATACGTAGCCTGCCAGATGCGACAGCTGACAGTACGTGCACTAAAGACGTAGAGTCGGACACATAAGCAAGGTAGAGATAGGGTTTCTAGCCTACTGGCTAGGGATAAAGTTGCAAGTTGAGATCTAAAATTACCCTGTTGGTACAGGAGGTATCCCGCCATTATAGTCTCTTTTTTGGAAACAAGGTTCTTTTTGATACAGGCAATACTTACGCATATTTGCGGTGTACCTTTCAAAGTGTCACGTTTCAAAGTGTCACGTTAGGCGACCCTGTGGTGACCTAGCCAGTGACTCAGCAAGCTCTCAATGATGATTCCTTTTTGCGGCCATGTCTAAACCCGAACAAGTAAGTGCCCATAAGCCCAAGCCCGCTGGCGAGGATACGCTCACGTTGACGGCCAAAGATCGGCTTTCGACTTGGCAACGGCGGGCTTTTCAAAAGCACTGGCGAGCGGTGGTTTCTGCGACGTGTACGGTGGTCGCAGCGGGTGCTGTAGCCCTGGAGCTAGGCATTGTGAACCTGTGGGAGCGGCAGGTTCAGAGCCTGTTTTTTGAGATTAGGGGACCGGTTGAAGCGCCTGGAGATATTGTGATCTTGGCGATTGATGAAGAGTCTCTCTCTCAGGGTCAGTATTATCGCGAAAATCCTGAACGCTATGAGTCGCTAAAACCGATTGAGTCTTGGCCCTGGCAGCGACAGGCCTATGCCCAGGTGATTGAAAGAATGATGGAAGCTGGGGCTAGGGCAGTCGCGCTCGACGTTTTGTTTACAGAAACGAGTGCTTACGGGCCAGCGGATGATGCTGCTTTTGCAGAGGTGCTGAGTCGCTATAGCGATCGCATTGTGCTGGCTGCAGACTACAGCAGTGATCTCAGGCGTCAGGGCGTTTTTTCTGAGCCGATGTTTCCCCTTGAGCAGTTTGAAGAAGCCGGAGTGCTCATTGGCTCTATTAACTTTCACCTAGAGCCGAATCGGCAAATTCATCGCCTGGGGCAGGTTTTTTTGGCCGAGTTGGCAGAGGAGGCTGATTTCTTTGGGGCTTCGGCGGTCACCTTGGATGAGGTGATGGAGGAGCCGCTGAGCTTTGCCCAAGCAACGCTAAAAGCAGCCCGCAAACCGTTTAGCGATGAGCCTCAGGAAAATATTTTTTTCTTTGGACCCCAAAATACGTTCGATCAGCTGCCCTTTTGGTACGTGCTGGATGATGATCCTTGGCGCAACTACTTAAATTCTGGTGATTTCTTTAAAGATAAAATTGTCATCATTGGGACGACGGCAGCAGTACGGCAGGATTTTCACAATACGCCTTTTGCCCGAATGGCCGGGGTCGAGATACTGGCCAATACGGTGGCGACGCTTGATCAGGATGTCGCTCTCAAGCCGCTGATTAGGCAACCGTCTTTGAATGCTTTGGTTGTGCTGGGGGCGGGTTTGCTGGTAATGGGGCTGGCAACGCGGACGCGCAGGCAATCAAGGCGAGCGCTTGTTTTTGGCGGGGGGCTAGGCCTGTGGGGACTCGTGAGCTACTTTGCTTTTGCAGGCGCCCAGACCATTGTAATCACAGGTACGCCGATGCTGGCGATCGCAACGATGGGCCTGATGGACTTTGGCCTGGGCTTTACGGCTGAGCGACTGAAGCGTAAGCGGCTGCGGACGGCGCTTGAGCGGTATGCAACGTCTCCTGTAGTCCAGGAAATCATTAGTCAGCAGGACGATTTTCAAGATCTCTTGGAGGTCAACCGAGCTGAAATTGTGGGGTCTTTGCTGCGCGATCGCTACCGAATTTTAGAGGTGTTGGGTGCGGGCGGTTTTGGTGAAACTTACCTAGCTCAAGACACCCTGAGACCTGGCGACCCTATCTGCGTTGTCAAGCAGCTCAAGATTGTCAGCGACAATCCAAAGTCACATCATTTAGCCCGGCGGCTCTTTGAGGCAGAAGCAGTCGTCTTAGGCAACTTAGGCGAGCATAGCCAAATTCCTCAGCTGCTGGCCTACTTCGAGGTGCAGCAGACCTTCTATCTGGTACAGGAGATGATAGAAGGCACGCTCTTACGAAATATTTTGTCTCGTAGTCGGCCCCTTTCTCAGAGAGCGGTTGTAAACATGCTGTGCGATCTGCTGCCTGTGGTGAGTTTTGTACATTCTCAGGGCGTCATTCACCGAGATATTAAGCCTTCAAACATTATTTTGCGTAAGCGCGATCGCCGCTATGTGCTGATTGACTTCGGCGCCGTCAAAACGATTTCAAACAAGCTGAGCGAGGAGGCCAACACCCGAATTACGTCCACCGTAGGTATTGGCACCCAAGGCTACATGCCCAGCGAGCAGTCGGCCGGTATGCCAACGGTTCGAAGCGATATTTATGCGCTGGGTATTACCGCCATTGAAGCCTTGACTGGCCGCCCTCCCCACGCGCTGAAGCGTAGCGAAAGTGGTGAAGTCATCTGGTCTCACAAGATAGAGAACCTATCGCCAGAGCTATGCCAAATTATTAACAAAATGGTGCGCTACGACTTTAACAATCGCTACGCCTCTAGCGACCAAGTACTCGCAGACTTACAAATGCTTGACGATAACCAGCTCACCGACGATCCTGCCGTGCAGGAAAGCTACCCAGACGCAGACTTTTCTACACCAACGGAGATAACTTACAACCAGGGCACTCGGCCAGGGGTGATTGCAACGAATCCAGAGCTTGAGGAAACTCAGATTCTGCCAGACCACTGGCCGAACGAACTAGAAACTCGGCGAGAGCTCACTTCAGAACCCAACCTAGAGGAGAATGGTGAAAGCTAGTCGAAAGCTAGTCGGTTACTGCTGCAGTATCGCTCCCGCGTATTGCTTAGGTATCGCTCCCTGTCGCCTCGCCAGATTCCATCACGTCCATGGGCTCTGGTGTTGGGAGTTCATCTATTTTCTCGACTTGCGATGGCAGCGGATCGAGCGTTGGGTCTTCGACGAGCTGCGGAGCCGCATCAGGTGCCGTGGGCGGAATAGTAGACTCCTCCAGTACTTCTAGAGGCTGAAGCTCGGTCGGCCCGGTCTCTTCGAGTAGCAAGAAATCCCCGCTCCCCGTCGGTGCGCCACCAAGCTCTCCGCCTGGTACTTCTGCGCCTGGTACTTCTGTGTCTGGTACTTCTGTGTCTGGTACTTCTGTGCCTAGTACTTCTGTGCCCAGATCTTCTACAACTGGCCCCTCGACGGTCACATCTGAAATGGGTGTTTCTAAATCAGCTGCATCGGCAGCACCATCATTTGGAACAGTTATTTCTTCATTGTCGATTAGCCCATTACTGGGCAGTTCATTGCTAGGCGGTTCGCTGCTTTCTGGAACGATAAGGTCGCTATCGTTGTTGGGTACGTCATTCGGTACATTGTTCAAGTCGTCTTCAGTCACCTCAATGACGCTGTCTCCGACTGTGTCACCAGGAGTTTCATCTAGGATTAGGCTGTCATCTGGCACATCACCCTGATTGACCGGGACCTCGACTGGGTCGCCAGTAGATGCGTCGCTATTGGGTACGCCGTCTGAAGGCGCTTCGTCAGTAGGTGCTTCGTCTACAGGCGCTTCGTCAGAGGGGGAGTCGTCAGTTAGCGCGTTGGGGGGTAGAGGCTGAACGGTTGGATTTTCGTTGCTGCTGCCGTCGTCTGAAGCGCCTGGCCCTGAGATGACGGATGGCTTGTTGTCTGGGTCGGCGATAATGACATCAGCATCGTCGTCAGTGACAGGTAGGCGAGCGGGTTCGCCTTCTGTTTCATTGGGGGCAGGGGTTGCATCGACCGCTGTATCCTGTTCATCTTCTGTTTGGGCATCGGCGGTGGTGCCGCTGCCCTGAGACACCGCAGGTGCTAAGGAGTTGTTCACCCCAATCTCTAAATCTTCTTCCTCTAAAGTATCAATGCTTCCCTGCAAGTACTCTTGTGCAGGGGAGTTTTGAAACTCAAGAGCCGGCCCCTCAGACTCTTCTAAATCGGCATCTATTCCCGTTTCAACAGTTGTTGTGCCGTCTGCGCCCAGTGATGGATCCTGTCCGCTTTCTGATGAGCCGGGGGTGGCGCCTACAGGGCTTGGTTGGCTCACCCCTGGAGACTCAGTGGGCTCCGGCCGAGTAAATGAATCTGGATTGACAATGACGCTATCGCTGTTGAGGGGGGCCTGATTGGAAATGGCATCTCTGATTTCTTGGCGGACTCCGTCTAGCGCGTCAGAACCAGTCGACGATGAGTCTGTCAGGTAGTTGAAGCCTTCTGCGAGACCGCTGCTCTGCCAAAATAGCGTGCCGTCGAACTGGTAGAGCTCTGTGATTTGGTTGCCTTCGATGACGCCGATTTCGTTGGCGCGAAGGGCTTGCTGTTCGGAACCATCCCGATTGAAGAGCACCATGGGACCGTTGGGGTTGTCGGTTAGGGCGCCGACGATGGTGGTGTCGGTTTCGGGAATGTAGCGAACGAAGAGGGCTGACCCCTGGATGCCGGTGACCGCGTTGGGGGTTTGAATCGTGCTACGGCCCCGCCCAGGTGGAATTAAGAGCAACACCGTTCCATTGCTCAGCTGAAAGTTTCGCGTATTGGGGGTGAAGCGAAAGGTTGCGCGTTCGCCAATCCGCGCCAGTGAGCCATCATTAAACCGGAGTTCGGCGCGTGATTCTCTGGCCGTCCGCAAGGAGTCACCGACGCTGAGAATGTCAGAGATTCTAGCTCTTCTTCCGCGCTGCTCTTTGGGTACGAGCTGCACCCGATTTCGCAGAAAATCTACGCGGGCCCAGGTCAAGGCCTCGGGTTCTATGTCGAGCGCTTGCGCGCTTGCCGAGGGAGGAACTAGAAGCGTTCCGGCAATACCGAGCGCTATCGAGAGGCCCAAAGATATTCTGCGCATGGAGTATCTAGATTTGGAATAATTTCCACTCATAGGATTTATTGATGAGAAAACTAGCCAGAACGACTCACGTATCGGTAAGACGACTGTACGCAGAAAAGTTTGTGTAACATTTCGTCAGCGGCTGGATGACAGCTCCCTCGTAGGCTTAGGATTAAGGTAGGCACAGATTTAGAAAGCCTTAGACTCTAGCTTGACTCCGATTAGTCTCAAGACCAGATTCTAAACGGGTTTCTTTGCCTAGCTGCTATATCCTTTGCAACCGCTTTTCATAGGGACTACGTTTACTTACGCTACGACTGCTGGGTAAACAGTGTTTTGCAAGGTACCTCTCGTGCAGGACTAGCAGCCGTCCTAATACTTTGTGTACACGGACTAATATGCGGAGTCTGATAAGTGGGGTAGATGCACAGAAATGTGATGGGTAATGCTGGGGCAAGCCTGCTCTACCCGCCAGTTCTCTGTCTAATATCTTATCCCGTTAGGGTGGCAATAAACTTTTACTGGCAGATAATGTTTCGGTTTGCGTTGCATCCCATCGAGTTTACTTGATTTTATTCGAGATGGGGAGCTGACACCGCTTAGATAGGCCTTTATAATTGATGCGGCCGATTAATGTGGCTTTTTGACAGTGCCATGGCTATCGCTGTGCTACGGATTGCTAGCGGAAAGTGCTGATTGCCCTGAAAAAAGCGAATTGCGCATCTAGCTAGTGCCGAAAAAACGAAGCTTCTACCACACAGTCCCCTTTTCATTAGACTCGCAGCTAATCCCCTTGTGTCTGCCGGGTTCATTTTTATATGCAAAATCAGGCTATCCCTCCTAATTGTCAAAAGGTGCTGAAGCTCAGCCTTGGATTGGGAGGAATGATCAATGTACTCTGCACAGCTGCCCTGGCAGAGACGAACGCCAAAGGTTTTTCGCGCGAAGAAAACCAAACCCCTGCTGTACGAACTTCTGAACGAGTCTCTGAGAGGCAATCTGATCAAGCTGGGCCTAGTGCTGACTGTCGTGGTTTGGTTTTGCCTTTTGAGGTGGCAAGCCTTGTAGACATAGGGGTAGAAAGTGCACTTCCTTCTCCGCGCTTTTCTCTGGAGCCGCAAAAGGATCTGGAGAAGAGGACAGCAAAGAAGACACTGAAAAAGAAGGGCTGTTTTGGTGTTGGTCAGGAAGTTGCTTCTTCTGAAGGGGTGACTGACCTGATAACTTACCGGCCGACTGAGCACCGATCTGGCGAGCACACTGCCTCCCAAGGGCAGCCCTATCTCAGCATTGCGAAATTACTCAGAGCTAATTCACAGCGGTCTAGTGCTGAGCAGTCTGTTTCTGATTTGGAGGCGATTAGTCTGGATTGGCGACCTACGAGTTCAGTGACGAGTAGTGCCGACTGGATGCGGGTGTTGTCGGATAGCGAAGCTACAGCGCAGCTAGTTGCTGATGGCACTTCTGAGACAGCATCGGACGCCGCTAAAACAGAACTAGAGGCGGATTTGATTGATTACAATCCGGATCCAACAGCATCTACAGGGTCTACTCCTGTGTTGGCTGAGGCGGCGTTAATCGCTGTAGTCGTACCTGTTCAACAAGGAACTCTAGACCCGCTTGAGGCTAAGAACGATGTTCGGGCTACTTCAGTTGAGGCTGCCTCGGACAATGCGCCCCTGGATAACGCGTCCTTAGACAGTGCGCCCTCGGACGGTGCGCCCTCGGACGGTGCGCCCTCGGACCGTGCGCCCTCGGACAGTGTGGATAAGGAGGCGCCAGCTGCAAGTCCAGCCGAACCGGTAGAGCCAGCTTCTAAGCAGGTTTCTGACCAGAGCCTAGCGCAAGGTGCGGCGCTGCTTTTGGATAAGGACGGTGCAGTCGGTATGGATGGATGGAATAGCCACAAAGAGTCTGTCGATCTGCTCTCTGAATTGCTCAGTGAGCAAACTGTGATTGTTCAGGAGGATGAAGTTCTAGATGATGAGCTAGGAACGCTGCGGCTGATACAGCTGCGATCGCGCAACAACGAAGAGCTGGGCATTTTGCGGCTGCTGCAAACGGCTCAGGCACCGCCACCGCTGCCTAAGCCACCGATCGCTTTCCTAGGCGGACGTCTGGGCTTTTTAGACACTGAAAATGCTTTTCGCTCAACGCCGCAGCTAGACGAGCAGATCTATCAGTCCGGGCTGACGTTTTTTGTATTTCCTCGGATTTCAGACAACACCAGTTTGTATGCGATCGCAGAGACAAATCTAGCCCGATATAACAACTTTGAAAGCGTCAATTACAACGAGGTAGAGGTGCAGGCTGGTATTCGACAGCGCCTGCTACCCCGCACCTTTGCCCAAATTGGCTGGCGCAACCAAAAGCTCTATTCACCCGGCTACCGGGAGCGGCTATTTAGCGTTCACTACATTGATACGCTGATCAGCCATCGCAGCATCATCAATAAAAAGACCTGGCTCGATGGCTTTTATCAGATGCGCCTAGGGTTCGCCGATCCGCAGTCGGCAAGCCGACTCAGACAGACGTTTACCCTTTCCCTGAATTACGGCATCTCTCGGAACTTTCGCACGAGTTTGCTCTACCAGCTCGACTTTGACGACTACACCCAGGTGTCTCGCTTCGACACCTACCAGCAGGTGCTGGGCGTCATTAGTTACAATCTGACGCCAGAGAGCCGCGTAAGCCTGTTCGGTGGGACCCGATTTGGCCGCTCTTCTACTCGGGGTGTCAACCTAAACGACACCTTTTACGGCGCGGGACTGAACGTTAGCGTCCCGCTTTTTTAGTCCTTTTAGCTAAGGAACTAGGCTTAGCTAAAAGGGCTAAGCGCGACTCACCTTTTCCGCCTTTGCGTATTCCTCGTTGGCCTGGGTGACCGCTTTGGCCAAGTTTTCGAGCATAGTGGATGTGGTCTCAATGTTGACACAGGCATCGGTGATGCTTTGGCCGTAAGTCAGGTCTTCCTTGTTTTTTGAGATGGGCTGCTTGCCTTCTACCAAGTGGCTCTCAATCATGACGCCCATGAGGTGTTGGGACCCTGCTCGCACTTGCTCTGCAACGTTATCTAGGACGGTGACCTGACGGTTGTGGTCTTTATTGGCGTTGGCATGGCTGCAGTCGACCATGACCCGAGGGTTGAGGTTTTGGTCGGCGAGGGCACGGGCAGCGGCTTCGACATGGGCAAGTTCGTAGTTGGGGCCTTGCTTGCCGCCGCGCAGCACGAGGTGGCCATCTGCATTGCCCGTGGTAGAGACGATGCTGGCGTGGCCGCTGCTGTTAATGCCGAGAAAATGGTGGGGTTGGCTAGCGGCCAGCATAGCGTTGGAAGCGGCCTGCAGGCTGCCGTTGGTGTTGTTTTTGAAGCCGATGGGCATGGAGAGGCCAGAGGCCATTTCCCGGTGGGTTTGGCTTTCTGTGGTGCGGGCGCCGATGGCTGTCCAAGAGATGACGTCGGCAATGTATTGGGGGGTGATGGGGTCGAGTAGCTCAGTAGCGGCGGGCAAACCTAGCTCTGCCAAGTCTAGGAGGAGTTTGCGCGCAAGCCGTAGCCCTTCGTTGATGTCGTAGCTGTTGTCTAGGTGGGGGTCGTTGATGAGGCCTTTCCAGCCAATGCTAGTGCGTGGTTTTTCAAAGTACACGCGCATCACGACTTCTAGCTGCTCAGAAAATTGCTCTCGCAGCGTGACGAGTTTTCGAGCGTAGTCGTAGGCGGCTTCGACATCGTGCACCGAACAAGGTCCGACAATCACCAGCAGGCGACGGTCTTCGTTGTGCATGATATTGCGAATGCGATCGCGCGTTTGGGTGACTAGAGTAGCTGCGGTTTCAGTCAGTGGCAGCTGCTGAAGCAGTTGGTTGGGTGGGAGCAAGGGGCGGTTCTCAACCACATGCAGGTCTCGAGTTTTGTACATAGTTTGGGTGTCTACCAATAAAGACTTACCAGAACAACAGAAGACCTCACCATTGTGACAGGTCACTGGATGAATGTGTGATTCTTTGCAATTGCTATGTAATTGCTAAATACTGAGTCGTAATCTGCCGATAAAGGCAGTGGCTACAGATGAGCTTTACAAGCCTAACTGGTCGAGGCGGGTAAGAAAATTCTGTAGTGGAATATTTTGTTCGATGTAGCTAGGTGACTGCGGTAGGTAGGGCCCTTTTAGTCTATCAATTGACTGAATGACGGCTGCTTCAGGCAGCACGGGAACTTCAGGGTCAAATGCGGTAGGGCGCATGAGAGAACTTGAAAAGCCCTTGAAAATGAGAATCTGATCTGGCTCATCATCTACGGTGACCTGCACCAGTAGTACCTCTTCAGGATGGGAGAGGGTGTAGTTTTCTAGGCGAGTGGCTAACGGTGCACTGCTCATTTCTACTTACAAGATGTATGGCTAAGACGTACGCCCCTCTATTGATTGAGTGCGGAGCGGCCTTGGCGACCTAGCTTTACGAATAGGAAATAAGCTAGATAGAGCGCATAGATGACGAGGCCCAAAATCCCCCAAAAGCCCAGAAAGCCGGGTGTCAAACCGCTGTGGAAGGTTTCCCGAAACTTCATGGCAGGTGCCAGCCAAGCCTGACAGCGATCGCTGCTCAATGCGGCACTAGAAAAGGCACAGGAAACAAATAGGAGTCGAAGTGCTACGCCAACTGCGCAGTAGGCGGTGATTGCCCAGCGCCAAGCGTTAAATCCGAGATTGAGCGATCGCTTCGGTTGCTCTCGAATTTCCTCATTGAGGTCTGCCCAAAACCATAGACTCAAAGGAATGAGCACCCTAGCTAGAATCGCAGTTACAAATCCGATGGACAGGCCGCCTATCATCAAATAATAGGTGATCACTATCAGCGTTGCGACTCGCCAGTAGATAGTCAGCAGCGCGCTAATAGCCTCTGCCTTCTTAACCCACGACCAGATTAGCAGCGTCAATGGAATAAAAACGGCAACTAACAGCGATAACCGATAATCGGTCCAGACCAGGGAAAGTACCGATGAAGGATCTCTTAGCACTTGGCAGCAAGGGATAAATGAGCAGTAATCAATGTAGCACCTGTCGGGCAATATGAAGCTCTTTTGTCAAGTTGCGAAAGGTTTTCTTAGCTAAAGATTCTATTTTTGCGCAAAATCGCGGAAAACTGCTCATTGTTAGGACACATTCATCTCATGTGAGGGCTATTTAGAAGGTTCTGATGGCATAGGTAAAGTACAGAATAGGTAAAGTACAGACTATGTCGCACACGATGAGATGTCGCGAAAGTACGAACAAGTCGATCCGCCTGATCGGGTGCGCGGTGAGACTGCAGAGAGACAGCCAAAAAAACAGGGAGAGAGCCATCGTGCTGAGATGAACTCTCTCCCTGTTTGAACTTGTGCTAGTGACCTGTACGACTGGCCTCTGACAAAGACCGGCTTTAGCTCGTAAGGGTACGTAAAGCCTTAGTTGTCGTATACGCGGCACTCATCGGCTTCTGGATTGTCGTCGCAGTATTTGTCAAAAGGTGTTTTTTCGCTTTCTTTGTCGCGCTGGTGAGAAGCTTCGGCTTGCAGCTCTTCGACAGCATCCCAAGCAGCTGCGCAAGCTTCAGAATCAGCATTTTCTACGGAGCAGGCTTCACGAGCTGCCTCGATCTCAGTCTTAATTTTTTCTTGAATGTCGCTCATGGCAAACCGTAATTAGTAAAGTTTTAACAGTGTTTGAACCAACACCCATTGTAGCTTTAGCTGAAACCAAACTGCCGTATCATACATGGCAGTTCTGCGACCTCCTTAGCTACCTGCGGCTACCTGCCCAGTGAGAAGTAAGCACGTGGATAAACAGGGCTACGACTATGGCAGTATTGGCAAACGGCTTGAGACCACGAAAATGTGAGCTTAGCTAAATCCAACCCGCAAAGTTCATAATAATAAGAGTCTTTCAACTGGTGGTTTAGCCAATGCCTATCGTTGCTTACGATAGCTCAAGCTGACTTCATTATGTCAGCCGTGCTGGATAAATTACTCCACCCGTAGAATTATTTAAGGAATCTGCAGATATGAAATGGGCTAGCGCGATTTCGACAAGTGCCTCGCTAGAAGCTGCGGTAGACGAAGTGGTCCGGCAGGCTACGTCGCAGCTAGGGGCGCAACCCGACCTAGCACTCGTGTTTGTCTCGGTGGCGTTTGCCAGTGAGTACGTGCGTCTGATGCCCTTACTACAGGAGAAGCTGCCGGTTGCTCATTTGGTGGGCTGCAGCGGGAGTGGAGTGATTGGGATGGACGATGGCTTCCCGGCGGAAGTGGAGGAGGGGCCCGCGCTGAGCATCACGCTGGCTCACCTACCCGATGTCGAGATTGAGAGCTTTCACCTGACGGCGGCTGACTTGCCAGATCTCGACAGTCCGCCTCAGGCTTGGAGTGAGCTGATTGGGGTTGCTCCGACGGCGCAGCCGAGTTTTGTGCTGATGGCCGATCCGTTTTCTTCGGGCACCAGTGAGCTGCTGCAGGGGATGGACTATGCCTATCCGGGCGCTACGAAGGTGGGCGGACTAGCTGGCATTGAGAGCTTTAGTAAAAATAGCGGTCTGTTTTGCAATGGCAAGCTTTACCGGGAGGGCATTGTGGGGGTGGCGCTCTCCGGTGAGATTGTGCTAGAGGCGATTGTGGCTCAGGGCTGCCGTCCGATTGGTGAGCTGTACCGGGTGAGTGAGGGCGATCGCAACGTAATGCTCAAGCTAGAGCCCGATGATGCTGCCGATGCGCTGACGGAGGCTCAAACGCCTTTGGAAATTTTGCAAAACATTTTCCAGGAAATGGACGAAGAGGAGCGGGAGCTGGCACAAAATGCGCTGTTTGTAGGGGTTGCCCAAAGTGGCTTTAAGCCGAGCCTGACCCGACGAGACTTTTTGATTCGCAACTTGGTGGGGGTAGACCCGCGCAATGGTGCGATCGCAGTTGCCGATAAGATTCGTCCGGGAATGCGGGTGCAGTTTCATATGCGCGATGCGCAGACCTCTGAAGAAGACCTAGAGGCGATGCTGCGTCGCTACCGCGTTGAGAGTATGGAGAACAAGCTCGGTAGTGAAAATGCCGGTAGCTCACCGGTTGGGGCGCTGTTGTTTTCTTGTACGGGCCGGGGTGAAGGGCTGTACGATGAGCCCAATTTTGACTCAGATCTGTTTGAGAAGTATCTAGGCCCTTTACCAGTTGGCGGATTCTTTTGTAATGGCGAGATTGGGCCAGTGGGGGGTGCAACGTTTCTACACGGGTTCACCTCCGTGTTTGGCATTTGCTGTCAGCCCAATCGCTCTCGGTGATGGGGCGCTTTGAGGCTGTCCCATCCTGGGCCAATGGGAATGATGCCGCCTGGATTGAGCGGGAATAGGTTGCCGAAATAATCTCGCTTGACCGCTTCAATATCGCAGGTTTGGGCAATGCCGGGCTGCTGGAAGATATCGGCGACGTAGCCGCTTAGGTTTGAGTAGTCGGCAATGCGGCGACGGTTGCACTTAAAGATGCCGTGGTAGGCAATATCGAAGCGGATCAGCGTTGTAAACAGGCGCACGTCGGAGAGGGTGAGCGATGGTCCGCAGAGATATCGCTGGCTCGACAGTCGGTCATCTAAGTCGTCTAGTGTTTGGAACAAGGCGTTGACCGCTTTGTCATAGGCTGCTTGCGTTTGAGCAAACCCACAGCGGTAGACGCCATTGTTGATGTTGGTGTAGATCTCTTCGTTGAGTAAGTCGATTTCCGCGCGCAGTGCCTCTGGGTATAGATCTGGGCCTGTTGCCAGCGCTGCAAATTCGCTGTTGAGCAGTTCGATGATGTCGGCGCTTTCGTTATTGACAATTGTGTTGGTTTGGCTGTCCCACAGGACGGGGACGGTGGCGCGACCTGAATAGCCAGGCTGACAGGCGCGGTAGAATTCGGGCAGCGTTCGACAGCTGAGTAAGGACTGATCGGATTCAAACAGCCACATGCCTTCGTCTGTGGAGGGGAAGACCGTGGTGAGTGCGATCGCCTCCTCCAACCCTTTTAACGCTCTAGTCACCAACGTTCGGTGCGCCCAAGGGCAGCTCATCCCAACAATTAGCCGGTATCGGCCAGCCTCTGAGCAAATCTCTCGCCCTCTAAACGTGCTTTCAGGCCGCACATATTCTCCAGACTGGCTGCGCGGAGCCATCTGCGACATCATCGTGTGCCACATCGTATTCCACACGAATTTTCCGGCTCGAACAATCAGCCCCGGCGGCAGGGCGGCCCGTTTGGTAGACATCGCTCTTTTTGAACCCAGCAGCAACTAGCCCACAGTCTAGCGGTTTAGACCATGGGCTGATAGAGGGCTGATAGAGGGCTGATGGATAGAGAGGAATTTGTAAAAACTTACTGCAAACCCTGATTCGCTGTATTAGCGATTTGCCATCAGGCGACTTTCCCGGCCAGTAAGGACTTTACGGTGCCGAGTAACTCACCTGGCCGAAAAGGCTTAATCACGTAGGCATCTGCGCCTTGCTTAATGCCCCAGTAGCGGTCAAATTCTTCACTCTTAGAAGAACACAAAATCACCAGCACGTCTTTGGTAGCTTCATTGCTCTTCACCCAGCGACAGAGTTCGTAGCCGTTCATATTGGGCATGACGACATCTAGCACCACCAGATCGGGCGGATTCGCGGCAATCTTTTCCTTGGCCTCGTGGCCGTCTTTTGCCACCGAAATGCTCAATCCCGTCTTGTTCAAGAGACCCGAAATCATCTCTCGAAGCATGGGGCTATCGTCTACGACTAATATGGTGCTCATCGCTTCAGTAGGATCAACAGCTGCGTGCGGTACGTTCATACAGATGCCTGACGGCTACCTATTAACGGAGAGCGTTAAGGTAAATCCCTTAAACGGGTCCGCAAATAGGCCCTCAAAGTAGGCCAAAGAAAGTAGGCCAAAGGTTAAATATGATGCACTAAGCATTCCCGCCTAACCCGCTTCAAGCGCTTCTAGAACTGCTTTTGGTTGTAATTTGTCTTTGAACCACACTACTTTGGCGGGGGTGGTGTGGGTGTCAACCCCTGCCTTCTCTAGATTGAGGCGCTTTGAGACTGCCAAAATTAAGTTTTTACACTCAGCCTGCCGGGCCTGATAGAACTTTTTGCGTAGATACTCGGGTCGCCAGTAGCCAACGATTTCGAGCAGGTACACCTGTCCGCTTGGGTGCACCAGCCGAAAGTCAGGAATCATGACGCTACCCGGAATCGGAATAAGGTCTACTTCTCGCTCTAGTTTCCAGTCGGTTTTGGTTTTGGCCCACTTTTCGGCGAAGGCCTGCTCTAGCATGCTGTCGAAGGGCTTGCCGGGCGGATAGTGGCTGACCAAGTCGCAGCTGTCTTTGAGGCTGAAGCTTTTTTCTTGGGCGACTTTGGTGTAAGGATTTTTCCACTGGAGGGTGGCGGTGAGCTGCCAGCGGGTAACGTGCAAAATGGCCGGAATCAGCTTGGCGATGTCTACCCCGTAGCGAGTGCTGGGCTTGAACAGGCTGGCAGGTCCATCAATGGTGATGGTGAAGCCCTGGTCGGCCTCACCTTCGATGTAGGTCATGAGCCGAAAAAGCTTGAGGTATTTAAACATGAGCTTGTACTCACCCGGATCGTTTCGGTGCAGGTTGATCACCATGTGGCTGGCTTTGTAAAAAATTCCTTGCACCTGAGAGAGGTTGTAGCGGTGGATGAGCGCCTCTGGGGTGGGTGCATCGAAAGCGGTGAGAATACGGTTTTCTTTGAGGTCGGCGTAGAGGCCCTGGCGGATGTGGACCGGCTCTACGGCTGTGTCTGTTGCTTGGCTGAGTTCGGCGGCGAGGGTGGTGAGGTGCTGTGTGGCAGCAGCGGGGCTCGGTGCGGTTTGGGCGGCGAGGGCGAAGAGGCGATCGCGCAGCTCAACGGGCTCTAATGGGCTAACGATTTCAAAGGTGCTGAAGCTGTTGCGTAAGATATGCGCCAAGCCGCGTTTGATGCGGTAGTCGGTATCTTCGCCTTCCTCTGTCTGTAGCTGCTGATCCAGGTAGCCCTGGGTTTTGCCTGTAGCACTTTGGAAAAGGTCGATTAGGGTTTGCGCAGTTTGGAGGTTGGCAGGTTTTAATGCGAGCTTTTTGGGGATGAGCGAGTCGCCGCTGTACCTGTGAATGAGTAGGGGTGAGGGTAGCGTGGTGATTGCCTCCGAATGCCAACTGGATGAATTGTATACAAGTGTTTTGGCTAGGTCGAGGTGCCGGGGTGGATACTCGTTTATGTGTATTGGCTAACGATATATTTGGTGTTGAGGACTGCAAAACGCCTAAGGACCTGCTGGTCATCGAAGCTAAA
>JBCBFY010000064.1:0-29081 GCA_038527325.1 Cyanobacteria bacterium J06614_10
GGCGATCGCTTCCATCTTCACTTCTTCAGCAATCTTTTTATCGCGGGCGTGAACTTCCAAAATGCCCAGCCTGCCTTTGTAGCCGGGCAGGTCGACGGTGACCTGACGGTCGAAGCGACCGGGGCGCAGCAGGGCCGAATCGAGTACGTCTGGGCGGTTAGTTGCCGCGATGATGATAATGCCGCTATTGCCCTCAAATCCGTCCATTTCGGTGAGTAGCTGGTTGAGCGTTTGCTCTCGCTCGTCGTTACCCCCACCGATGCCCGTGCCTCGCTGACGGCCCACCGCGTCAATCTCGTCGATAAACACGATACAGGGCGCGTTCTCTTTGGCTTTTTTGAACAGGTCGCGGACGCGGGAGGCGCCGACCCCGACAAACATTTCGACAAATTCTGAGCCAGAAATACTGAAGAACGGGGTGCCTGCTTCGCCTGCGATCGCTTTAGCGAGCAGTGTCTTACCGGTACCCGGCGGGCCAACTAGCAAAACGCCCTTGGGGATGCGAGCGCCAATGGCTGTGAACCGCTCAGGATTTTTGAGGAAAGTCACAACTTCCTGAAGTTCTTCTTTGGCTTCGTCAATGCCAGCGACATCTTCAAACATGACGTCGGTTTTGGCTTCCATTTGGAAGCGGGCCTTGGAGCGGCCAAAGCTCATCGCACCACCGCCGGAGTTTGCAGAGCGTCGCAGCAGCATGAGCATGGCAAACACCACCAGCATGGCTACGATGCCAGTGGTGACTAGGCTAGTGATGGCGCTGTTGTCGGCATTTCGGCTCACTTCCCAAGTCACATTGTTGGCAACTAGTCGCTCTTGCAGGTCGAGATTGCGATCATTTGCAAATACTTTGACCTCGCGGGGCTTGTCTCCTTCTTTGTCAGATTTGAGCTGAACTCTAGCAATGCCGTTAATCTGGTCAAGCTCTACTTCTCGAACTTCGCCGTTGTCAATTTTTTCTAGCAGCTCACTGTAAACCAGCTTTTCGTCGTCTTCTGCGGTCTCTGCTGCTTCAGGGGTGTCGCCAGAGGTTTGGGCTACGGTTGCCTGTGCCACCAGCTCATTGGTGTAGCTGGGCGTGGTCTGGGCGATCGCTACCGATTTCCCCAACCATCCTTGGGTCAGTAGCAGGGTGGCCGCAAGCGTGCTCACAGAGGCTGCGCCTAGCATTCGTCTCATAGGATTCGCGGAAGAAGATGACTGCTGCATGGAAGCTCGGATGTGGGATACATAACTGCAGCCTAGTCTAACCTTCTAGCTTGATAACTGACCGGTTAAAGGTGGCTCAGTGTGAATTTCTAATTAAGTTTAGATGACTTAATCGAGGCTGTGCGAGTTGGAAGCGCTGTTAGGGTACCCAGCCGTCGGCAGGTTCTGTGCTACGCATTGCCCGCCCAAAGGCCAGTACATAGCCGACACAGACAGCTGAGATGAAGGCTAAGAAAGCGGCTATTCTAGGGGCTGTTTGCACCTGTATGTCGCCTTGCTATCTGCACTGCCAACGGTTTGCTGCCTACAGACTGACTGCCTACAGACTGACTGCCTACAGACTGACTGCCTACAGACTTTACCTATCACCCAACAACTTATCTGCCTACGGAGCCTCTAGCTGTGTCTTTTAGTATTGTGATCACGACGTATAACCGGGTCGAGTTGCTCAAGCGAGCGATTCAATCTGCCTTCGACCAAACGGTGCCTTGCCAGGTGGTGGTGGTAGACAATGCCTCTACCGATGGCACTCAGGCCTATGTAGAAAGCTTGGCCGATCGCGTGGTTTACGTCCGCAATGAGGTTAATGCCAACCATGCTGGCGCGGTGAATGCGGGGGTGGAAGCGGCTAGCGGCGAGTGGATAAAGCTGGTAGATGACGATGACTACCTGGCGGCTAACTGCATTGAGGTGATGGCTGAGGCGGTGGCGCTGCGATCGCAAGCCGTCATCTGCTCTTGTCAGGCAGCCCAAGTCGATACTGAGGGAAACGAACTGAGCCTGACACCCACCACAGGCCCGGGCAAACTGTTCTATATTCCCCAAGCCGACATTCACTACGGCATGTTGCTAGAAGTCGTTCCCTTCGGCACCCCAATCCAAGTCGCTGTTCGTCGAGATGCCTTCTTAAAGTCGGGCGGCTGGGATTTAACCATGACTAGCTGCGACGATATCGACTCGTGGATTCGAGTGGCTGAATATGGCGATGCCCTCTTTATCAATCAGTGCTTGGCCTATCGCACAGTGTGGCCCGGCGGCTACGACCAGAAAATTGCGCTCCAACGCCGACTGAAGACCAATATGCTGATGAAAGAACGCATTTACCCACGCATCAATCAGAAATACAAAGCCGACATTCCTGCGCTGAACACCATAAACGACTATCTTCATCTGCATTGGGCGATTGTGGCGCTCAAGCAAAAGCAACTGGGTACTACGCTTTCTTTAGGGTTTCCAGCCGCGCTTTCTCCGGCGGCTTGGGGGTTGCTCAAGCAAGCGGTCGACTTTCGAAAGCAAAAGGCTGCCGCACCTATCGAAAAAATTGCGCTGGCATAGTTTGAAGACGTGTGGCTTTAATAAAGTGCTGATTTTAGAGGGCGCTGTGTATTTAGATGGTCAGAACTAGGCTATAGTGTGAGATCTGCAAAGTAGTTTAGTTGGAGAAATAATGTCTCGATATAGAGGTCCTCGCCTAAGAGTGGTACGCCGCTTAGGCGACCTGCCGGGTTTAACCCGCAAATCGGCTCGGAAAGCGTATCCCCCTGGACAGCATGGTCAGGCTCGGAAAAAGAAATCTGAGTATGCCATTCGTCTAGAAGAGAAGCAAAAGCTTCGTTACAACTATGGTGTCACCGAGCGCCAGCTCCTTCGCTACGTGAAAAAAGCACGTCGTGCGAGTGGTTCTACAGGACAAGTCATTTTGCAACAGTTGGAAATGCGGTTGGACAACACCTGCTTCCGATTGGGCTTTGGGCCAACCATCCCCTCTGCCCGCCAAGTTGTAAACCATGGCCACATCACGGTCAATGGCCGTGTGGTTAGCATTCCAAGCTACCAGTGTCGTCCTGGTGATGTAATTGGGGTACGCGGTAAGGATGCTTCCAAGAAGCTAGTTGAATCAAATCTGGAGTTTCCAGGCTTGGCCAACATTCCCACTCACCTGGATTTCGATAAAAACAAGCTGGAAGCGAAAGTCACCGGCATCATCGACCGCGAATGGGTCGCTTTGAATGTCAATGAGCTACTGGTGGTCGAGTACTACTCACGCCAGGCTTAAGACAGCAGAGTTCAGACTCTTTTTACGAAAGGTACTTGAGATAACGTCTCAAGTGCCTTTCGTATTTCTGGATGTATTCTGGGTGCATTTCCGGGTAAACCTCTATTTCCATCATCCTCGCTTTCGTCTGAAAATGGATTTTGAGAGTGAATAGCTTGCGAGATAGCCATTTTCTCTTACGCTATGACAACTGCGGCAAAACATCGTCTAACTTGAACTGCAAACCTGGAAGCAATGGAGAAATCACCGTTTCACCCAATCGATATTGCCGCTGTTGGTATTCATCACCGATGAGCTGACACACTGTAAACGTTGGCTGCTTGGGCTTACCGATGAAAGCAGTTCCTCCAAGCCCTCTGAAGTCTACAATCCAATATTCAGATACGCCGAGTAGGGCATATTCCTCAACTTTTCTAGCGTAGTCAGTTTCCCAGTTAGTACTTACTACCTCAGCTAGAAGCCTAATAGAGCGTCCTAGCGTGATGACAGGCTCTTTTTCCCAGAGTGGTTCGTCTGTCAGTACAGTTTCATCTAAAACAACCACGTCAGGACGGCGCGCAGTTGCAACCCCTCCAAATGGACGAACAAGACAGGTTCTAGGAATCACCCAAGGCAAATTAGCGGCTGAAATCGCACCACTAATCTGCGCTGCAATTTTCCCACCGACGGCTTCATGTGTACCAGTGGGCTCCATGTCAACGAGTTCTCCATCAGCCAGCTCGTAGCGAAAGTCATCACCATACTTAGCAACAAACGCTTCAAACGTTATCGATTTCGTAAGCGTGAACGTCATTTTACTCAGATCAAACCAGTGAAGGCGCTATTTTGATTTGGCAGATGCAAGCCGAAGTCCTTAGTGATGGGACCTACTTGTAATTATTTTACTATCGGTTCATCTTACCCTCCAATTTGAGACATGGTGCGGTTGTAGGCTCCGGTGACGCCGGATTCGCGCATTTTGAAATTGATGTCAGGCTTTTCGCTAACGAGGGCCGCGACTTGTGCGCGGATGTCCGCAAGGGGGATGCCTGAGCGGAGGCTTGTGCGTAGGTTTATCTGGCCGCTTTCGTTAAGCAGGCAAGGGCGCAGGAGACCATCGGCAGAGAGGCGCATTCGGTTGCAGCGATCGCAAAAACATTCAGACATCTGGCTGATAAAACCCAAGGTGCCTTTTGCACCCGGAATCTGAAAGACATCTGCGGGACCGTTGCCAGCAACACTGCCTGCCTCCAGTCCCCAGCGCTCAGCAATCTGGCTGCGAATGGTTTCGCTATCTATCCAGCCTTTGTGATTGAAGAGGGCATCGTTGCCGATGGGCATAAACTCGATAAAGCGCACATGCCAATCTCGATCAATAGAGAGTGCTGCCAGATCGAGCACTTCGTGATCGTTGATGCCCGGAATGACGACGACGTTGAGCTTTAAAGGCGAAAAGCCAACCGCGTGAGCCGATTGAATGCCTTCCCATACGTCTTGCCAGCGGGAGCGACCTTTGTTGCCGATGATGTTGTCGAAAGTATCGGCATTTAACGAATCTAGGCTGATGTTTATGCGCCGTAGACCCGCTGCATGCAGCGGTGCCGCGAGCTCTTTTAGGCGGAATCCGTTGGTGGTGAGGGCGAGGTCTTGAGTTTGGGGTAGGTGTGCGATCGCACTCACCAATTCCACTATTCCAGGCCGCAGCAAAGGTTCTCCCCCAGTCAGCCGAAACCGCGTGAACCCATTTGGGATAAACACTTCTTTAAGCAGCAGCAAAATCTCATCATGAGTCAGCCAGTGCTCTCTGAGGGCGTACCGCAGGTCCGCACCTTCTGGCATGCAATACACGCACTGAAAATTGCAGCGGTCAATCAAGCTGATACGTAAATAGTCAATACGATTGGAAGTGGTTAACGATCCATGGGTATCAGTCATCTAAATTGTTTGTGTTTAGAGAAGATAGCGACTTATTGATGTCTATGCTTTTTCTAGACGGCATTTAAAACCCGCCCTTGTCAATTAATTATCTAAACTCTATGGTTGTACCAGAAGTCGTACAACTATAGAGTGTGATGGAATCATTGAGCGCTAGTGAAGCAAGAGCCAACCTATTCAGACTGGTTGAGAAGGTCAATGAAGACCACCTGCCTATGCAAATTGTTAGCAGAAAGGGTGACGCTGTCATAGTATCGAGAAAAGACTGGGAGAGCCTGCAGGAAACACTTTACTTGCAGTCTATTCCTGGTTTTGTAGATGAAATAAGGAAGGTTGAGTCAGAGGACGATTGGATATCGGAACATGACTTTATGAAAGAGCTGAATGCGCTAGACAGTGGAGAAGATTAGGGCTGTCTCTGTTGATTGATGGCTCAAAAAGCACTAGACAACAAGAAAGTTAGCGATTGAAGACAGTTGTATTAAAAAGCCATGGATAAGTCTGAGAAGTTAAACGCAAGGACGTAATGACGTGGACAATTAAGTTTGCAAGAAAAACAAAAAAAGATATTACAAAAGTACATGCTGCTAACTTAGGCCCCAATTCGAGGAAGCTGCTAGCAATTTTGAAAAAGGATCCTTACGAAGGGCCGTGTGAAGAACTTTCAGGCAATCTAAAGGGCTATTACTCTAGACGAATTAATATTAAGCATCGGCTAATTTATAGGATAGACGACGCGCGAAAAACGATTGAAGTGGTCTCTATCTGGTCTCATTATGAGTAATGCCAGACGCGGATATACCTTACCTGTGTTTGCCTGTGCGGGTGCGATCGCAGCTCTTCACCAGCTCAAAACTCAAGCAGCGTCCGATACCGTCACCTTCAACCTCATCGAACCCGACGAAACTATAGAAATTTCCATAGAGCAGTCTGCTCTACTCTCTGACGTTTCGGCGTTAGCCATCACCCGCAGTGACCCCGGCGATAATTTAGACCTGACACGCAACACGCCTATTTGGTCTGTTGTGAGCTGGGCATCGTCCTCTCAGGCTGAGCAAGTTGCACTAGAAGGCGGCGAAGGCATCGGTCGTCATGCCCAGGGTGACGCAATTTATGCCTATGCTCGACAGCTGATAACAAGCGCGCTGTCGATACATCTGAGTGCTGAGCAAAAAATAAAAGTGACGATTATTTTGCCCGAAGGACGACGCCTCGCCCTGCGCACGTCTAATGCGGCTTTTGGCGTGGTGGATGGTCTCTCTCTGTTGGGCACTAGCGGTGTCGCGCAGCCGCTGAGTGCGCCAGGGCAGCTGTCGGCCTATCGGGAAGCCCTGAAGGAAAAAGCGCAGACCTACTCTGACCTAGTTTTTTGTCTGGGTGAAAATGGTCTGGACTTGGCGCTTAAGGCGGGAATAGAGGCTGAGCGGCGGCTGAAGACGGCAAACTGGCTTGGGCCGCTGCTGGTGGAGGCGGGTGAGCTAGGCGTGCGCTCTATTTTGCTGTTTGGCTACCACGGCAAGCTCATTAAGCTGGCTGGCGGTATTTTTCATACCCATCATCATGTCGCTGACGGTCGGCAGGAGATTTTGGCTGCCTACTGTGCCCAGGCAGGCCTAGAGACGCCAACGGTGCAAGAGATTCTAGCTAGCTCGACGGCTGAAGCTGGGCTGAAAATCTTGAGATCGTTGGACTATCAGACCCGGGGAAGCTGGGTTGATCGGGTCTATAGCATTTTGGCTGAGCGAATTGATGAGCGATCGCACCGCTATATCCAAACCCACACTGAGCAGTCTGTTCAGATAGGCAGCGTCCTATTTGACCGCGAGCGGCACATCATCATCACCAGCACAGCGGGTAAAACTTTGATGAGCCGCTAGGGGAGTGCAGTGCTTAAAGGGGCAGAGGGTTTGCTACTGTAATTAAAAAGCAAATTAATAAATCAAGGCCCCGCCGATAGATTTGTTTCAGGCGGACTTTCGTAGTCGTTAGTAGGGTGCTCAGCGTATGTAGTTTAGAGCACACCTCCCTCTCAAAATAGGCATTACGCTTTCTGCAAAGAGTTAGGTTCTAGGCTGTTTCCGCACGCGGAAACCGGTGAACGCTCTGATTCTCAGTTCTGATTAGCTCATCTGTAATTCTTCATTTTTGCTATCCTGCGTCCCCTAGGTCTCTTTCATTTAAGGCCTTTCTGTATAAAGCCCCTTTCGTTTAAGACAGCATTTAAGACAGCGGTGCTCTACCAAAGACGCCAGCAACATATCTAGCCATGCATTTAAGGTGATGCGCTCGCCAACGCCCAATGCCTCTAGCAATCCGCTAGCAATGCCGCTAGAAAGCAAACCAGACAAAACAAGGGATTATTGTGACTTCTCAAACACCTACTTCGCAAGCCCAATCCTCCTCACAGGCTGCGGACAAGGCTGTCACCGTTGACACCTCCGCACTAAACCGGCAGATGCTGGCCATCTTAGATTTTGGCTCTCAATACTCCGAGCTGATTGCCCGGCGCATTCGGGAGACAGAAGTGTACTCAGAGGTCCTCTCCTATCGGACGACGGCTGAACACCTGCGTAAGCTCAATCCCAGCGGCATCATTTTGTCTGGGGGGCCGAGTTCTGTGTACGACGAGGGTGCACCTGCCTGCGATCCAGAGATTTGGAACTTGGGCATTCCGGTGCTGGGGGTGTGCTACGGCATGCACCTGATGGTGCAGCAGCTGGGCGGGCAGGTCGAGCGGGCTGAGCGGGGTGAATATGGCAAGGCGGCGCTGCTAATTGATGAAGCTGCCGGACTGCTAGACGATGTGACCCATGCTTCGACCATGTGGATGAGCCACGGAGATTCGGTCACGCGGTTGCCAGATGGCTTTGAGGTGCTAGCCCATACAGACAATACGCCTCAGGCTGCGATCGCGCATCCCCAAAAGCACTTCTATGGCGTCCAATTTCATCCAGAAGTCGTTCACTCTACAGAAGGCAGCACGCTCATTCGCAATTTTGTCTACAACGTGTGCGCCTGCGAACCGACCTGGACCACCGAAGCTTTTGTCGAAGAAGCCATTCGCGAAGTGCGTGCCAAAGTCGGCAACCAGCGGGTCTTGCTGGCCTTGTCGGGCGGCGTCGATTCTTCCACGCTGGCTTTCTTATTACATAAGGCCATCGGCGACCAGCTGACCTGCATGTTTATCGACCAGGGATTTATGCGTAAGCGTGAGCCTGAGCGACTGATCGAAATTTTTAACAACCGCTTCCACATCAACGTGGAATATATCGACGCTGGCGAGCGATTCCTAGCCAAAATGAAGGGTGTGACCGACCCAGAAGAGAAGCGCAAGGTGATCGGTCACGAATTTATTCGCGTTTTCGAAGAGGAGTCGACCCGGCTGGGACCTTTTGACTATCTGGCGCAGGGGACGCTCTACCCAGATGTGATCGAGTCGGCTGATACGAACGTGGATCCGCAAACGGGTGAAAAGGTCGCCGTCAAAATTAAGAGCCATCACAACGTGGGAGGCTTGCCCAAGGATCTGCGATTTAAGTTGATTGAGCCGCTGCGCAAGCTATTCAAAGATGAAGTCCGCAAGGTGGGTAAGGCTGTGAACTTACCGGACGATATTGTGCGGCGGCACCCGTTCCCGGGGCCTGGTCTGGCGATTCGTATTTTGGGTGAGGTGACGCCCGAGCGGTTACGCATTCTCCGCGAGGCCGACTACATTATTCGTCAGGAGATTCGTCGCAGCGATAGCTATCACGATTTCTGGCAGGCCTTTGGCGTGCTGCTGCCAGTGAGAAGCGTCGGCGTCATGGGCGACCAGCGCACCTACGCCTATCCGATTGTGCTGCGTTTGGTCAGCAGTGAAGATGGGATGACGGCGGACTGGTCGCGGGCACCGTACGAACTGCTGGAGAGCATTTCTAACCGGGTTGTGAACGAAGTAGATGGTGTAAACCGCGTGGTGTATGACATTACTTCTAAGCCGCCTGGAACGATCGAGTGGGAGTAATCGATGCTCTAGTCGGCGGCTATTTCTACCTGTGGCAGGTTGGCTACAGCGAAAAGGTTGCGGCACAATAGAAGCCATACAGGCAGGTAGATTGCCTCTATTCAGGTCATATCGTTTTTCCCTTTGCTATCACCATGAACACTGACACCTTGCTCGAACTGGTCCAAAAAGGCTATCGCGTTACCTTGGGCGCAGCATCTTCTGCGGTAGAAGCGGTTCAAGATCCCCAGCGCGCGGCGGATGAATTTTCAGCCATCGGGACAGACTGGCAGCGCCTAACCGACAAGCTAGAAGTACGAGGGGCGCTGACCGAAAAAGAGGCCCGCGACTTTGTAGAGGGCGTCACCAGCCAAATGCCAGAGCCTTTCCGTAGCGTATCTTCAACCTTTACCCAAAGTGCGCCACCCGAACCTCCCACGGTGACTACCATAGCCACCCCTGTGGTAGACACTGAGCTACAGGCAGAAGTCGCCTCTCTAACCGATGAGCTAATCGCCATCCGTAAAGAAATTGAAGCGCTGAAAAACAAGGACGCTTAAGACTTGTTTTCTGAATTGAATATTCTGTGAGGTGAGGATTTTGCTTGCTAGGTAGGAGTTCCTTTCTGAAAGCATTTTTCTCTTAAACTGCATCCAGCGCTTTCTAGGCGACGGCGTATTCGGTGTGCTCGCGTACTTCGACGGGATGGAATGCTAAGACGATACGTTTTTTAGGTATGCCTGCGGCTACGAGGTCTGTGGTAATGCTGTCTTCGATGCCGTCGTAGTGCATCCAGATCTTGCTGTCACGAATTTCAACGTGGACTACGCAGCCATGGATTCGACGGTGGCCTTCCCAGCCTTCTCGCATCAGCATGAAGTGGTTTCTATCTTCGCTAGTAACGATGTAAGTTTTGACGTCGCCGTAATTGTAAGGAATATCCGCGTAGTACTGCAGGCTATTCCTGATCGCTTCTCGCCACTGCTCTAATGTGTCTATTGAGAGGTCATCTGTTGAGGTATCCACTTGATAATCTCCTCAGTTTCAAGGCTGAATACGATAATTCTAAAGCCAGGTTCCTCTAAAAGTAGCTGACCGGCTTCTTCAACAAAGATCGTATCAAAAGTCGCGGTACTGACTGCTAAATACAGGCGGCGATCCGGCTCTCTGCGTTGGAGTGCCCGGGCGTACATGAAAAACTGTCCCCAAGCGTTTTCCAAGTCGTTGATAGGAGAAGGGCTAGAGAAGCTTTTGATCTCAACCGCAATCTTCTCGGTGCCCCTTTCTGCCGCAATCAATTTTTCTGCGCCGAGATCGACATAAACCGAACGTGTACCCAGTTGAAGTGTTAATGGGTCAGCTGTAATTGTCCAACCGTCTTTAGTAAGGGCTTCTTTGACGGTGTCGTGATGAAAATCTCTAGCTGGCATGGAATGCTGACTTCATTTGTAATTTTGTCATTGATGCACTGTCAACGAAAGCTATCTATGCGATCGCACTTCCCATGCTTCCTTCAGGCGGCACATCTTGCCAGCGGCCTTGCCCTACGGCGCGAATGGCTTGCTTCAGCGACACATCGCCTGTGTAGAGCGCCTTGCCGACGATAGCACCGCAAACACCAGATGGTACGAGTGCTAGCAGACTAAGCAGGTCTGTGATGGCGCTAACGCCACCGGATGCGATGACCGGTGTCTCGATAGCGGTGGCCAGCTCTCTGAGCGCCTCTAAATTAGGGCCTTTCATCGTGCCATCGCGCTTGATATCGGTGTAAACGATAGCTGCAGCGCCCTGATCGCCCATTTGCTTGGCCAAGTCAATCGCTAAGACTTCTGAGGTTTCTAACCAGCCCCGGGTGGCAACTTTGCCATCGCGAGCGTCGATGCCGACGATAATTCGTCCTGGAAATTGAGCGCTGAGCTGACCGACTAGGTCTGGGTTCTCTACTGCAGCTGTGCCTAAAATTGCGTACTGTACCCCGAGGTCAAACAAGGCACGAACACGCTCGGCATCCCGCAGGCCGCCGCCTACTTGAATGGGGAGGTCAACGGCTTGAGCGATCGCACGAATCGCCTGCCAGTTTTCGGGCTTTCCGGCTTTAGCTCCATCCAAGTCCACCAGATGCAGGCGCGTTGCCCCTTCAGCTGCCCACTGCCTGGCCACCGCTACCGGGTCATCGTTAAATACCTGAGACTGCGCATAGTCTCCTTGAAAGAGCCTCACACACCGACCTTCGAGCAGGTCAATCGCTGGAATAACGTCCATTCAGTTTGTCCACAAGTTAGGTCTAAATTGTATCAACAGGGTGGCGCTGCAAAGATTTTTCGAACCGGTGGGCTATCTGCTGAGCTGCTTTTGATTGCCCTAAAGACTGCAATAAAAAAGACCTATGCCAGAGGGCGCAGGTCTTTGGAACGTATTAAGGAATCAAAAAGCTCATTGCTTTGTAATCGTGCTTAGCATTCCCATCTGACAGTGAGAAATTTGGAGAAGTTCGGATTTGAGGACATCAGACCGACTGCCTATGCTCGGTTAATGCTTTCTAAAATGGTTTGAATTCTTTGGCTATCTGGGGCTCTAGGGTGCGATCGCAAGTAGTTCTCCAAGTCTTGCTTGGCGAGTGCATGGTTTTGTAGCTGATAGTGCAAAAGGCCGCGATCGCGCACTTGGTAGTGTTCACTCGGCATGAGTAACAGCAGCTTATCGAGTACAGAGATTGCCTGCTCATAGGCTTCAAGCTGAACGTAAACCGCCTTTAGATTCATGAGCATCCTGGCTAAGAACGGTTTGGGCATGACCCCGCTCAAAAATTCCATGCGCCACTCACCATTGGGAAACAGCTGATAAAAGCGTTTTTGGCAGTCGGCCAAAAACATGACTTCTCCCTGGTGAAAAGGGTCAACAAAGACTTCCATATCTTCGACAACCGGGCGAATCAAGAAGTGTCCGGGCATGCCAACGCCAACCATCGGAAACCTCAGCCGATGGGCAATTTCTAAATACACCAGTGAGAGTGAAATGGGAATGCCCAGCCGCCTATCTAGCACGCAGTTGAGGAGGCTGTTGTCTGGGTCGTAGTAGTTTTGCTGGTTGCCAGAGAAGTTGAGTTCTCCAAACAGGTAGTCGTTGATGACTTGAATGACCTTGAGGGGATAGCGACCTGCGGGTAAGCGCGATCGCACCTTAGCTGCCATCTCATCCAACCGCTCTAAATACACGGTTGGATCCATATCCCAGTACTCTTCTTGAGCGATGTAGAGCGCCGCCGTCGCTATACTTATTCTCCCGTCGGATTTTTGAACTTCTTGGTAGAAACGCTGTCCGGCTGGGGAAAGTCGCATAGTATTGGCTGGTAGAAAAGGCTGCTATAGGTTCCATTATCGCAAAGCTACAAAAGCTTTTTAAAGTGCGTGGGCAAAGGTTAGCCGTGGCTAGTCAGGTAGCCTTAGCGGAGGAAGTTTTAATGAGCGATTCAATCGGCGATCGCAAGTCTCGCTACGATTTGGTTGTTTTTGGCGCAACCGGCTTTGTCGGTCGTATCCTCTGTGGTTACCTACTCGATCAGGTAGGAGTAAACAACTCGACTAAATGGGCGATCGCAGGTCGTTCTAAGGATAAGCTAGAGGCTCTATCTGCCAAACTGGGCGCTAGAGCTAATGGACTAGTGCCCTACATCACCGCTGATGCTACCGACGAGGAGAGCTTAAGGGAGCTGTGTGCTCAAACCCAGGTGGTCATTTCCACGGTCGGTCCCTATGCCCTGTATGGAGAACCTCTGGTAAAAAGTTGCGCTGAAACCGGCACCGACTACTGCGATCTCACCGGAGAACCGCAGTGGGTTCGTCAGATGATTGAGCGATACAACAGTGTTGCCCAGAACTCCGGAGCTCGTATTGTCCACTGCTGCGGGTTTGACTCTATTCCCTCCGATCTGGGCGTTTACTACTTACAACAGCAGGCACAGCAGCGCCTAGGAGAGTTCTGCGATCGCGTCAAAATGCGGGTTAAATCTGCCAGAGGAGGCATTTCTGGGGGTACCGTTGCCAGCGGCATCAACATCATCCAGGAGGCTCGTGGCAACCCTGAACTGCGCCAGGAACTCAACAATCCCTATTCTCTCTGCCCAGATACGCCTCCGTCTGCGGCGCAGTCTCCAACTCTAATTCCCGTGCAGTATGACCCAGATTTTCAAGCGTGGGTGTCACCCTTTGTCATGGCTGCCATTAACACCCGTATTGTGCTGCGCTCCAATGCTTTGCTGGGTTATCCCTACAGCCAAAGCTTTCATTACGGGGAAGCGGTATTAACTGGATCCAGCGCCACTGGCTGGCTAGCCGCCCAGGGCCTCAATGTGGCCTTCGGCGGTTTGGCTGCGGCCATGGCGTTCTCTCCCACTCGCTGGATTTTGGAGAAGACGCTTATTCCTAAGCCGGGAGAGGGCCCGAACCGAACGTCCCAAGAGAAAGGATTTTATGATCTGCGCTTTTGGGGTGTGACGGGTAGTGGCAAAACGATTGAGGTGAAAGTATTGGGCGATCGCGATCCTGGCTATGGCTCTACGGCTAAGATGCTGGGACAAGCGGGGCTGTGTCTGGCTGAGGACTTTTCTAAAGCGGGACAACCGTCAGGAGGATTCTGGACGCCTGCGTCGATCTTCGGTAGCTCTTTGATAGAAAGGCTGATAAAGGCTGCTGGACTGACGTTTGAGGTGTGTTGATCGGGTGATGCAACAGTTGACCGGAAATGCGTTCAAATGACTCAGCCTAGGAAGGCATTGTCTCAGGCGAGCGATTTGATGATTTTAGGGTTTGATACCTTGCCAAAGGCTCTCGATGATGCTCTCTGTATAGTCTTCAGGCTTTGGCAATGGCGCAGACAATTGACTGAGAAAAACATAGCTTATACAGCTACCCATAAATTGCAACGCCACCGTCTGAGGCTCCATTGACCTCATTCGCCCCAGTTTCATCTCTGTTTCGAAAAAAAGAGCCAGCGCCTTCAGATTCTGAATAGGAGGCGTATCTTTGGTTCTGAACATTTCCTGTGGTGAAATCATACCTTTAGACATCAGCATAATGAACCTTGGCATGTTTTCCTGATAGTACTCAATGATTTGCAGGCCAACTAGCTTGAGATTTTTCTTGAGCTCTCCCTTCCCGGCTAAAGACTCTAGTGTAGAGCGCCACAGCGGTACGCCAGGCAGGCCCATGGCCTTAAGAAACAAGTTCTCTTTTGTAGAAAACCGCTTAAAAATTGACGACTCAGAAATACCGGCCCGCTTAGCAATATCTATTGTTGATGCACCGAATCCTTGCTCTAGAAAAACCTCTAGCGCTGCATCTAGAATCTGCTTGTCAGTAATCTTGCGTGTCCTGGCCATATATCGTGAGCAGGCGTTTTCATCCCTAGCTAGGGTGCCTAATGTCTTCAGTGTTCTTCCGTTCTACTTTATAGGATGATTTCTTTCAAAAGTAGAGCCGACCAATAATGGCCACAGACCGCTTATGAGCTTGCGCGCTCATAAGCCGAATGAAGGGGTTGACGCCACAGAAATTTACGCTATTAATAAGTAAGTGGTTACTTATTAAACGCTTTGTGCAACTTCTGACAGACAAATAGTTTGATCATCCATTAGAGGTTGACCCATGAAAATCACCGCTTTAAGGCCACTCATCTTAGGGGTGGTAACAATCGGATTCCCTTTCATTAGTCAGGGCTCAGCACAGGCATATTCCCAAGCTGTTCCCACATCAGTATCTTCATCGCAGTTGTCTGAATTCGATTCCCAACTACTTGCTCAGTTCCCAGGGGGTGGTCCTTTTTCCTCCAGCAATAGCCGCTTCCCAGGGCGCTCAGATGACGCTGATTGGAATGACCGTGACGATTGGAATGATCGACGTGAAGACTTTGAAGATCGCTCAGAACGTGCATCGGGCACCCTCGGCGATAGAGACTTTCCCAGAAGTGGGGATTTCCCAAGAAACGACAATTCTTCAAGAGGTAGAGAGTTTCCTTTCGACCGAAGTTCTTCTGAGAGGCCTTCATTGCCAGATTCCTTAAATGATCGTGTCTCACCTGAAAGTGGAAGGTCTTTTCCCTTTCGTAAAGGCTCTTAGATACCCTCGCGCTAGTGCTTTGAACGTATGTAAATGAAAAAAATAATTGTGGAGTACGTATGAATCAGCAACTGACTTTGTCGACGGGTGTCTTTACTGCGATCACACTTGTGATCATAGGGACGGGAGGTTTTCAAAAAGCAAACTCGATCACCAACACTATAAGCGACGTTCAGAAGGAGACATCCAGCATGCTTAAAAGCAGAAGTTCTGTTCTATCAGACATAGAAGATTTATCACTTAGCCCCACTCAAAATGACGAGATAGAAGCCATCAAAGCTGAGATGGTCGTCCAAATAGCTGAGATTTTGACCCCAGCGCAAATGGAAACCTTTCAGTCGGCGCAATCTAGTGGTGAAGACACCCGCAGCGTAATGAGAAGCTTGGGACTAGACAACAACCAACGCGCAGAAGTCATGGGTTTGATGCGAATTACTCAAAATAAAATTATGTCGGTCTTGACCCCCGAGCAGCGCGCACAAATCGAAGATGATCTCCCTCGCGATAGAAAATAGCAGGTGAACCGAACAACCTGATTGTTCAGCTGTTACAGAGAATGAGTACTCATTTAATGAGTACTCATTTAATAACGAAAACAACTTTACCCACGCATTGCAGAAATCTTCGGCACTCGTCAGTTTTTCAAGGTGCTGCTAAGGCCGGATAACTACATCAATTTCATCTAAAGAGTTCTCTTTAGATGAAATTGATGAAATTGATCGATACCTAGCTTTCTGGCGGTAGGGTTGCCGGTGAATTGCTAGGTGCTTTGCCGTTGCCGAAATTGTTGATAGTACCGGCTAGGTCGACACCGGCAGTTTGCTTTAGCTGGGCCATGAAGGCAGCGGCTTGGGTGGCTAGGTTGCCAGACTGGGTGTCGATGACGGTGACGTTTTGAACGGCGACATCGGGGACGGTGGCGGTGAGGGTTTTTAGCAGTACTTCCAGCTTTTGCAAAAGGAAAATGTCGCGGGCGCTTTCTCCTGCAGATATCCAGGATTCAGCCAGGCTGCGGGTGCCTTCGGCTTGCGCCTTGCCTTCTTCAATAATGGTAGAGGCATCGCCTTTTGCCTGGGCGATCGCACGCTGGCACTCAGCCTCAGCCGGTGCAATCACATCTGCCTTCAGCTGCTCTAGCACTTGCTTAATGCGCTCTTGCTGCACGGGCACATCTGCCTGAATGCGGGCCAGCTCTGCGGCGATTTCAGCTTCGGCTTCGGCCACCACTGCAGCTCGCATAGTCAGTGCATCTTGGGTGCGCTGTTCTGCGGCGGCTTGGGCAATGCCAATGTCACGCTCCAGCCGACGTACGGTGGTGATTTTCTCGTTTTCGGCAGTTTGAATTTCTGATTCTGCCTTGGCTTCGGCTTCGGCGATACGGGCGTCGCGCTGTAGGTCAGCCTGCTGTTTACGGCCAATAGAATCCAGGTAGCGCACATCGTCGGAGATGTTTTGGATTTGCAGGGTATCAAGCACCAGCCCTAGCTTTTGCAAATCTTCTTCGGCCTCATCGAGCAGGCTTTTGGCGAAGGCGGTTTTATCTTCGTTGACTTGCTCCGGGGTCAGACTCGCCAAGACGCCGCGCAGGTTGCCTTCGAGGGTTTCCTTGGCCATTTTCTCAATCTCTTTTCTGGGCTTACCCAGCAACCGCTCAATGGCGTTGTGAATGGTCGGCTCTTCGCCCGCAATTTTGATATTGGCTACGCCGGAGACATGGAGCGGAATGCCCCCTTTCGAATAAGCGTTAGAAACCTTCAGCTCAATGATCATATTGGTGAGGTTCATGCGCATGACCTTTTCGAACAGGGGGGTGCGGATGCTGCTGCCGCCTTTCACCAGCCGGTAGCCTACCTTGCGATCGCCCATTCTGCGGCTGCTACCTGCAAAAATGAGCACCTCATTGGGCTGGCAGATGTAGTACAAATTTTTGATGGTGAAAGACCCCAAACCCGCTGCTGCTAGCAGGATGATGATGATGCCTTCCATGGCTAAAGTCTCCTAAAAAGTTCGAAGGTGTGTTGGTCGAAGTGGCGGTTTACGAGTGGGAGTCCTAAGAAGACTCACGGTGGACTGGTGATTACTGATTGACTGTGGCAGACCCGTTGACTGAGGTGATTTTGTCGCGGGCAGCAAGTGTGCCGACGACGTCAATGCCCAGGGTTTGTTCAACCTGCGCTAAGAACTGCCTAACGACTTCGGGGTACACGTTGGCGAGGCTGGCGATCGCTTTTCCATCGCCGTTGTCAATCACATTGATGTTCTCTAGCTGCATACGATGCGGAATCGCCGCTGCTTCCTGCAAAATCATCTCTATCTGCTGCAGTAAGAAAATCTGATTGGCTTCGGTCCCGGTTTCTTGCCACACTTTGGCGAGCATTTCGTTCACTTCTGCAGCGGCTTTGGCATTTTCTGCCAGGCCAGCGGCAGCGCCCTTTGCCTGCAGAGCCTGCGCTTCTCTGCGCGCTTCGGCGGGCAGTACTTCATCGGCCTGTAGGCGCAACCGCTCTAGCTTGGCTCTCACTGCCTGTAGCTGTTGCTCTGCTCTAGCTCTGGCTTCTTTGGCGGCAGCAGCGGTGCGTTCCTCTTCCGACTTTGAGCGCTGGTCGAGTTCGGCTTTTATTTTGCGCAGCTCGTTTTGCTTTTCCTGGGTGATGGTCAGGGCCTGAGATTTGAACATTTCAGCCCGCTTTTGGCAGTCGGCTTCGATACGCTCTGCTTGGCCTAGGGCCTCGGCTTCGGCGATTTCGGCATCGCGGACGATTTTGGCAATTTGGCGGCGGCCAATGGAGCTGAGGTAGTCGACATCGTCGGTGACGCTCTGAACTTTGAGCGTATCAAGCTGAAGGCCCAGCTTATTGAGGTCGCGGGCGACGTCTTCGGCGATGCGTTCGGCGAAGTTGAGCCGGTCTTCGTTTACCTGCTCGGGGGTGAGGTTGGCCACTACGCCGCGCAGGTTGCCTTCTAGGGTTTCTCGAACGACGCGACGAATTTCTGACCGGTTGCGTCCTAAAAATCTTTCGATGGCGTTGCCGACAATGCTGCGATTGCTAGAGACTTTGACGTTGGCGATCGCCTGAATATTTAGCGGCGTTCCTCCTTTCGCATAGGCATTGTTCACTTCTACCGGGATGGGCATGGTGGTCATGTCCATTTTCTCGACTCGCTCAATGATCGGAATGACGACGGCCCGCCCCCCGAAGATCACCCGGTAGCCGACTTCCTTGCCGTTGGCTTGCTTATATTTGCGACCAGAAATGATCAAGATTTCATTGGGCTTGCAGATTCTCAGGCAGGTCTTCAGGAAGGTGATGAACGCGATGAGCACAATCAGGGTCAGTCCGATGGTGCCGCCCAGCGCCGCACTGCTGGTGTTGATAGTCTGCGAGTCAGCGGTGCTAAGTGTGAGCTGACCAACCGGTTGCGTCGCCTCTGCTACTAGGTATTCAGAGGCGGTTTCTGCGGCGGTGTCACGCCGCGCCGAGCGGGAATCGGTTGGCGGTACAAATTGACTCATGACGAATTGACTCATGGTGTTAATAGCTCCGAAGGTCAGCAGTAAAGCGTTGTGGAAGGTGGAATATGGATTGTTTTAAGGGGCGATCGCACAGCCTATTGATCGATCTATCTGATCTATCTATTGATCGATTGCATTGTCTTTAGACACGACCCAGAGGCGGTTCTGAGTGCGGCCTACCACCAGGACTGAATCTCCTGGGTTAAAGGTGCGTGCTTCGTCGGTTTGGGCTACTAGGTGCAGGGTGCTGCCGCCCACTTCTAGGCACACTTTTCCTTTGCTATTGGCGTCAAAGGGCAGCTCTACAGTGCCAACGAGGCCAGCAAAGTCTTCATTGCGTACCAGGCTATCGACCCGGCGATGCTTGAGCTGACGCAAGGCGACGACTAGCGCACCGCCGCAGAGAAGGCCCATCGCAAGTGCGATCACAAAAATCACAGCAACCCCTAGCCCCGGTTCAAGCACCCCCATCACCAAGCCAGTCAGCCCAAAGAAAAAGCCGCCAAAGGTCCAAAACTTAAAGCTCGTTAGAATCGACAGCCCAACCGGCAGACGCTGACGACGGCGCGGCGCACTGCGCAGCAGTTCGACATCAGTCTCCACTTGTAAATCGGTATCGCCATCGACGTCGGCATCCGCATCTGCGTCAAAATCTGCATCGGCATCGATATCCGCGTCCGCATCAAAGTCCGCCTCTATGTCGACATCAAAATCGGCATCGACGTCAAAATCGGCGTCGGCATCAATGTCCATATCGTCGACCAGATCACCGCCACCGACCAGCGATAGGGCAACAAAGGCACCGCCGATTGTTAAACAAAACCAATAAACTGACTGCACAGTATTTGCTCTAAAAAAGACGGCATAGGGTCACGTCCAGATACATCAAGGACACTTGCTATATCGTGTATGTAGATACCCTAAAAGGGGCGTTGATTCCCGAAAATCTTCACAACCTTGGCGCAGCCAAGTCCTTCAGAAAGGCATAAACCATCTGAATACGGACAAAAAAAGGGAACACCCTTTGCAAGAGCATTCCCCAACGCGACAATCAAATTAAGTTGTTGGCCTAGCTTGGCTTTTTCTCGGGCAGCAGGCACTTATCGGAGTCGCAGCCCGCAGGCCCTGCCTCTAGTAGCTCACCTGCATCGTACTGTTCTAGCGCCGCGTGGAAGTTCTCCGTTTGGCGTCGCTGCTGAACGGCTTTGAGCTGGGCTTCGTATTGATCCTTACTAATGGGTTCGAAGGGCAAGCGGGGGAAGGTCTGCAGGTCGTCGAACCGGGCAAGTAGCGCCGCCGAGACATAGCCTTCATCGTTTTGAATCGCCTGGGTAATGCGCTCAGCCAAGGGTTCAATCTCGTTTTCCCGCAGTTCGACAGTGGCCGAGGTGTTGTGCGCTGTGTAGTGGCGCTGCACCTGCATATAAAAGTCAAACTGGGCTAGAGCCGAGAATTGCTCAATAGCCACCTCGTCTGCACCGGGCAGGTTGGCCCAATCCACTTCTACGGGCAGCTCTACGAGCCACTCAGTACAGCGTGGATCGAATGGATCATCTAGCAGATTGCCGTTTTCATCTTTGTCGGCTTGGGACGGGGTGACGGCGTAGCCGTAGTCTAGGCAGGCTAGGGCTACCGGATCGTCTTTGCGGAAGGTGATGCG
Organism: Cyanobacteria bacterium J06614_10; assembly: GCA_038527325.1. Classification (GTDB taxonomy): domain Bacteria; phylum Cyanobacteriota; class Cyanobacteriia; order Phormidesmidales; family Phormidesmidaceae; genus Phormidesmis. The sequence goes on from JBCBFY010000064.1 coordinate 20,446, forward strand.
GCGAATGAAGCGCTGCGCTTTTGGCGGATGCCAGCCAGAGGAGGCACCCGTGAGCAGGCTCTTGGTGCCAGCGGGCTGTACGGTCGTGCATCGGTTGGGGCGGCGAATGCCATGGCGATCGCAATACTCCCAGACAGTTTCATGCACCACCTGCTTCCAGCGGCTGAGATAGTCCTGCTCTTTTGCCTTAAATTCTAGGCCTTGAATTGTATCCGGGCGGCCAGCGGCAAACCACTCTAGCCACTCAACGCCAAAGGCCTTCACGCAGAAGTCGAAGAAGCCTGTAAAGGAGACCCCTACGATGGGATCTTCTTCACGAGACTTTTGATAGCGAGGTTCAGCGAAGGTGTGGTTTAAGAGGGCGGCAACGGCGATCGCACCCGCCTTAAACGCCTCTTCCTGTTCCTCATAATTCTTCGGATTAATCTGATTTAGGTGAATCTCTGCCAAATTACAGTGAAAATCCTGGCCGATAATCTCACCGCAGGGATTTAGGCCGTATCGCCCTGCTCCTTGCGCTCTTCTCTCCGCTTCACCGGCCCACTGAATTGCCCCCTCACCCGAGTAAAACTGCTTGCGAACCGCTGTTTCAATCTCTTCGGGAGACGGCTTCTCATGAAAGACCCGCGTATGGTTCGCCATTCTCAGCGCATCTTTGGTGGGGTCAATGCTCCAGTTGCCGTTTTCATCCTGTCGCCACAGATTTTCCTTAGCGCCTGTCGCTACCTCGTCGTCACTGGCAAACTGCCTCATGCCCGCGCTGCGACGGATGTTGCCAGCCACTACGCAAGCCGCCGCCTCATCGATCAGCAGGCAGCATTCAATGGAGTTGAGCTGACGGCCCTTCGCCGCATTCAAAATATTGGCACAGCGCTGATACAGCCCTGGCAGCTTCACCGGATTGGCCACTCCGCCAAAGCCATTGAGTCGCTCACCCGCCGGGCGAATGTCACTCAGGTCAATCACCGCTTCCACTTCACCGTCAAACCGTTCATCGGTAGAAAGCTCTAGCAATGTCTGATAAGACTTCACCCAGCCCTGACGGCTATCACCTGCGATGATTTCTACCCGTCGGTTGGCCTCATCTACCCTAATCTCGGCTTCTTCACGGCGCTGGCTGGCAATGGTCATGCCCACTTCACCCCGCATGGTCACCTTGATGGTGTTGCGAATGGCAGGCAGCTGGTTGATGTACTTAGGCTCTAGCACTGCGCCCGTGCCGCAGCCCATCATGGCCAAGTCCATCATCAGGCCAAAGGCGCGCCAGTCGACGACGTTTGTGCTGGTGCAGTTGTAAGCGCCCGAGAAGTTCTTAGGATTTTTGCTCCAGTCGGTGCCGCCTACCCACAGCCATCGACCCGAGGGCATTGCCTTCAGGTTGCGCTGCATTTTAGAGACGAGGTTGCGCTCTTCCTCCGTGAGCTTACCGAGTTCTGTGAGTCCTGCGAGTGTGCGATCGCACACTTCCTGCCAGGTCTCCCGCTTCCCCCCTTCAAACCGACGGCTATACGTCCGGTAAAACACCGGATAGGCCGCAGGCGCGGTAGCTGGGAAAGGACTTTTCGTACGCGTGCGCTCGAGTTCTTGAACCATGGTGATTGTTGGAGATAAGTGATTGTCTAAGTGGCTATCTTGCTGAATGGTGTGCTGGGTTAAATACGGGGTAGAGATCCCAAAAAAGTTGGCTTATCTATCTGTATGTAGCGCTCAAAGGGGCAATACGAGGCCTGCTAACTCCAGATGCAGCTTTATAAAGATAGAGAGTAACACACTTTATCGTATTTGCTTGATTGTGTTTACTCACGAATATTACGACTTTAGAACGCTACATGTAGAGTTTTGTAGCGATCGCATCAAAAAATATGTCCTAGGCTAGTGCCTAGCTTCAGGACACGCTAACCAAACCTCAGCTTCCCACTCCGTATGGAAAAATGGAACGCAGTATCAATTAATTAATGTGAATCGATTAGTCTGAATCGATTAGTCTGAATCGATCAGTCTGAATCGGCTGTGCTGGCCGTTTCCTATTTCAGCAAACTTTCAAAAGCGGCCCTCGCCTGCTCTCCGACGGCTGGCCAGCTCACGAAGTTCTTGTAGTGCTCATAGGTGCTCTTAGCCAAGGCCTCATAGCGCTCAGGTATCTTCATCTGCTCAGCGATAAACTCACAGTAAGCCGCCGCCCCACTATCGGGTGAGAACGTCCTTCCCGTCACATTGGCCTTCACGACGCTGCCGACGCCGCCCACATCGCTAGCCAAAGAAGGCACCCCAAAAGAAGCCGCCTCACTCAGCACAACGCCCATCGCATCGGCCCGAGTCGGATACAGCAAAAAATGCGCAGACCGAAACAGCGCCGCCATCTTCGACTGCCCCTCTTCCGTCGTACGGTCCAAAAATCCATGCACTTTCACAAAGCTTGGCACCTCAAAAGGCGGCGTACATCCAACAATATGTAAGTCAGCCGCTATCCCTTGCTCATTCAGCGTTTTGGCGATTTCATAGGCCGTGCTTCCGCCTTTGCGCTGCCAGTCTACCCCTACAAACAGAAGCTGGCAGGCCTGCGCTTGCCGCTGTGCCAGCGCCGCCTCAAAGTCTTCTTTCGACAGCGTTTTGGTTTGGCTAGATCCTCTGGGAATCACCTTTATCCTTTCTGGTGAAATGCCGTAAAGCGTCTGCGCTTTGTCCGCTGCCCAATGAGAATTGAAGATGACCAGGCTGCATCTTTCCAGCACTTTTTGCTCCATCTTAAGCAAGTTACGCCGCGTTTCTCCGCAGAGATTGCTGAGGTAGGGATAAAAATCAATCAGGCTGCCCAGCGTTGTATCCGTCCACAGCACCAAAGGCCGATCTGGTTTGAGGCTGGCGATGGGAATGGCATTTTCCGGGCAGAGCAAGATGTCTGCGTCGGAATGTGAAAGCTGCCAGGAGATTTGGTGGGCGTAGTGGCGCGAGACGATGGGGTCTGCCCAGCTGTAAAAGTCTTTGTGACGAAAATTACGATAGAACTGCCACTTGAGGCGGGTAATGGGGCTGCGCTTTCGGGTTAATGGGCCCAGCGAGGTGACGTCAGTACTGTCCGTCTTGAGGGTTTGGATGATTTTTGCCCCGGCGCCATACAGCCCCAAGTGTCGTCTGGGCCAGCTTTCAGGATTTTGCAGGTCAAAGGTGGTGGTGTAGGCAATCTTCATGGGCGGGCTTTCATGGCGTTATGCGTAGGGTGCGGTTGGCGAAATATAGAGTGGTAGGCATCCAGGGTTTGCTGGGCGATCGCTGTCCACGCCAGCGACTCTAGTGGTGCTTTTTCGAGGTGCGATCGCTCTTCTAAAATCGCTGACTGCAGAATTTCCGGCGTCAGCTTTCCCCGATAGGTCTTCACCCAGTCAGCGCCAATCTGAGCTTGCCAATCAGCTACTGCGCCCAGATGTGGCGCGAGCGCGGGCCGGTCAAAAGACAGCGCCAGCAGCAGACTGCCCGAATTCAAAATTTCTTCGAAGGGCAACACTACCCAATCAGCCGACCTAAAAAAGACCTGCAGCTCGTCGTCAGCAATGAAGCGAAGATGTAGCTGAATGTCACTGGCACCTTCTGCTGCTGTCAGAACGGCCTGCTTCAGCGCTTCGTCATCTGATTTGCCAGCTACCAGCAGCGTGACCGGCTGGTCGGATGGGGGTAGCTGGCGAAATGTGTTGATCAGGTGTGGAACGTTTTTGTAAGGGCTGATGTAGCCGAGGTAGAGCAGGACGGTTGCGTCTGGGGAGAGGGTTAGGTGCGATCGCGCCTCTTCTCGATCCATGGTGTCCGGGTAGCAGCCTCGATAGTGCCCGTGCGGCACCACAAAGCTAGGCCGCTCAGCAAGGTCTGGCATTGACTGATTTACCGCCTTTCGCCCCGCGCCGCACAGGTGAATGCAGCCATCGGTATTGGCTATCAGCCGCTGAGTAAACCAATCGGCTAGCTGCTGATGAAGCACCACATGGGGCTTTTCATCGTGAATGGTCCACACCACTTTGGTGCCTCGCCACTTACTGAGCTTCAGCAACAGCCAAAAAATCAGCACCCGCAGGCGAGCGACCCAAATATTTGGATGACGCACCAGCGTCTCTACCGGCCAGTGCAAATGAAAAATATCAAACCGCCCCAGCAGCAGGCGTTTCGACGAAAATTCGACCACTGAAACGCCTGCTGGCATGTGTGAATACAGCAGCCAGGTGTAGGGGTTGGCATACCGCGTCTTAAAAGCTGGCCAGGCAATTACCTTCATATCAGGCAGTTTTGATAGGAGCATCACTCCCTAAACTGCCCATCCCTTGGTCCTATCTACCTGGTTAGATGAAGACGATAGCCATTGGGACAAATCGCGCTTAATTAGGTCCTGCAGCCGTAAAATGTCTGATTCGAATTGGCAAGTTAGCTCAGCTCGTTGCGAGGCCGATAGGGATGGAATTGTGGTTGCATTTTTTCGGTAGACTTTCGCCGACAGGGGCTGGCGAATCTGGGCGGGAATCACCTGGCGTAGGACGGTTTTCAAGCCGTTGGGCTTGATCAAAAAGTCGTGGAGCAGCTTATTTTTACGGACGGCAGTGGTCGTGTTGTGTCGTTGCGACACGTCTATATCAATGTCGGCATCTACACCGATAAATTTGAAGATGCTACGGTAAACCGCCTGAGGATTTTTCAGTAAGTCGTCGTAAAGATAAATCTGCAGCTGCTCTGGGCTAAATTTATACTGATATCTTTTAATTTGCTCAGAATATAGCCCAATCTGCCGGTAGTGCCAGGCGGGTGACCAGTTTTGTTGAATGCGTTTTGCTTCTTTTTCCATGGCTATGCCAAAGTCACCTTCCCATTCCCGGCCATCCCGGCGTAGATGCTTGTAGTGGGAGTAGGCGCGGTCTACCGGGTGCCTGAGGAAGGCAATGAGCTTGACGTTGGGAAGATGGTGGAAGATGCGATCGCAGCTCTTCTCTAAATATAGATACATCGTGGAAGCCTCGCCGCATTTCTGGCCGGGCTCCGCAGCTGAAAATAGCTGCTGATAGGCTGGCAGCGTCACCACGGAGCGCGTATTAATCCAGGCTTGGTCATCACCAGATCCCGTAAAGTTTGGCTGCTCACCTTCAAAGGCAAAGAAATGCGGCTCTTTGTTTGGGCTCATAAAAATTTGCGGATGCTGAGCCAGATAGTGATACAGCGAAGTCGTCCCCGATTTTGGCGCACCAATGATCAAAAAGTCCGGCATTGTTTGCGCCATTACTCACCTCTTTGCTGTAAACCTTAAGAACTTCATCAGGTAGGGAAACCCGCACTCTCCTGTCACAGCCACCGCCCTTGTCACACTCGCTAAAGTCCGCAAAATTAGGAAATAGCAGTTTATCGCACCCACTCAAAGGCAGGGATTATTATGACAGCGACGGTTTTGGAACAAGGAAACATTAGTATCCATACCGAAAATATTTTTCCCATTATCAAAAAATGGTTGTATTCAGACCATGAAATTTTTATTCGTGAGCTGGTTTCAAACGGTGTAGACGCCATCAGCAAGCTCAGCATGCTTTCCCGCTCTGGCGAGTACCAAGGCGACACCACACCCCAAATCACCATCGCCATCGATAAAGATGCCAAAACGCTCAGCATCAGCGACACCGGCATCGGCATGACCGGCGAAGAAATCAAAAAATATATCAACCAGGTCGCCTTTTCCAGCGCCGAAGAATTCATCTCCAAGTACAAAGACGAAACCGATCAGCAAATCATCGGCCACTTCGGTCTGGGCTTTTACTCTTCGTTCATGGTGGCCGACCGGGTCGATATCGATACGCTGTCTTGGCAGGATGGGGCACAGGCTGTTCACTGGTCTTGCGATGGCAGCACCTCCTTTGAGCTGAGTGAGAGCGATCGCACCGAGCGCGGCACCACCATCACCCTCCACCTAAATGACGACGAGCAAGAATACCTCGAAGAAGCCCGCATCAAGCAGCTGGTCAAAACCTACTGCGACTTCATGCCCGTCCCCATCAAACTGGGCGACGACACCCTAAACAAGCAAGAAGCTCTCTGGAAAAAGTCACCCAGCGAACTCACCGACCAAGACTATCTCGACCTCTACCGCTACCTCTACCCCTTCGAAGAAGAGCCCCTCCTCTGGGTCCACCTCAATACCGACTATCCCTTCGTCGTCAACGGCATCCTCTACTTCCCCAAGCTCAAGCCAGACGTCGAGCTAAACAAGGGCCAAATCAAGCTTTTCTGCAATCAGGTTTTCGTCAGCGATAACTGCGAAGAAATTATCCCGAAGTTCCTCACGCCGCTGCGTGGGGTAATCGACAGTACCGATATTCCGCTGAACGTTTCCCGTAGCTTTTTGCAGGCGGATCGGACGGTGCGGCGAATTGCAGACTACGTTGCTAAAAAGGTGGGCGATCGCCTCAAAGAGCTATACCGTGACGACATCGCCAAATACATCAGCACCTGGCAAGACCTTGGCACCTTCGTCAAATTTGGCTCCCTCAACGACGACAAATTCAAAAAGCAAGTCAAAGACTACGTTATCTTCCGCACTACCGCCGACCTTGCCAAGTCCGACGAACCTAAAGTCGAAGTGCAGACAGAAGGCGACGACGCTTGGTCAGATGTCAGCGACAAAAAGGCAGTCGATGAAAACGGCGCTTCCTACACAAATATTCAGGAATATCTCGACCGCAACAAAGAAAAGCACGAGAACCGCATCTACTACGCCACTGACGAAGTTTCCCAGGCGACCTACATCAGCCTGCTGAAGGGCCAAGACATCGAAGTGCTCTTCATGGATTCCTTCATCGACACTCACTTCGTCTCCTTCCTAGAGCAAGAATATTCAGATGTTAAGTTCTCCCGGGTAGATGCCGACCTCGACGACACCCTTATTGATAGTGACAAATCAGATGAAATTGTCGATGGCACAGACAACAAAACTCGTGGCGAGCAGATCAAAGAAGTCTTTGAAAAGGCTCTCAACCGCCCTCAGGTCACCATTCGCACAGAAGCGCTCAAGGCCGACGACTCCGCCCCACCGGCCATGGTCCTACTGCCCGAAGAACTTCGCCGAATGCAAGAAATGAGCGCCTTCATTCAGCAGCAGAGCGTCCAGTTTCCCGAAGCTCACACGCTCCTGGTAAACACCGCTCACCCGCTCATCCAAAACGTCGCCAAGCTCGGCAAGAGCGGCATCATCCAGCCAGACGGCAGCGCTTCCCCCTCCGAGCAGCTCGCAAACCTCATCTGCGAGCAGGTTTACGACCTCGCCCTCATGGCCCAAAAAGGCTTCGATGCCGACGGCATGAAAGCCTTCACCGAACGCTCCACTAGCCTGCTCACCCAGCTCACCGAGCGATAAAACCGCCCGCTTGCTCGCGGAACGCAGCGCCAACGGCTTTTTGCAGTCGTTGGCGCTGCCCGTATTGAAAGAAGGTTAATCGCCAACTCAAGCACAAAAATCTTTGCACGATTAACCATAGCTACCTATAATTAGAAGCCTGTTAGCGTAGAAATCCCATGTCTAAGAAGTGCGACCTCACCGGCAAGAAAGCCAATAACGCCTTTTCCGTCTCTCACTCCCACCGCCGCACTAAGCGCCTCCAAGAAGCCAACCTACAAGACAAGCGCATCTGGTGGCCCCAAGGCAACCGCTTCGTTCGTCTACGCGTTTCTACCAAAGCGCTAAAAACGCTAGAAAAGAAAGGCATCGAAGCCATGGCCCGCGAAGCAGGCATCAACCTCAACAAATACTAATCAATAAGTCTAAGCCAAACGTGCCTGCGCCTTACCCAAAGCACGTTACTCAAGTCGCTTAACCCACATTATTTTACAGACCCTCTGTGATGTCACAGAGGGTCTGTTTTTGTTTTTAAAGTCACCCTACCCAAAAAATCCGAACCCTCTCCCACCAGTATTCCTAACCTCTTCCCCCGCATCTTCGATACCGAGCCCACAGTCCCAAACATCTTCTCCAACCGCTGAAACCTCTATCTGTATTGCCTTACAGATGGGTAGACCTACTGATTATGTTTGCCAAATAGATTGGGTAATCTGAGCCAATAACACCCTCGCAAAAAGTATCCGGAAAAATTTTCTGCGTAGCAAAAACAACTCATCCCAACCCTGAGCCGCTACCAGCAAACACCTTCTCACCCCTTTGCACCTCCCATCACAGTTAGGAAGCTCGCCATGTCCGCCAAAAAGCAGACTCCCCACAAACCCGCTCGCCCCCGCTCAGACTTCCAACGCCTGAGCCGACGCTTCATGAGCGGCCTCCTGCGAAGTCTGTTCTTCATCAACGCCTTCCCCCGCTACAAAAGAGCAGGCTTCGTCCTCCCAACAACAGTTCTCTTGCTGTTAATGGTCTCTCTGACGGTCGGCGCAATGAGCTACCGAACTTTTTCACGCACATCTCAAACAATTGCATACAGAGAGCAGCAAGTTATAGATGGTTTAGCAGCACCTGCTATCGATAGAGCAAAGTCGAAGATTGAATTTCTGTTGACGAAAGATGCAAGTGTTGCTGACAAGCGGCCACCCTCTAGTGGGGATTTGCTAACAGCGCTTGCTAATAGCACTAGTGACTATACGATTCCAGGTGAAACCCGGGTAGACCTCGATAG
>JBCBFY010000065.1:0-28975 GCA_038527325.1 Cyanobacteria bacterium J06614_10
ATTAAGTACCCCCTTGCTGACTATGCCTTAACGCCTACTATGGCAATTGTCGATTCGGATCTGGTGCTGAACTTGCCGAAGTCTCTCACGGCCTTTGGTGGAATAGATGCGCTCACCCATGCCCTAGAGGCCTACGCCTCGGTGATGGCCTCTGACTTTACCAACGGACTGGCGCTAGAGGCGATTGGGCTAATTTTTAAATATCTCCCTCGGGCCTACAATGCTGGTCACAATGACCCAGAGGCGAGAGAAAAGATGCACTACGCCTCAACCTTGGCAGGCATGGCGTTTGCCAATGGTTTCTTAGGGATTTGCCATTCTATGGCGCATCAGCTAGGGGCAACTTTCCACATTCCCCACGGCCTAGCCAATGCGCTGATGATTTCTCACGTCATCCGCTACAACGCAACAGATGCCCCCTTCAAGCAGGCAACATTCTCTCAATACAAATACCCCAACGCGAAGTGGCGCTACGCTCAAGTTGCTGACTATCTCCATCTGGGGGGCACCACAGATGATGAAAAGGTCAATCGTCTCTTGGGTGCCATTGAAGAGCTGAAGTCGCAGGTGGGAATTCCAACTGCGATGTCGGCAGTGCTAACCATTCCAGAAGCTGAATTTTATGCCCAGGTAGATAGCCTGGCCGATCATGCGTTTGACGACCAGTGTACGTCGGCTAATCCTCGCTATCCGCTGATTAGCGACTTGCGGCAGCTGTTGTTGCAGGCCTACCGAGGGGATTCTCCTTTGGTAGTCGGCGGATTATCTGGGCGGCTGCGCGAGATGTCTGCTGTAAAAGAGTCTGCGATGAAGGAATCTGCAACTGACGCTGCCGAAAAGTTTGTTGACTATTCTCTCTGATGACGCGCTGTTTGAGTGCGTGCTATTTGAACACACTACACATATCAGGTAGGTATCCCATGGTTTCTACACCTCTAAAGTCATCTGTTTCAACCGCGCAAGCTGAGACGAAGATTGCTTGGGACGGGTTTGTCTCTAGCGATTGGGCCAGGACGATTGACGTGCGCGATTTTATTCAACAAAACTACCGCCCTTATGGCGGCGATCGCACTTTTCTAACCGCCGCAACGCCACGCACCCAGCAGCTCTGGGCTCAGGTGTCAGTGCTGATGAAGCAGGAGCGTGAGCGGGGCATTTTGGATGCAGATACGAAAGTACCAGCTGGCATTACGGCCCACGCGGCTGGCTATGTCGATGCGGGACTAGAGCAGATAGTGGGCCTACAAACTGACAAGCCCCTGAAGCGTTCGATTATGCCGCTGGGCGGGATTCGAGTGGTTGAAAAGTCTCTGGAGGCCTACGGCTACCAGATTGACCCGGCTCTCCATGAGATTTTTAATAAGTACCGCAAAACCCACAACGATGGCGTTTTTGATGCCTACACGCCTGAGATGCGCCGGGCTAGGCATGCGGGCATTATCACCGGGCTCCCTGATGCCTATGGGCGGGGGCGAATCATTGGCGACTATCGGCGGGTGGCGCTGTATGGCATTGACTGGCTCGTGGCTGACAAAGCGGCGCAGCTGGGTGAAACTGAGCAGGCGGCGATGACGGAAGCGGTTATTCGCGATCGCGAAGAAATCAATGAACAAATTCGCGCACTCAAAGAACTCAAAGCAATGGCTGCGACCTACGGGCTGGATATTGGTCTACCTGCCACCAATGCCCGAGAAGCTATTCAGTGGACATATTTTGGCTACCTGGGTGCGATCAAAGAACAGAATGGTGCGGCTATGTCGTTTGGTCGGGTGTCTACTTTCCTCGATATTTACATTGAGCGAGACTTGAACAAAGGCGTGTTGGATGAGGCGGAGGCTCAGGAGCTGATCGATCACCTAGTGATCAAGCTGAGAATGGTGCGGTTCTTGCGGGCACCTGCTTACAATGAACTGTTCTCAGGCGATCCGGTGTGGGTGACTGAGTCGATTGGTGGCATCGGTGAAGACGGGCGATCGCTGGTCACCAAGTCTAGCTTCCGCTTCTTGCAAACGCTCTACAACCTCGGCCCTGCGCCTGAGCCAAATCTTACCGTCCTATGGTCTGAGCAGCTATCAAAGTCTTTCAAGCAGTTCTGCGCTCAGGTCTCTATCGACACCAGCTCTATCCAATACGAAAACGACGACCTGATGCGACCAATATACGGCGATGACTACGGCATTGCCTGCTGCGTGTCGGCCATGCGTATTGGCAAGCAAATGCAGTTTTTTGGGGCGAGGGTCAACCTGGCAAAGGCGCTGCTGTATGCCGTCAACGGCGGCAAAGATGAAAAGTCTGGTGAGCAGGTCGCTCCGGTGAGTGCGCCCATCACCGCCGACCAGCTCGACTACGACGAGGTGATGGCAAAATTTGACCCGATGCTAGACTGGCTGGCCAATCTGTATGTGAATACGCTCAACGTGATTCACTTCATGCACGATAAGTACTGCTACGAGCGGCTGGAGATGGCCCTCCACGATCCGGACGTGTTCCGCACGATGGCCTGCGGTATTGCGGGGCTCTCTGTGGTGGGAGACGCGCTCTCAGCGATTAAGTACGGTTCGGTGAAGGTGCTGCGCAATGAGGCGGGTCTGGCGGTCGATTATGACGTTGACGCTGACTATCCGAAGTTTGGCAATAATGACGACCGGGTCGATGCGCTCACGGCGGATGTGGTCAGCCGGTTTATGAACAAAATTCGCCAGTGCCCCACCTATCGAAACGCGACGCCCACCCAGTCTATTTTGACGATTACCTCTAATGTGGTGTATGGCAAAAAGACGGGCAGCACGCCGGATGGGCGCAAGGCCGGAGAACCCTTCGCACCAGGGGCAAACCCGATGCACGGGCGAGATACGAAGGGCGCGATCGCAGCTTGCGAATCGGTTGCGAAGCTCCCCTATGCAGACGCCCAAGATGGGATCTCTTTTACTTTCTCAATTGTGCCTCAGGCGCTCGGCAAGCAGCCAACAGATCAGACCAACAATCTAGTCGGCCTGCTAGATGGGTACTTTCACAACACCGGCCATCACATCAATATCAACGTCCTGAATAGAGAGACGCTGCTCGATGCCATGGAGCGCCCAGAAGAGTATCCACAGCTCACCATTCGAGTGTCAGGGTATGCGGTGAACTTTATCAAGCTCACCCGCGAACAGCAGCTCGATGTGATAAACCGAACGTTCCATGACCGATTTTAATCAAGCTACTGTGGACGCCGATCAAATTTCAGGCCGCATTCACTCTGTTGAAACTTGCGGCACTGTAGATGGGCCGGGGATTCGGTTTGTGGTGTTTACTCAGGGGTGTTTACTGCGCTGCCAGTATTGCCACAACCCGGATACTCGCAGCCTTACGGGCGGCAAGCTCGTTGCTGTGGAGAGCTTGGTAAAAGAGATTGAAAGCTATCGCGCTTACATGCGGGCCTCTGGTGGCGGGGTGACGGTTTCGGGCGGGGAGCCTTTGCTGCAGCCTGAGTTTGTCAGAGAGCTGTTTCGGCGATGTCAGCTATTGGGTATTCACACTGCGCTCGATACGTCTGGCTTTCCTGATTTTGAGCGATCGCAGCCCGTTTTAGACCATACCGATCTCGTCCTGCTCGATATCAAATCGTTCGATCCGCACACCTACCACCAGGTGACGAGTGTCTCTATCGAACCGACGCTGCACTTTGCTACCTATCTAGGTGAAATTCACAAGCCGATGTGGGTGCGCTTTGTGCTGGTGCCGGGGCTGACCGATGACCCTGACAATGTTGCTAGCGTGGCCAAGTTTGCTGCAAAGCTAGGGTCAGTGGAGAAAGTGGAAATTCTACCGTTTCATCAAATGGGTAAATATAAGTGGGAGGCTTTGGGTGAGGACTACCTGCTTGAAAATACCCCAACGCCGACGCCCGCTCAGGTGCAGCAGGCCGCGAGTATTTTTGCTCGGTATGGGCTTCAGGTGGGTTAATTTTAGGTTGTTCTGCGCAGATTAATTCTCAAAGACCATTTCCATGCGATCGCCTCGAAACTTGGTCACGCCGTATTCAATGATTCGTCCCTTTTGGTCTTCATTGACCGACTCTGCCAATAGAATGGGCTGATTGAGCGAGAGCGCTAGCAGCTTGGCATCTTGTGCGCGGACGATGCGCGCCGATACAACCGTTTGCCGACGAATATGGTCTACGTCGTACCGGTCTCGGAGCCAAGCCGAGATAGACCCGATAGACCTTAGCTGCGCGGTGCTCTCTGCGGAGAGCAAATCTGGGAAGAGGGCGAGGGGAAAATGGCTGGCGCTGATACTCACTGGGACTTCGTCGATAAAGCTGACCCGCTCTATGAGTGCGATTGGTGCATTTATCTCAATGGCGAGGCCGTTTGAAACGATGTCGTTGGCAGGTAGCTGAACTGCGCGGACGATTTCGGAGCGGGTGGCATAGCCTTGCGATCGCATGGACTGGTTGTAGCGCACTCGTTTACCGATGGCATAGCGAATGGGGGCCGCTGCGACGAAGGTACCTTTGCCACGATCTACCCGCAGTGCACCTTCTTGACGCAAGAGCGCGATCGCCTGCCTCAGCGTGTGCCGGTTCACGCCAAACTGCTGGGCGAGTTCGCTTTCTGGGGGCAGTTTGTCGCCGACCTGATAGCGTCCGGCCTGAATGCTGTTTCGCAGCTGGTCGGAAATTTGAATGTAAATCGGGGAATCGGAAGCACTCATAGGCGGCGGTTAGCCCTCACTTAGCAACAATTGTAGTCAGGAACACTTGAAATATAAAATAGCCAGAACTATTATCCTGTAGTAAGGTAAAAATCTAGACATCTAGACGTCTAGATGTAAAAACTTTAAGAAGTGGGTGGCGGCTAATGGATGATCTCACTGCTAGAAAACGCTGGATGGCAACGCTGGCAAAGGCTCCCCTTCAAGAGCTGGAAGCGTTGGTGGGTCAACTGGAGCATTTGCCGGACTATCGATTTTTGCGATCGCCCGAAACCGGACTTACTATGGTGCGTGGCCGGGCGGGCGGTGTGGGTGAGGTTTTTAACCTTGGGGAGATGACGCTTACGCGCTGCGTGGTGCAGCTCTCTTCTGAACCCATGGCGTCGGTGATGGCGTCTGAGGAAACAATTACTGGCTTTGGTTATGTTGGTGGCAGATCACATCGTCATGCGGAGCTTGCCGCGCTGTGCGATGGGCTACTACAGCACAGTGACTGGCAAGCCAGGGTTCAGTCGGCTGTGATTGAGCCGTTGACTGTAATGGCTCAGCGTAGGCGCGAACAGCAACAGCAGCAGACCGCTGCGACAAAGGTCGACTTCTTTACGATGCTGCGAGGACAGTAGGGCGAACCATGCCAACGACACTTCTACCAGGATTTACCGACCTTACTCACGATTCTCAGAAGACTTTTCGTGCTTTACTGATGGCGCTTTCCTCTCCTGGAGAGATTGGCGAGATCGCTGTCGATATTGTGCAGCCGGAGGGTTTGACGGCTAGCTGCGCGGTGGCTTGTTTGACACTGATTGATTTTGAGACCACTGTTTGGCTACAGCCTGCTATGCCGGGTGCGGTCGAAGATTGGCTGCGGTTTCATACGGGCTGTGTCTTTACTGAATTGCCTGAGCAGGCAGATTTTGCTGTTATTAGCGAGCTGGAAGGTCTTCGCTTAGATCAGTTTGGCTGGGGTAGCGCAGAAACGCCTTCGGATTCTGCCACGCTGCTAATTCAGGTAGAAAGCTTGCAAGGTGGTCCGGCAGTTACTTTACAAGGGCCGGGTATTTTGTCGTCGCGTGAGATTTCTCCAGCTGTAGGGCTTTCTTTTTGGCGGCAGTGGCGAGAGAATCATGGCGCTTATCCTAGAGGCGTTGATGTTTTTTTGTTGGCGGGGCGACAGGTGGTTGGCTTGCCGCGAAGTGTACAGGCTGAGTTGGGTAGGGAGGCGTAGCGTCAATGTCTTATGTTGCAGCCAAAGGTGGTGAAAAGGCCATCTCTCATGCGGAACAGCTGCTGAAGGCTGAGCGGCGCGGTGATGTGAGCGTGCCAGAACTTAGCCTGGCGCAAATTAAGCAGCAGATGGGGCTAGCAGTGGCCCGTGTGATGGCAGAGGGTAGTTTGTACGACCCCGATTTGGCGGCTTTGGCGATCAAGCAATCTTGGGGAGATTTGGTCGAGGCGATTTTTCTGTTGCGTGCCTACCGGACGACGCTGCCACGGTTTTACTACAGTCAGCCGCTGACAACTGACGAGATGGCCATTCGGCGGCGGATTTCTTCTATCTTTAAGGACTTGCCGGGTGGACAACAATTGGGGCCAACGTTTGACTATATCCATCGACTGCTGGACTTTAAGCTGGCTGCTGAAAACAATCAGCCTGAGTACCCGAAAGCGGCGCACAGTCCTACGCCTGTCCCTCGCGCTATCGATGCGCTGAATCACGAGGGGTTAATTCAGACGGAGACGGACAAGTCATTGAATGGTTCAACGGTCTTTGACCTGACCCGTCAGCCGTTGGAGCTGCCTGCTGGGCGAGATGCCAGATTGCAAAATTTGGCCCGGGCTGATGAAGGGTATTTGCTGGGGCTGGCGTATTCTACTCAGCGTGGCTACGGGAATGCGCATCCCTTTGCTGGAGAGATTCGGATGGGGGAAGTGGAGGTGGTGATCTGCCCGGAGGAGCTGGGGTTTGAGGTGGCGATCGCTGATATCACCGTCACCGAAGTGCAAATGGTCAACCAGTTCAAGGGTAGTAAGGCCCTGCCACCCCAGTTCACCCGAGGCTACGGGCTCACCTTTGGCTACAACGAGCGCAAGGCGATGGCAATGGCCCTGGTAGACCGTTCTCTCCGCGCAAAAGAATTTGGCGAGGCGATTCAGGGACCGGCTCAGGAAGAAGAATTTGTGCTCTACCACTCGGACAATGTTGAAGCTCAGGGCTTTGTTCAACACCTGAAGCTGCCGCACTATATCGATTTTCAGGCTGAGCTGAACCTGGTGCGTAAGATGCGCCAAGAGTATGGGCAATCGGAGCTGCAGACGCCGGAAGATGAAGCGTCGGTAGACAGTTCGGTAAAGGGTTCGGCAAACAATTCGATAGACAACTTGGCAGACAATTCGATAGATAATGGTGAAATCATAGGTCACAGCGCAGAACAGCGCTCTAGCAGGCAAAATTACGACTCCTTTTCTAAAACTGAATCCCCTGTAAAGCTGAAATAACGAGGAGAAGAAACCAATGATTACTGGTCTCAATCACATTACGCTTTCAGTTTTAGAACTCGACCGCTCATTTGACTTCTACACTCAGCTTCTCGATTTTCAACCCCTGGCCCGGTGGAAGAAGGGCGCTTACTTACTGGCAGGGGACCTGTGGTTCACGCTCTATCAGGGATTGGCTTACGAAAGAACAGTCTCTGCTGAGTACACGCACATCTCTTTTAGCGTGAGCGCAGAAGACTTTGCGCTTTGGCAAGGGCGCTGTGAGTCTTGGGGAGTGAGACAGTGGAAGCAGAACACAAGTGAAGGGGATTCTATCTATATTTTGGATCCGGATGGATACAAGCTGGAGCTGCATGTGGGGCACTGGCAGTCTCGCATTTCGGCGACAAAGGCAGACCCCTATGAGGCGATGGAGTTTTTTGTGTAGCGATGAATAGGGCAGGGAGGACTAGGTGATGGCTAACAATATGCTGGAAGAATCTCTTGAGGATGACAAACAATCTGCAACGGCGGAACGCTTGGCGGGGGGTCCCACAGGCTCTCAGGTGGAAGCGGGTTTTAACTTTGCCTACCTAGATGAGCAAACCAAGCGCTCTATCCGCCGTGGGCTGCTCAAGGCGGTGGCGGTTCCTGGGCATCAGATACCTTTTAGCTCACGGGAGATGCCGATGTCTTACGGTTGGGGCACAGGGGGAATGCAGGTAACGGCTTCTGTGATTGGGTCAGATGACACGCTAAAAGTGATTGACCAGGGCGCAGACGATACGACCAATGCGGTGAATATTCGACGATTTTTCAAGAAGGTGTGTGGCGTAGAGACAACAGAACAGACGACGCAGGCTACGCTGATTCAAACCCGCCATCGAATTCCCGAAACGCCTCTCACCGAAGGTCAAATTATGGTGTATCAGGTGCCGATTCCTGAGCCGCTGAGATGGATTGAGCCTTCTGAACCGGAGACCCGGAAAATGCATGCCCTAGAAGAGTACGGCTCGATGTACGTAAAGCTCTATGAGGACATCACCCGCTACGGACATATCGCCACGGCCTACGACTATCCGGTCATGGTGAATGATCGCTATATGATGCGCCCGAGCCCCATTCCAAAATTTGACAATCCTAAGCTGCATATGAGCCCAGCGCTACAGCTGTTTGGCGCGGGCCGAGAGAAAAGACTCTATGCGGTTCCTCCCTACACAAGGGTGAAAAGTTTAGACTTTGAAGATCATCCTTTTGCTGTTGAGACGTGGGATAAGCCGTGCGAGTTTTGTGGGTCTACCGACAGCTACTTAGACGAAGTCGTGATTGATAACGAAGGGGGGCGACTATGGATTTGCTCAGATACGGACTACTGCAATCAGCAGCAACAGAAAAATAACGCTTAGACTCCCTGTGCACTTTCTCTCTCTTACTTTTTCATGGCAATGATTCCCCTTCTCACAGTTCAGCAGCTTACTAAGACGTACGGTTCTATCCAGGCGTGCGATCGCATTTCTCTTTCTCTTTACCCGGGCCAAATCCTCGGCATCATCGGCGAATCAGGCTCGGGAAAAACAACGCTGCTCAATGCGATCGCTCACCACCTCCCTATCGACAGCGGTCAAGTGCTTTACCACGGCAGCAACAACGGTGAACCGCTTGACCTCAGCCAGCTGCCCGAGCCACGCCGTCGCCGTCTGATGCGCACTGAGTGGGGCTTTGTGCAACAAAACCCGCGAGATGGCCTGCGAATGAACGTGACCGCCGGGGCCAATATTGGTGAACGGCTGATGGATGTGGGGCAACGGCACTATGGCAACATTCGCGCCGAAGCCATCCGCTGGCTCGAACAAGTAGAGATTCCTGCGGCGCGTATTGACGCGTTGCCGGTTACCTTTTCGGGGGGGATGCAGCAGCGCCTGCAGCTGGCCAGGGTACTGGTAACGCAGCCGAAGCTGGTGCTGATGGATGAGCCGACGGGCGGTTTGGATGTGTCGGTGCAGGCACGACTGTTGGACCTGCTGAGGCAGCTGGTGCGCACCCTTCACCTCAGCGTCATTTTGGTCACTCACGATATTGGCGTGGTGAGACTGCTGGCTCACCGCCTGATGGTGATGCAGGGCGGGCAGGTGGTAGAGCAGGGCCTCACCGATCAGGTGCTCGATGACCCGCAGCATCCCTATACGCAACAGTTAGTCAGCGCCACACTCATTCCCTAAGCAGCCCTAGATAGATATATCGGTAGAGATATGATTGCTCAAACAACAATTTGCTCGGAACCGTCCCCACCTCAGCTGGGGAAAGAGACGTTGCTGCATGCAAACGGTATCAAGAAGGGCTTTACGCTGCACGCGCAGGCAGGCCTACGGCTAAACGTATTGGAAAATGTCTCTCTGACGGTGAATCGGGGAGACTGTGTGGCGCTCCAAGGGCCGTCTGGTTCGGGAAAGTCTACGCTGATGCGATCGCTCTATGGCAACTACCGGGTAGAAGCGGGGGCGATTTGGGTGCGGCATCAATACGGCTGGACAGACCGCGAGTGGGTAAATGTGGCCTGCTGCGAGCCCCACGAGCTGATTGCCCTGCGGCAGCACACCATTGGCTATGTGAGTCAGTTTTTGCGGGTGATTCCGCGGGTGCCTGCGCTGCAGGTGGCCGCTGAGCCGCTGATGGAAACGGGCGTTTCACCTCAAGAGGCAGAAGAGAAGGTGCGATCGCTCTTTACCCATCTCAATTTGCCGGAGCGGCTATGGTCTCTCTCGCCGACGACCTTCTCCGGTGGTGAAAAGCAGCGGGTAAATATCGCCCGGGCCTTTGCCGTAGACCGGCCTATTCTGTTGCTCGATGAGCCAACGGCGGCGCTAGACGCGGCAAATCGAGCGGCGGTCATTGAGCTAATCGAGGCGAAGAAGCGTCAGGGCTGCGCGCTGGTCGGCATCTTTCACGACGATGAGGTTAGATCACAAGTTTGTAATCAAATCTTAACCTTTGGGTCTCATTATTAACGTTCAAAAGGTGTTTTCACCGAATTCGTACTCCCATGAAAACGCAAATTTACACGAACTACCGTCTTCAGCTGCCAGACCAAGAGGTACTTGGCACGCTGGTGGTTGAAGAGGGCCGAATCGCGGATATTCAGCCCGGTGTTGTTGGCACTGGGCAAGACGGGGACGGCGACTATTTGCTACCGGGGCTGGTGGAGCTGCATACCGATAATTTGGAGCGCTGCCTGTCGCCTAGGCCGGGGGTTCGCTGGCCCATTGCGGCGGCGACGACGCACCACGACCGGGACTTGGCTGCCGCTGGCATTACCACGGTGTGTGATGCGATCGCGGTGGGTGATGTGACGCCGACTTCCCTACGCATGACAGAATTTGGCGCGATGATTGGTGGCATCGAGTCGGGCCAGCGGTCGGGTAAGTTTTCTATCGATCACCGGCTACATCTGCGCTGTGAGCTGGCCTATGAGGAAGTGGCTTCGGTGGTGAGCACCTATGCGACCCATCCGCTGCTAGCGCTGATTTCTTTGATGGACCACACGCCCGGGCAGCGGCAGTTTGCCAAGCTCGACAAGTTCCGGCAGTACTACATGGGTAAGCACGGCGTGACCGAGGATGAAATTGATGACTTCATTCGCGATCGTATTGCCGCGCAGCAGGCTAACGCGGTCAATAGCCGCAAGGCCCTGGTTGAAATTGCTAGCGATCACGCTCTGGCAATGGCCAGCCACGACGATGCCACGGTAGAGCATGTGCAGCAGGCCGCCGCTGAAGGGGCTAACATTTCAGAATTTCCCACTACTTTAGAGGCGGCAAAAGAGGCCCATGCGCACCAGATGCAGGTGCTGATGGGCGCGCCAAATCTAGTGCTGGGGGGCTCCCATTCTGGCAATGTGTCGGCGATGACACTGGCTGAGTTGGATCTTGTTGATTTGATCTCTTCTGACTATGTGCCCCATAGTTTGCTGCTGTCTGTTTTTATCATTGCGGCGGCGACTCAGAAGCCGGTGCACGAGGCGATGAAGCCGGTGACGATTAACCCGGCAGTGGCGATTGGGTTGGAGGGCGATCGCGGCAGCCTAGAAGTCGGCAAACGCGCCGATTTGATCACCGTGAAAGTGGAGAACACGATTCCTCATCTCACCAGCGTGCTCAGTCAGGGTCAACGTGTTGCCTAACCAACTGTCTTCTCTAAACCTCTCTCGACTCCTGTCCAAAACCCTGTCCAAAACCTTAGCCCCATACATTGTTTAATCAGAGCATCTATCATGGCCTCCATCCAAGCCCTTTTTGACACTCTTTCTACCCACGGCCACACCCAGTATGGCCGAGAAGCCGTCACCCAAAAGCAGCACGCACTCCAATGCGCCACCCTAGCCGCGCGGGCGAAGTCTTCAGCGTCTCTGGTGACCGCCTGCCTGCTGCACGACTTTGGCCACTTGGTTCACACCCTCGGTGAAGACTGCGCCGAAAGAGGCATCAATGATCGCCATGAAGAACGTGCCATCCCTTACCTCAAGCACATCTTTCCAAAATCTGTTACCGAACCTATCCGACTCCATGTGAATGCCAAGCGTTACTTGTGCGCTATTGATGAAGAGTACTGGGAGACACTCTCACCTGCTTCAAAGCGGAGCCTAGAGCTTCAGGGCGGTATCTTTTCAGAGGCTGAGGCGCGGGTATTTATTGAGCGACCCTACGCCAAGGATGCCGTACAGCTACGCATTTGGGATGACCTAGCAAAAGATCCGACGATGGAGACGCTGGAACTCTATTCTTTTTTGCCGGTTTTAGAAGCCTGTCAGCGTTCGACTGTCGTTGAAGTATTGAGTCGTTAACAATTCCATAAGCTTCCCTTTACTTACGGCTGAACGTTGTTTGCTAGGCTAGCCGAAGCTTAGGACAAGCAGGCTCATAAAACAAAATACAAGAAAAAACAGAACTGTCAAAGTGCCCAGCTGCTAACGCGTGCAGCGCTAAATATTGCTGCGCAAGGCATTAGATAATTTCCCTTAAAGCTGCGTCTTGATATCAGAAGGTATCAAGCGTGAATTTTTGCTGAAAACTTACTTGCCTCTTCTATTTTCGGTTTTGTTCTACAGAGCACTTTGGGGTGCATTTGGGGCTTTGATAGCAGCCCGCCCTCGTGCAGTATTCGCTAACAACATTCTTTGAGTATTATGGCTTCGGTATTTTTTAACGAACTACACTATGACAACGTCAGCACTGACGTTGGAGAATTTATTGAGATAGCAGGTCCTGCTGGCACAGACCTAACCGGTTGGAGCGTTGTGCTGTACAACGGTAGTAATGGCACCTCGTACGATACGGAAACATTATCGGGCAGCATTCTTGACCAAGGCAACGGCTTTGGCACTGTCGTTGTAAATTTTCCTACCAATGGTATCCAAAACGGCGCACCAGATGGTCTGGCCCTCGTTGACAATGCTGACTCGGTGGTCCAATTCATTAGCTACGAAGGGACTTTTGCCGCAACCAATGGCCCGGCTGCTGGCCTGACGAGCATAGATATTGGCGTTGAAGAAACCGGTTCTACGCCTGAAGGTTCTTCGCTGCAGCTAACCGGTGAAGGCACGATGTCTGAAGACTTTACTTGGGAGGCGCCTGCGGACGATACGCCTGGAGCGGCTAACAACGGACAAATCTTCGGCGCTGCAACAGCCAATGTTTTCATCAGCGAGATTCACTACGACAACGCTGGTGGCGATGTGGGCGAGTTTGTTGAAATTACTGCTGATGCAGGAACTGACCTGAGTGACTACACGCTGACACTCTATAACGGTAATGGTGGGAGTGCTTACAATACTGTTGCACTCAGCGGCACGGTGGCTGATGAGGTAGATGGCAAGGGTGCGATCGCCTTCGATATCTCAGGCATTCAAAATGGTGGCCCCGATGGCTTAGCCCTCTCCGACCCCGATGGAAACCTAATCGAATTTCTCAGCTATGAAGGTACCTTCACAGCAGTAGGCGGTCCTGCTGACGGTGTAGAAAGCACAGACATTGGCGTCTCTGAGCCTAGTAACACGCCCATCGGCGACTCCCTGCAGCTGATCGACGGCGCTTGGACAGGTCCGCTCGCGAACAGCAAAGGCGATGTGAATACTGAGCCTATGGTCTCTGCCGATGCCTTTATCAGCGAGATTCACTACGACAACGATGGTGCTGACACTGGCGAGTTTGTTGAAGTGACTGGCAATGCAGGTGCCAGTCTAGAGGGGTTCACGTTGGCACTCTACAACGGCAATGGCGGTGTTGTTTACGACACGGTGAATCTCTCGGGTACGTTCTCTGATGAAGTTGATGGCAAAGGTGCGATCGCATTTGATACAGCAGGCATTCAAAATGGTCCCGATGCGATCGCACTGGTAGACCTCGACGGCAACGTTGTTGAATTCATCAGTTATGAAGGTGACGTCACGGCTACAGAGGGGCCTGCAACTGGTCAAACCAGCATCGATATCGGCGTCTCTGAAAGCGGCAGTACCCCCGTTGGTCAATCCCTACAGCTGATCGACGGGACTTGGACCGGCCCGGCTGCGGAGAGCAGAGGCCTGGTAAATTCTGGTGGTGGCACAGGCTCAGGTGAAAATAAGTTCATCTACGAGGTTCAGGGCAGCGGTACTGCCAGCGAACTTGTCGGCCAGACCGTGACGGTAGAAGGGATTGTCACGGGTGACTTCCAAGATGGCGATGCGGATGATTCCCGCAATCTGCGCGGCTTTTATGTTCAGGATGAAATGGGCGATGGTGATGCCTCCACTTCCGATGGCATCTTTATCTTCGAGGGTGGCGACTTTCTGACAGATGTCGCTGTTGGCGATAAGGTCAGCATTACAGGCAGCGTGACAGAGTTTTTCGGTGAAACCCAAATTACCGCTACTTCGGTGACGGCTCTAGGCACCACAGGCACCATCGCCCCTGTCAATATTGACTTGCCTACTCCCAATGTCATTCCCAACAGCGACGGCGAGCTCATCGCAGACCTAGAACAATACGAAGGCATGCTGGTCACCTTCAACGAAGCCCTCACCGTAGATGAATACTTTAACTACGACCGCTTCGGTGAAATTCGCCTGTCGGAAGGGGGTCGT
This sequence comes from Cyanobacteria bacterium J06614_10, assembly GCA_038527325.1. Taxonomy (GTDB): domain Bacteria; phylum Cyanobacteriota; class Cyanobacteriia; order Phormidesmidales; family Phormidesmidaceae; genus Phormidesmis. The sequence goes on from JBCBFY010000065.1 coordinate 14,288, forward strand.
CCTTTCCAGTTCTCTCAAACAAACGCGCCCGACGTCGCAGGGTTTCAAGGCTTTCAAGAAGACTTGGCGAGCCGTCGGATTGCGCTAGACGACGGTCTCACCGTTCAAAATCCTGACCCGCTTCGTTTCCCATCTCCCGGATTTAGTGACAGCAACAACTTCCGGGGTGGCGATACGGTGACGGGGCTAACGGGCAACGTACGCTTTAGCCGGGGCAGTGGCAGTTCTGGTGACGAAATCTATCGCATCATGCCGACTGAAACCGTCAACTTTACAAGCCAAAACCCTCGTCCCGAAAGTCCCGAAGAGGTTGGTGGCAGCCTCAAAGTGGTCAGCTTCAATGTGCTCAACTACTTCACCACCCTCGATACTTCGGGTAGCCAAACGGCCAACGGCAGCGACCCTCGCGGGGCTGATAACCAGACAGAATTCAACCGTCAAACTGAGAAGCTCGTCACCGCTATTCGCGCCATTGATGCTGACATTCTTGGACTGGTGGAGCTGGAAAACGATTTCTTGGAAGGGTCCAGTGGCAACGCTATTGAAAATCTTGTCGATGAGCTGAATACGTTAGAAGGCGCCGGTACTTACGACTGGGTCAGACCGGGTCAACAGTTTGTCGATGCTAGCGATGCTATCTCTGTCGGTGCCATCTACAAGACGGCTTCTGTAAAGGTGGCTGAGGGCACTAACCCTGCCATCCTCAGAGATGACAATCTTCCCGATGGCTTTGCCGGAGAAACGATTTTCAATGGACGCAGTACAAACCGGGCTCCGCTGGCCGTTACCTTTGAAGCGATCGCAGACGGCGGCGAATTTACCGTCGTGGTTAACCACTTCAAGTCCAAGGGCAGCATCTTCGGCGATGATGATGACCCAAACAACCTCAACAGAGACCAAGGCGATGGTCAGGGCAACAACAATGCCATTCGTCTGCGGGCCTCCCAGGCAATAGATGCTTGGCTGGCCACTAAGCCAACGGGTACGTCCGATGAAGATATCTTACTGTTGGGTGACCTCAACGCTTACGCCAATGAAGATCCCATCACGTTCCTTGAAGATGCTGGCTACACGGATTTGGCGGAGTTCTTCTCTGATGGCAGTACACCTTACTCCTTCCTATTCGATGGTCAGCTAGGCACGCTTGACTACGGTCTGGCCAATTCAACCTTGCTCTCCCAGGTGACGGGTGCGACTGAGTGGCACGTCAATGCTGACGAAGCCGATGCACTGGATTACAACCTTGACTTCGGGCGTAATCCTGACTTGTTCAATGGAGCGAATCCTTTCCGAAATTCTGACCACGACCCGCTGATTATCGGTTTAGACCTAGCTTCTAATGGTGTTGAACCCATCATTGGCACGCCTGGTAGAGATACCCTACGGGGAACTGGCGAGGACGACATTATCGAAGGCCGTGCTGGTAACGATCGGCTCTTTGGTAGAGATGGCAGCGACCAGCTCTTCGGTGAGGAAGGTAGAGATGTCCTCTTTGGCGGTAATGGCAACGATGAGCTCTCTGGCGGTGACGGCAATGATCGGCTCTTTGGCAACAGAGGAAACGACCTACTCATTGGCGGTAGCGGCAACGACAGACTCGAAGGCCAAAATGACGATGATGAACTCATTGGCGATGCTGGCAATGACCGACTCTTTGGCGGCAGTGGTGATGACTTGCTAACCGGTGGCCTCGGTAATGATAGGCTTACAGGCGCCACGGGCAACGATCAGCTCTTTGGCAATGAGGGCAATGATCGGCTTACCGGCGGTAGCGGAAACGATCTGCTGAGCGGAGGGACAGGTAATGACAACATCGACGGAGGTGGCGGTGAAGACACTGTCATCTTAGAAGGCGTTCAGTCTGACTATCGTTTCCGAGGCTCTGCGAGACGGTTCACTGCGCGCAATGACGTGTTTGGCCGAGATGTCATTTCAGGTGTTGAACTGGTTCAGTTCGACGATGGAATTGTTGCAGCGGCTGATTTGTTCTAAGCAACTTTAGCCTGATTTAATATTCTGCTAAAGCTACGATGGCTCCTAAGCACATAAGCTTAGGAGCCATCGCAACTTTCAGGTACTGCATCTGCATCTAATAATGCCAAAATGGCGCCGGTATCAATGAGCCCTCTGACTTGCTCTCTCACTGGTTAGGCGCTCCCGTAATTTAGGCTTCACTCGCTGTTTTACTTCTTGAGAGCGGTTTGGATCACCACCGTGAATTGAGCCAAAAGCTTGCGCTGCTAGGTGATGCAGCTGTTGCTGCACCGCTTCTTCTGAGTCGTCAGGTTGAGATCTTTGAGCGAGCCAATCTGACACGATTCGTTCCAAGAGCTGTGCCAAGCTAATTTTCTCAGCCTTGGCTACTTCTTCGAGCGATCGCTTCAGGTCGAAAGCTACTCTCCAGCTGTAAACTTCAGTTTTCCTCATGTACTACAGTGTAGTGCAGAAATAGCACACTTCCTAACTTGTCAATTTGCTTCACACATTATCCATGTCTTAAGAGAGATGTGGTAGCTTACTTAGCGATATGTCTCTCAATTCTAAAAAAGGGGCACCTATCGGCTTGTTTGAGAGCAATTCACCTGTAAATTAGTCACTGTGAGAATTGTTCTACGTCTTTGATATATAGAGGGTTTAGGGTGTGGTGTTTGATCTAATCGTGACTGGTGTCATTGACGGACCGCTTGCAGGGGGGACGCCTAAAGCTATTGAATTTTATGTTGTAAATGATATTCCTGACCTGAGCATTTACGGGTTTGGCTCTGCCAACAATGGCGGTGGTTCAGATGGCCAAGAGTATACGTTTTCGGGGTCGGCGCGGGCAGGTGACTATCTCTACATTGCCAGTGAATCAGACAGCTTTACGAGCTTTTTTGGCTTTGCCCCGACGGATACGGCTCGCGCTGCCAATATCAATGGCGATGATGCGATTGAAGTGTTTGGGGCGGGCAGTGTGATCGATATCTTCGGCGTTGCAGATGTCGATGGCAGCAATCAGCCGTGGGAATACACCGATGGTTGGGCATATCGTCAGCCGGGAAGTATGCCAAATGGAGGCTACAACCAAGTTCAATGGACCTTTAGTCGGCCGGGGGCGCTCAGCGAACCGATTGGTAATGGCTTTTCAGCTGTTCCTTTTCCGATTGGCACCTTCGGAGAGGCCCCTACCGTGGTAGAAGCGCCCCCTACGACGGTTCCAGAATCGCAGCCCGAATCAGCTCCCGAGTCAGTTCCCGAATCAGCTCCAGACTCTGAAGAAGAGATTGCGACAGAGTCTGGAACTGAGGGCACTACGCTGATTAGTGAAATTCAGGGCCGAGGGGTGGTTAGCCCCCTTGAAGGCTCTCAGGTTAGGGTAGAAGCCATTGTCGTGGGCGATTTTCAGGGGGAAGATGGCTTAAATGGATTTTATCTGCAAGAAGAAGATGCGCAGGTAGATGGTATTTCAACAACCTCAGAAGGGCTGTTTGTTTTTGATGATGCATTCGGAGTAGAGGTTGCCCTTGGTGACCAGGTGAGGGTCAGCGGCACGGTAGAGGAGCGGTTCGATACGTTGACTGCGCTGGTAAATGTGACGGCTGTTGATGTGATTGCGCGATCGCAGCAGCTACCGGTTCCAGCCACTGTCCGCTTTCCTTTGCTCTCCCAGGCTCAGCTAGAAGCCTACGAGGGGATGCGCATCACCATTCCAGATACGTTGTATGTGTCTGAGTATTTTAATCTGGACCGGTTTGGACAGCTGAGAGTGTCTTCTATGGGGCCGGGGAATGCGGCAGGTACCGATGGCCGGATAGAACAATACACTCAGTTTAATGAGCCAGATGTGGGTGGATTCGCGGCGTATCAAAATCTTGTGGGTCGTCGTCAGATTGTTGTTGATGATGGCCGCTCGCAACAAAATCCGGAGGTACTTTTTGGCCGGGGCGGACAGCCTTTGAGTGCTCGCAACCCGCTACGGGGAGGCGATACGGTGACTGACCTAACGGGCGTCTTGAGCTACGACTTTGGCAGCTATCGTCTGCAGGTAAATGAAGGGATCGATTTTCAGCCCACCAGTGTGCGTCCTGCGATACCACAAGCCGTGGGAGGGTCGCTGAAGGTGGCTAATCTAAATGTGTTGAACTTTTTTACGACGCTGGATGAGGAAAACAATCCGGGTAGTGGCCCTTCTGGGTTGCCGCCGCGAGGGGCGGATACTGCGGCGGAGTTTGAGCGGCAGCTAGAGAAGCTGGTAACGGTGCTGCAAATGATGGATGCGGATATTGTTGGTTTGGTGGAGCTGGAAAATGAGTTTGAAGATGTCAATGGCGATGGTCAGTTTGCTGTTGGCACCTTGATCGATGCTTTGAATGAGCGGATCGGAGAGGAGACCTATGCCTTTGTGTATCCGGGGCAGTCTTTTGTGGATACGGGAGATGCGATTTCGGTAGGGGCTATTTATAAGACGGCGACGGTAGCGGTGGCAGAAGGAACAACGGTGGAAACGCTGACTGATGAGGATTTGCCTGCGCTGGGCATAGAGGGGCCTTTGTTCGATGGGGCCAGTACCAATCGCGCTTCGCTGGCGGTCACCTTCGAGGAGATTAGCAGCGGGGAAACGTTCACGCTCTCTGTCAATCATTTGAAGTCTAAGGGGGGTAATGGCGAAGGGGACGATGCGGATATTGGTGATGGGCAGGGTAATTTTAATGGGATGCGAACGCGGGGAGCGGAGGCGATCGCAGCTTGGCTAGCCACCGACCCTACCGGTAGCAATGACCGGGATATTTTGCTGGTGGGCGATCTCAATGCCTATGCCAAGGAGGATCCTATTGTGGCGCTAGCGGATGCTGGCTATACGGATCTGGCGGCTCGGTTCCTTGGAGACAAGGCCTATTCATTTGTTTTTAATGGGCAGGTTGGCACGCTAGACTACGCCATGGCCAATGCTTCACTCAATGCGCAGGTGACGGGTACAACAGAATGGCACATCAATGCAGATGAGCCGGATGCGATTGACTACAATTTGGACTTTGGTCGTGATGCCTCCTTGTTTGATGGTCAAACGCCGTTTCGGACTTCTGATCACGATCCGATTATTGTTGGGCTAAGTTTGGGGAGAGCGATCGCCAATGCGACTGATTATTAGAACTGGTTGAAAAAGGTCCCCTTGAGCTAATCCAAGGCAACGTGCGGAGTCGTAGAATCTAACTATCCATCCGTAAACCATCTATGCCTGCTGCAATGTCTGTTGCTTGCTAGGATGTTGTCGTTATCCTCTGGCTGAATTAGGGCTAACGCTATGGACTGTCCGAAGATTCCTATGTCCTATGATGAGTTCGATACTATTGAACGTCTTCTCGGATGGAAGACGGAGTACTGGGATGGATGCGCACGGCTCTCACCTCGTTCAGTCGGGGTGAAAACGATTCTGAGCTTTGAATCGTTCACGCAACCAGAAAAAACAAACCTACAAACACTCGCAATCATCACTCCAACCGCCGACTACGCTCAGGCGATACTGGATTGCTATATTGCAGCCTTTGTCAATTCTGTTGAGTTTTGCGGGTGGCCTATCGATAGAATCTTTGAAGAAGCACAGCGAGATATCTCTCTATACTTTGAGGGCAAGCGAGGTAAGCCACTATCTGCCTCTGCCATCGTTCTAGAGCCGCAAACAAACCATGTCATCGGGACTGCCTTGATTACCGACAAAGAGGAACAAGATGAGGAAGTACAAGGTGCCTGCCTGGGCCTTCTGTATGTACGTCCTACCTATCATCGAGAAGGCATTGGTACGCGCATGATTGCGCGAGGCGTAAAAGAACTTACCCAGCAAGGATATGACCAAATCACTAGCCGCTATCACATTTGTAATCATCAGAGCCGCCAGTTTTATCACAAGCTGGGATTTCAAGATGTGCATGATCGCTACTACCTATGTACCTACACCGGCTGGCTAAGAAACGAAATTTTGAGAAGAGAAAGATTAAAGATGTTCGATGGTTTAGACGCTATGAAGCAGGAACAGGAACAACTACAGGCCAAACTAGATGCAATGGTAGAAGCGTTCCGAAGGGATATTGACCTCTAGCCCAAGTGAGAATGTTAAGAACGTATGCGCGATCATCAGGCTGTTACCGGCAACGGCGTCGCTTCTCTGGCGTCACCTGCGACGCTGGTTTAAGTTGAAGCGATCGCCATTGCCTGGGTTGAGCCCTATCTTACAAATTGCCGGTCAAACTGGGTGTCGAAGATGATGGGTACCCCCTCTCTGCTGGCCTGCTCTTTGGTGTAGTGAACCCGGTCGATGCGGCGGCCTTTTTTGTACTTTTTTGTTGGTCGGTCGTACAGGGTGATTACGCCGCTGCGGTTGGAGAGAATGACGGGTTCTACGGGCTGGATGCGAACGGCCTGACCCGGCTGCAAAGTGCGATCGCTCTTTTCCAACGCCTCGCTGAGTTCCAACGGCTCACGCCGCATATCCGAGAGGGTCCACCCTGTGAGATCAACCTCTTCTGTGGATAGATTGATGATTGAAACCCATTCGTTTGCCCGCTCATCACCGGCAGCATTCACGAGTGCGGCGGCAATGTACACCGGTACTTCCCGGTCTAGGGCGTAGTCTCTCTTCTCCTCTTCGGAGATCATTTCTTCTGGCACATCTACTTTGATGCGTTCCGGAAATTCTGGAATGTTGAGCTTCTCTTGCTTTTCTTCATTTTCGTTGTACAGCAGCGGATTTTTCTCGTAGATCTGATCGTCAAAGTCTAGGCCGGTGAGCGCTTCAATCTCTGAAACGGTGACTTGGTATCGCTGAAAGTCGATGAAGTCTTTTCCTCTTTTGTTGGCCAGTGCTTCACTGTCTTGAAACATGATGAATGAGCGCACATCTAGCTCTTTTGTCTTTTTGCTGAGGAAGCAGACAATTTTGAAAAAGGCGGAGGGGGTTTCTGCTGGGGGTCGGCCACTGGGACTGATGATGCGCCCGAATTCACCATATATCGGCCCGGTAAACTCGGTGATTTTGCCGTCATCATCTAGCATGAGGTTCTTGATCCAGTCTTCGAGGGCGAGCCATTCGTCCTGGTTGAAGTTCTCGTGCTGGAGGGTGGCGTTTGGGAAGAAGAAGGTGGCGTCGGAGGCTTTTTTGGCTTCGCGGGCGGTGTTGCCCCAGGCGATGCTGGAGCGTCTGGCTAGGTGGCCTCTGTCCCAAGGATTTGATTTGTAGTAGTCGTTATTGAGCTGAAATTCTGCGCCGATACGGGTGTCGATGTCCCAGCCCCGTTTGCGGCGGGCGTTTTTCAATAGGTTTTGATCGATATTGAGCGCGGCGTAGAGGGGCGATCGCCGCACGCGGTTCATTACAATTGTGTAATTTACATAGTCGGCGTAGGTCCCGTCTCTGAGCTGTAGCCTGTCGTTGAGCACGTGGCCAACGATGGCAGGCGAAAAGGTCGGTAGCGGTAGGGGAATCTCTTCTCCTAAAAAATTAGGATTGTAGCCTTTCATAAATACGACGCCTCAAGCTGTGGTTACAAGCTATGGATGTAGATGAATCCGATGGGTGAATTCGGTCGGCAGCTGATCGCAAAATGTAGCTGCGCGAGGCCACTATAGCCTGCCAAGCAACGGTTCGAGAGCCCCGCTGTAACAGAATAAATGTATCGGAAAATGCATTTCCTTCCCTTTTGCCTACCCCCCTAACCCCCCATTCCTCCACTGCCTCGACACCCAAACAATCAGTATGATCCTCTAGACTAGGTTTAAATCGCAGTTATCCCACGCCTGGCCAATGTCTTCTAACCAGCCAGATATCATCTTCCTAGTGCTCGACACGCAGCGGGCTGATCGCCTCTCGTGCTACGGGTACGACCAAGCCACATCGCCAAACATTGATGCGATCGCCGCTGAGTCTACGCTTTTCATGCAGGCGATCGCCCCCGCGCAGTGGACCATTCCTTCCCATGCCTCTATGTTCACTGGGCTCTACCCCTCCCAGCACCAGATGCTACAGTCTTACTCGGTGATGCCACCCCATCTCAAAACGCTAGCCGAGCGACTACAGTCTGGTGGGTACTACACCGCCGCCTTTTGCAATAATCCCTTGGTCGGCGTTATTAACAATGGCCTGCGCCGCGGCTTCTATAGCTTTTTGAACTACAGCGGGCTGATGACCTCCCGCCCCAACCAGGCAGGTGCCCCTTCCAACTGGCTCGATAAGTACCGGCAGATGTTTAAGCGGCTGATTGCCGGTGCGCTAAACCGGGTTCAGGACGCCTTTGCCCGCTCAGACTGGCTGCTGTCGCTGTCGTTTACGCCGCTGATGGTGCCCCTGTGGCAGACTGCGCTGAGCTTTAAGGGCAATACGCGCAAGTCGCTCGACGATGCGGCACGTCTGCATATTCAGCGGCATGGACTGGATGACGATCAGCCCGTTTTTACCTTCATTAACCTGATGGGCACGCATATGCCCTACCATCCGCCCCATGAGCAAATTGAGCGGTTTGCGCCCCATGTGCTCAAAGACCGCAGCGCCCAAACCTACCTGCGCCGGTTTAATAGCGATGTGTATGGCTGGCTAGCCCCGCTCATGAGCCATCTCAATGCAGACCAAAAGACCACGCTCGACGGCATGTACGACGCCGAAGTGGCCGCTCAAGATATTCAGGTTGGTGCTTTTTTCAATCGGCTGAAGCAGGCTGGCAAGCTAGACAACACGCTGGTGATTATCTGCGCCGATCACGGTGAGCACCTGGGTGAAAAGCAGCTAATGGGCCACAGCCTATCTATATACAATGAGCTGATTCGGGTGCCGCTGATTATCCGCGATACGACGGGCCGCTTTGAAACAGGCTTTGAGCAGGGGAGTCAGCGGACGGATGCGGTTTCTACGCGCTGCTTGTTTCATACGGTGCTGACGGCTGCCGGATTGGCGAGCGCTACCGAAGCCGAAGAAAGCCTCTCTCACCAGCACGAAGATGAGCCGCTACCGGTGTTTGCAGAAGCGGTGACCCCGCAGAATGTGCTGAGCCTGATTCAGAAGCGGCAGCCTGGGCTGATTGAGCAGCACGCCTGCGACCAGGCCCGCCGGGCGGTGTGGATGAGTGACCACAAGCTGATTGAAACCGGGCCGGATTCGCTGGAGCTGTATGCCCTGCAGGATGACCCCCATGAGACGATGGACCTGAGTGAGATTTTTCCTGAGCAGGTAGAATCGCTGCAGGCGTCGCTGGCGAGCTTTGGGCAAGATGCCGATGAGCACCAAGCGGTATATGCCGAAGCGCGGGCGTCAGGGTTTGACGATCCGGAAGTGCGAAAGCGCCTGCACGACTTGGGCTATTTGGAGGACTAGGGGCTATGTATCCGCCAGTTGACCCGATTATTTTTCAGGTGGGGCCGTTTGCGCTGCGCTGGTATGGCCTGCTGATGGCGACGGCTATCTTTACCGGGTCGTGGATTGCGGGCCGGGAGGTGGCTCGCCGGGGTTACGACCCGGATGATTTTTGGGAGATGCTGATCTGGGTTTTGATTCCGGCCTTTTTTGGGGCGCGTCTGTACTATGTGTTTGTGCAGTCTTCTGAGACGGCCTACTATCTGCAAAATCCGGGTCAGATACTGCAGGTGTGGAGCGGTGGCATCCACATTTTTGGGGCGTTTATTGTCGGTAGCCTTGCCCTGTGGATATTTACCCGGCTGCGTCAGCTGCCGACGCTCACCTATCTAGATGCGACGGCGTTGGGCTTGCCGTTGGCACAGGCCATTGGCCGCTGGGGCAACTTTATCAATCAGGAGCTATACGGCCCGCCGACCACATCGCCGCTGGGCTTGCGCATCGACCCCAATCGGCGCATTCCGCCCTACGATAATTTGGCAACTTACCCCGATTCCACCCGGTTTCATCCGCTGTTTTTGTATGAGTCGGTGTGGAACCTGATCGGGTTTGTGCTAATTTTTTATCTTTCTCGTCGGTTCGAGCGGCAGATAAAAGCCGGTGACCTGACGCTAATGTATTTACTCTGGTATCCGCTGGGACGATTCTTTATTGAATTCTTGAGAACAGATTCTTGGTTTTTTCCTGGGACTCCGTTCAATGTTGTTCATTTGCTGTCGGCGGCGGCGGTGGTGATAGCTGGGGCTGTGCTGGCAAAGAGACATTTAGGACAGCGCCCGATCAACACTTCTGGCTAGAGGATCTGCTCACACATTTCACTAACACCCTTCGCGACAGAGCGCTTACGGTAAGCCTATGGTACATTCGCCTCGTCTGATGATTATTGGCTTAGATTGCATGGAGCCTTCGCTGGTGTTTGAGCGCTGGCGGGCGGATTTGCCGAACCTGTCGGCGCTGATGGAGGCGGGGAGCTATGGCCCGCTGGAGAGTTCTATCCCGGCGATTACGGTGCCTGCCTGGAGCTGCATGATGACTGGGCGCGACCCGGGTGAGCTGGGGGTCTATGGCTTTCGCAATCGGGCAAGCCGTGACTATCAAAAGATGACGATTGCCGATGGCCGGGCGATTAAGTTTCCGCGGTTGTGGGATTTTTTGGGGGAGGCGGGCTGGCGGGTGTCGGCGCTGAGCGTGCCGGGCACGTCGCCGCCCTATGCGGTGAATGGTTCGCTGGTGTCTTGTTTTTTGACGCCGAGCCCGCAGGTGACGTTTACCCATCCGCCGGAGCTGGGCTCGCAAATTTTGGCGTGGATGCCCGACTTTATGTTGGATGTGCCTGAGTTTCGCTCGGAAGATAAACAACAGATTTTAGACAATATCTATCGGCTGTGCGATCAGCGATTTACCCTGGCAGAAAAGCTGATCCATGCTGAAGCGCCTGACTTTTTGATGCTGGTGGACATGGGGGTCGACCGGATTCACCACGCGTTTTGGAAGCCGATGGATCCGCGTCATCCGCAGTATGAACCGGGAATGGCTTTTGCCGAGGCCATTCATGACTATTACGTCCATGTCGATGGGCGGGTGGGTGAATTGCTGAACCAGTGCGGGCCGGAGACGGCGGTGCTGGTGGTGTCTGACCATGGGGCTCAGCCGCTGATGGGGGGCTTGTGCATCAATGAATGGCTGATTGAAAAAGGGTACCTGACGCTGAAGGAGATGCCGGATACGCTGACGCCGCTAGACCAGGTGACGGTGGACTGGGAGAAGACAACGGCTTGGGGCGCGGGCGGGTACTATGCGCGGATATTTTTGAATGTGAAGGGGCGGGAGCCGGAAGGGACGATTGCGCTGAAGGACTTTAAGGCGGTGCGATCGCAGCTGGCTGAAGACCTGAAAACGCTCACCTACCCAGACGGTCGCCCGATGCCGGTAAAGGCGCATATCCCTAGCGAGACTTACCAAAAAGTGCGGGGTATGGCGCCGGATTTGGTGGTGTATTTTGACGATTTGGCCTGGCGCTCTGTGGGCAGCGTAGGCACGGGCAGCCTGCATGTAAACAACAACGATACGGGGCCAGACGATGCGAATCATGCGCCCTATGGACTGATGATTTTTCACGATCCGGCGAATCCTCGCGGAGGGCAAAAAATAGAAGGTGCTCAGCTCTATGACATTTTGCCGACGATGCTGAGTCGGTACGGTGTGGAGTCTCCTGGTGACTTACGCGGCAAGGTTTTGCCGCTGTAGGGCTATCCTAAAAGCTCTGGGTCGGGTCTTTCGACAATGCGCAGATGCAAGAATTCTTGCCCGCTGCAAAACCCTGCTGCCAAGACTGGCGAAATGCCTTTGACGCGAAACGATCGGTTGAGATTGCGGCGACGGTTTACAAAGTCAGAGATTTGGTAGTCGTCGACGTAAATGATGCCGTTGAGCGCGTCGCGAACGGGCTTGACGACGGCATCGCTGTCGGGAAGAGATCCTTCTATTAGGGTTAAGTCGTAGTAGTGGGTGATAGTGACTTTTAATAGGTTGCCGGTCGGTTCCTTGGCGGGCCAACTGGCAATAGCCGCCTCTCTGACAAACGCTTTCCACCGTCGTAGCGCTGCCTTGTCATAATGTCCATGGGGAAGTGGGCGGCCTATCACAATAAACTCGAAGGGCAGCACAGTGGGGATTCTGATGGTAGTGAGTAAGGATGACGGCTTAGCCCCAAAAAAAGGACGGCTCAGCCGACTATGTAGATGGTGATTTGGGAGAGTGGCGTCCTCACATACCCAGCATCTTTGTTTAGCAAAGGGGTTGTGAATTCGGTTGTGACACCTTTGTAGCGATCACAGTGGGCGGGGGGTGTCGCTGAGCTGAGGTGCTAGCTTTATAGGCTATGGAGTAGCGGTGGTGACGACTAGTTCCAACTCCCAGTCGGAGAGTGATTGAATGCGATCGCTGATCCGCCGTAAGTCTCTTTTGCCTGTTTGCGTCAGGGTCTCTTTGGTTCTCACTGAGACGGCTAGCATTTTACCGTCGCACTTTGCTACCAGTGAGAGGTCGCAGTCGGCAAGGGCTTCGGGCAGCTCAGCCTGCGGGGGGTAGAGGCTTACTTCACAGCCCTGCTGCCGGTATTCTCTGGCGATCGCGAGTACCTTTTGATGCTCGGTCTGATGCTCGGTGTCATTCTGACGGTTGGTTTCCCCAGTGGCTGTGCCGTCTGGCGCTACATTTGACACGGTCTTTTTGTGTGGCAACATTCCCATTAAGCAGCTAGTTGAGCGCTGCCGGATCTGGCATGGACTGCATTTTAACATGCAGGAATTCGCTTCCTTGGCTAAACCCTTTGGCAAGCACTGGGGACATGCCTCTGATCCGAAACGTGCCGTTGAGGTTTCTCCGTCGGCTTACGAAGTCGATGGCGGCTAAATCTGCTGAATATACGAGGCCTGCTAATACTTCTCGAACGGGCCGAACGATGTTGTCGCTGTCGGGAACGCCGCTCTCATCGGTTGAGTCTGCTTCGTAGAAGTGGGTGAGGGTAATGAGCAGGGGATCTTTTACTGGCGGTGCACTCCAGCTTGCTTTTACTGCTTTGCGCACGGCAGCCTGCCAGCTTTGAAGGCGCGATTTGTCCTTCGTCTGCTGAGAAATGGGCTTGCCGAAGACAATGACTTCGAAGAGAACTGTCACGGGGAGAGGGTCTGAAGGTATATCGAAGACCGTCTGACAGCGAAAGCAAAAAATAGAAGTAGCTGCAAGAGTCGGTAGAAGCACCCGTCTGTACTTTTTGCCTGCTGTGGGCAATGCAAAAAGAAAGTCGTATCTCTTTACAGGGTAAAGCAAGCTTATTTAACTGTCCGGAAGGATTAGGACAAAATAATCGCCGTCCTGTGACTAGACGCACTGAGTATGGGGCCAAGAGCGACGGGGTGAGTTTGCATTCATTCAACGGACTCGGCCTAGGAAGAACGACCTATCGAACCGGTAAAGAAAATTCGACAATTTCGACGCCGCGAACGCCACGAGACTCGTCGAATTCTTCATTGATAACTTCGATCTCTCGGTTGGGATTTGGGTCGCTGAAGAGTTCTACGTCGACTAACCTATCTTCAACCGATACGGGATCAAGCTCAAAGATAGAGTCAGCGGTGCTGTAATCTTCGATGCTGAGTTCTACTTCGAGCGCTTCTAGCTGTGCTGGGTCTAATGTCTGCGCGGAGGCGGAGAGAGCAAAGATCCCTGAGCCAGCAAAAACTAGCCCTGTAACAACAAACACTTTTAAAGGTTTCATAACACTGTCTCCGTTTAACTTTCCATCTCTATTATGAAACCTCTTCCGTAAAACAGAACATGTTTGTAAGGGGTAATTGACAAATGCTGATATTCAGGAGATTTTAATGTTTTTCACGTTCTCTCCTCAGCGATGAAGAGTATGCGTAAGAAGGGCGGCGATGAGACTGTGTGAATATCTCTTTAAGGCAATACTGTGGAGGTCGGGGTGGGTTCAGCCACTGACGCTACCCACCCGGTTCAAGCAGCTAAATCGAGCACGTGTTATTGGGTTCGATTAGTTTTTACTCCTCGCATCTCGGTTGAAGCGTACAAACTCGATGAAGCTGGTGTTCTCGCCGAGTTCTTCGGGGCTTGAAACCTGTGCTTGCGCGGCGGGTACGAGTGTCGCAGCTGTGAGAAGTAGCGTGAGAGCGGATAGAGTAATGCGTTTCATGATAAGTGTCTCCTGGACTGAGGTTGGTGTGTATTTAGCAACCGTTCGGTTTGATGTCCGTCGATTGCTTCAATGGTTTTAGAATGACAGGCCTATCTGAAGCGCAGTCGAGGAGAAACTGAGTGTTTGGAAAGAGGATTAGAAAAGAGTCTGAGGAATTGCTGATAGCGCTCTCATAATTGCTGTGCAGCAGGTGCAGGGAATGAGGATTTAATAAGATGCACAGTTCCTGCCGCCCTCACCCCAACCCTCTCCCTGAGGGCTCCCGTGTATACATAAGTCCGAGAGAGGCGTCACATCCCGCCGCCCTCATCCCCTAACCCCTTGCTCCCAAAGGGAGAAGGGGGACCGGATTCAAAGTCCTTCTCCCCTCGGGAGAAGGATTTAGGATGAGGGAAATGCAAGGTGTACTGGGACTTTCCGACATTTGTCTCATAGCTATGTGTACACGGGAGCCCTGAGGGAGAAGGACTTTGAGCTCCCTCTCCCTCAGGGAGAGGGTTGGGGTGAGGGCGGCAGGAACTGTGCATCTTATTGAATCCTCATTCCTAATCTGACGGCAGAAGCTACCCGAGTTCTCTCGCGTATCCCTGCCGACCCT
>JBCBFY010000066.1:0-27793 GCA_038527325.1 Cyanobacteria bacterium J06614_10
CCCGGCTGTGAGCAGTTAAGCGATCTAGCACCCCCAGCCCCAACGCCCGAAGTAAATCCCCTCTGGAGGGGTGGCGCGCAGCGACGGGGTGGGTCCCGCCACCCATGCCACTCACCAAAAATCTCCCTACCGCACCCCTGACGCATTCTCCGAGCGGACCCTATCGGTCTCCCGTAGGCGCTGACTCAAGAATCGGCAAATCTCTAAAATCATGTGCGGGCGCTGCGTGATCAGGCTGAGGAAGCGGTTCTTTTCTAGCTTCAGGAGGGTGCAGTCTGTCTGCGCGATCGCACTATCCCACAGCGGCGCATCATCAAAGAGCGCGACCTCCCCAAAGTAGTCGCCCTTAGTAATTTGCTTGAGCGATCGCGGTACGCCATCAATATCTTTGATCAGCTGCACGTCGCCCTCGGCCACAATGTATAAATGGGCCGCGAGGTCGCCTTCGGTGAAAATGGTCTCTCCGGCGATCACCTGGGTCTGCTCTAGGCTCTCGTCAATGAGCATCAGCTCGTCGAGGGAGAGGTTCTTGAAGAGGCGAATGGTTTTGAGCAGCAGCAGTCGGTTCATGGTGGTGGTGACTGGCGAATTGTCCTGGAAGATTTGACTGGCGATTTGGTTGACGACGGGGTCGGGGTCGCGGACGAGGGCGGCAGGAACGCTGGCGAGGGCGACGAGCGCGCCAGACTTGATCCAGCGGTCATTAGATTCTAAGGCTTCGAGGAGGAGTCGGTAACCTTTGGTCTTCAGCCATTGGGGGGTGACTTGGGGGGCGCTGACGGGGGAGGGCGTTGCGACCAATTGCTCGAAGAGGGGCATCAGCGGCAGCACGAAGCGGCGATGGCGGAGGGAGGCGAGCACTTCGATGGCGTTTTCTAGCTCGGTGCGGGCGCCGGTGGCAAGGAAGCGGTTGACGGCATTGACGGTGCGGGCGTAGCCCAGGGCAGAGAGCACGTACAGCACTTGCTGGATGAGCCGGTCGTGATAGTCGGCGATCGCAATGCCAAGCGGCGCCCAGCTAGACGCGTCCATCGGGATTTGCGACTGCCAGCGGCGGGTCTCGGCGAGCTGCGCGTAGCTGGGCGAAAGATAGTCGAACAATACATTGCTGGCGTAGCGGGTGCGCACGAGGCCAATGGCGGTGATGGCCGCGTTGAGGGTGGCGGGCTGGGGAGGGTCGGCTGCGGGAGAGAGGTGAGCTTTGGCAAGGGCGATGCCAGCGCGGCCAAAGGCAGCGATCGCTCGGGCAGCCTGCTGACGCACGCGCGGGTCGTCATCACTCAGGCACTGGCCAATGGTCGGCAAGGTAGCCTCGCAACGGGTGATGCGCAGCAGGTCTAGGGCGGCGATTCTCACCATGGGGTCTGCGTGGGTGAGCTTACGGCAGGCAATGTCGGCAGTAGGCTGGTCGCCCCGCTGAGCTAAGGGCACCAGCGCTTCTAAGCCGGTGCGCAGAATGTCTGGCGCGGCCTGGGTCAGCACCACCTCCGAAATCAACGGCGCTAGCTCGGCATCTCTGCTGTAGGCCACCACGCGGGTGAGGATGCGAGCGGCAGGCCCCGTGAGCGTCTCGGGCCAGCAGGGCTCAGTGGCCCCATCGGTCATCAGCTGCGTGAGCGCCGTCAGCACCTGATGCTCTGTGCTGAGCGGCGTCAGACTTGCGGGACTGTCTGAAGCTCGGGCGGTATCTTCACTAAGGCGAGAGGGCGCGTGGCCAGTTTGCTGGCCGTTGTCGTAGGTGGCCACAGTCGCACCGTTAGTAGATGACGAGGCGGCAGCAGTGAGCGAGCGCTCAGCGGCTAGGTCTGCAGGGATGGCCCGGTTTATCAGCAGCACTTCCCAGGCGAAGTCCCGCAGCTGCGGATCGGCTAGGGCCTGCTGGAAGTGGGTCTGCAGCTCAGCAGAGCAGGGGGAGAAGAGTGTGATCGCGCCTTCCATGAGCTGCGCATCTTGACCGCCCGCCGCCCGCATCAAGGCCTCTACCTCGGGCAGAAACGGGTCCGGGGCACCCATGCGAGCTGCCAGCTCCAATCCCTTCTGCTGACTGTAGCGATCGCTATCCCGCAGCAGCTCTTTCACCGCCTCGCCCGACTGCGGATTGAGCGACACCGGCATCAGGTCAAATTCATCCAGGTCCAAGCTATCAGAGCGAATCATCCCCTCTAGCCCGCTGGCGTAGTAGCGACCCATCGGCAGCCTCACCAGCAGCAGCCCCACCGTCAGCCCCGCCACCAGCCAGGCGATTTGCACCAGGCTCAGCCGCGTCTCTGCCAGCCACAGCAGCACTCCCGCCAGCGTCAGCCCCACCGAATAGATCAGCCCATCACTCAAGGCCCGAATCCGCCCCAAAAATTCTTGGGGAATCGCATTGTAATTTAGCTGGTGCACCGGAATATTGATGCCCTTGTAGAGGCCGTCGCCATTTACATGCAGGCCAATCGCCGCAGGCAGCCCCACGTGGGAGAGCAGCCCGGCAAAGCTGGCCAGCGTCGTCAGCGGATACAGCGGGTTCATGCGCGCCACGCCCACCGTCTTGAGCAAAGGCCGCGTCACGCCGTAGATCACCGCCACCTGCACCAGGCTAATCACCACCCGCATCAGGCCGAGGAACCCCGTGAGGGCCTGATCGCTAAACTGGGCGCCATAAATGTTGAACCAGAGAAACTCCGAGCTGATGTAAATAATTACCAGCAGGAAGCTACTGCTCGCCAGGAAGATCGCCAGCGGATAGCGCTGCACCAGATCGGGAAACGTGCGAATCGATTCCCAAATGCCTACAGACTGCGGCGCTTGGTCGCTATTTACCCGGCGCTGCGAGCTTTCCAAATACACCAGCTGCACAAACCCAATCAAAAACACCACCGGCAAACACAGCAGCAAATCCCGCGTTCTCAGGTAGTGAGACAGCAGCGCCGTCAGCCCCCCGCCCAGCAGCGTGCCCACCGCCTGAGCAATGCCAATGTAGGGCGCATAGCGCTTGTACTCTAGGGTGGTGAAGTAGTCCGTCAGCAGGCTGGGGTACAGCACATTGTTGTGAAAGTCCCACTGAAAGAAAATCGCAATCAGCAGAACGTAGTACACATAGGTCGCATCCTGCGTGAGCAAGAGCCGCAGGCCAAACATCACAAACACCGACCCCAGCAATACATAGCGAAAGAGCTGAGGCCGACTGTAGCTATCGATAATTTGTGAAAACACCGCGTAGGCAGGCATCGAGCACAGGCCAATCAAAATGAAGGCCAGCGGCAGCTGCTGCGCCCCCACATAGCTCACAAACAGAGAGTTTGCGATCGCCATACCCACCACGCTATACACCAGCACCGTCACCGCCAGCAGCAACAGCTGAGTTAGCCGGTCGAACCGAACCGTCAAATTTGGGAAAAAAGCACTCTGCACAGTAAAGCGGGAGGTGAAATCAGCAATCGCTCAATAGACAAAAAAACAATGACTGCCTGTCGGCCCCTTAGGAGATAGCGGGCTCTGTGAGACCGGGGCCGTCGCTACCGGGCGATCGCTCCGGCTCTGCTTCAGAGGTTTCCCCCGCTGCCAGCTCCCCTGTCGCCTCATCAGCAGACTCGCCCGTCGGCCCCTCTACCGCCCCGATCAGCCCTTCAGCATTGCCCCGCACCGCCCCCACCGGCAGCGACACAAACGGCGTAATCACCGCCGCCACCAACAGAAAACCACCCCCAATCACCACCGCCATCAGCCGGTCATCGTGCAGCCAGTGCGCCATCACCCACCCAAAGCAAAGCGAGATGCCAATCTCCGGCAGCACAATGAAGAAGTTAAAAATGCCCTGGTAAATGCCCCGGTGCTGTTTTGGAATCGCATGCGTCAAAATCGCATAGGGAATCGACTGGGCGCTCGCCCAAGCCATGCCAAAGCCCACCATCGGCAGCAGCAGCAGCCGAGGCTGATGAATCACCAGTAGGCTAATCAGGCTAAAGCCGCCGCAGGCAAGGCAAACGCTATGCACCACCTTGCGGCTGATGCGCCGCGTCAGCACCGGCAGCAAAAAAGAAAACGGAATGCACACCAGATTGAACATGGCAAAGCAAATCCCCGCCCATTCAATCCCCTGGTTATAAACAATCGAATCGATCTCCGCCGCGCCAAACAGGTTGCGCGCCACCGCAGGCGGAAAATAAAGAAAGAAGCAAAAGATACCCAGCCAAGTAAACACCTGCACCCAAGCCAACTGCTGCATCGTCGGCGGCATTTGCTGCAGCGCCTGCCAAGTTTCCTGCAGGCTATTTAGCACGCCCCCGTGCGCTTCCTGCCGCTGCTCAAACTTTTCGAGATCCTTTGGCGGCGACTCAGCCGTCGTCAGCGTCGTCCACACCGTCGTCAGCAAAAACAGCGCCGCCCCCAAGTAAAAAGACCATTCCACCGTCCGCGGAATCCTTTGCCCCGCCCCGGTTGATGGATCAACCGCCAGCAAATGGCTCAGCAGCCAGGGCATGCTAGAGGCCAATATGGCCCCCAGCCCCACCATCACGCTCTGCATCGCAAAGCCCTGAGTGCGCTGCTTTTTTGGCAGCAGGTCACCCACAAACGCCCGGAACGGCACCATGCTCACATTGGCACTAGAGTCGAGTATCCACAGCAACCCCGCCGCCATCCACAGCGCCGACACATGGGGCATCAGCACCAGCGCCACCGACGCCACCACCGCCCCTCCCAAAAAGTACGGACGCCGTCGGCCAAACCGCCCCCAAGTATAGTCACTCAAATTTCCCACAATCGGCTGAATGATCAGCCCCGTCAGCGGCGCCGCCAGCCACAGTATCGGAATGGCATGGGCACTCGCCCCCAAATGCTCAAAGATAGAGCTCATGTTGGCCATTTGCAGCCCCCAGCCAAACTGAATCCCTAAGAAACCCAGATTCATGTTCCACAGCTGAAGCAAGCTGAAGCGGTCTTTAGCCGTTTGTGAGGCAGCCGCAGGCGAGTTCGTAGACAACTTAGCAGTATCCGGTATGGGCGTCGGCGAAGGTGACTGTTCGCGCATAGAGAAGGTGACCTGACAATGGGCGTTGGGTAGTGGTGACTGGGCGTTAGGGAGTATCGCTATCCAACAGGCACCTCAGAACGCTCTCCCGTCTGCACTTTCCAAAGTCCTGCGTACAGGCCACCGGCTGCCAACAGCTGCTCGTGGGTGCCGCTCTCGACCAGTTCGCCCTGCTCCATCACATAAATGCAGTGGGCATTGCGCACGGTAGAAAGGCGATGGGCGATCGCAATCACAGTCCGGTCTACAGTAATCTTTTCCAGGGACTTTTGAATCGCGGCTTCGGTCTCATTATCTACCGCTGAGGTGGCTTCATCCAATATGAGAATAGGCGGATTTTTTAGCAGGGCGCGGGCGATCGCTAGCCGCTGCCGCTGCCCGCCCGAGAGCTTCTGCCCCCGTTCGCCCACGATGGTGTCGTAGCCCTGGGGCAGCGCGGTGATAAAGTCGTGAGCCTCAGCGATATTTGCAGCCCGAGTAATCTCATCTAGCGTGGCATTAAAGCTGCCGTAGGCAATATTTTCGGCCACCGACCCATGAAACAAAAACACATCCTGACTCACCAGGCCAATCGCCCGCCGCAAATCCGTCAGCGTCAGGTCCTGAATATCTAACCCATCCAGCTTTATCTGCCCCGCATCCACCTCATAAAAGCGCAGCAGCAGCTTCACCAGCGTGCTCTTGCCAGACCCCGTCGCC
This sequence comes from Cyanobacteria bacterium J06614_10, assembly GCA_038527325.1. Lineage (GTDB taxonomy): Bacteria > Cyanobacteriota > Cyanobacteriia > Phormidesmidales > Phormidesmidaceae > Phormidesmis. The sequence goes on from JBCBFY010000066.1 coordinate 5,714, forward strand.
CCCACAATCGCCGTCGTCTTCCCCGCCGGAATCTTCAGCGACAGCCGGTTGATAATCGGTTGCCGGTCTTGGTAGCCAAAAGAGACATTTTCAAACACCACATCGCCGCTGACCTGCGCGGCGGGTAGCGCGGTCGTCCCCGGGCGGATGGCCACCGGCGTATCGAGCAGGTTCATCACTCGCCGGGTGGAGGCGATCGCTCTTTGATACTGATCCAGCGTTTCACCCAGCCGAGTCAGCGGCCAAAGCAACCGCTGGGTCAAAAACACCAGCACCGTATACGTCCCCGCCTCAATGCTGCCCGCCGCCGTCGCCAAGCCACCGTAGAACAAAATGCCCGTGAAACCAATCAAAATGATGATCCGAATCAAAGGAATGAAGGCAGCGCTGAGGCGAATGGCCTGCCGGTTGCTGGTGCGGTAGGCCTGGCTTTCGCGGGTGAGCTGAGCGAGCTCATAGTCTTCAGCGGTGAAGCTCTTAATGGTGGCAATGCCCGTGAGATTGTTGATCAGCCGGGCGTTGATGAGTCCCGCCTTGTTGCGAACGTCGCTGTAGCGAGGGGCGAGGAACTTTTGGAATGCGATCGCTCCGCCAATGATAAAGGGCATCGGGAGAATGGCCATCCAAGCGAGCTGCGGTGCCAGCACAAAAAAGGTCGTGCCGATAATCACCACCGTCGCGCTCATCTGAATGATTTGGTTGGCCCCGCGATCCAGAAAGCGCTCCAGCTGATTGATATCGTCATTCAGCATAGACATCAGCTGTCCGGTGCTGCGCGATTCAAAATAAGCTAGCTCCAAGCCCTGCACATGCTGATAGGCATCGATGCGAAGGTTGTGCTCCACCGACTGGGCCAGGTTGCGCCACAGCAGCTCGTAAGCGTACTGAAAGGCAGACTCCAGCACCCACACCAGAAAAGTCAGCACAGACAGGACAATGAACTGCGATCGCAGATCCACCACCCCCAGCCGCGCCAACACAGAATCCTGCTGGTCGACCACGATATCGATAGCCACACCAATCAGCGCGGGCGGCGCCAGGTCAAAAATATTGTTGAGCAGAGAGCACAGGCTAGCCAGCCAAACCTGAGCGCGATACTGCCGCCCGTAGGCCAGCAGTCGTCGAAACGGATGCGCAGAAGAAGAAACCATCACACAGCTGCGAAAAGCCACAGCGAAGGAAAACCAGGACCCCCGCGACCATGGCACCGCCGCCGCAAAGCTGCCCTCCTTCTATTGTGTGGTAAAAGTCACACGCTGTTGAGTGCATTTGGAGAGAAAGCACCCAGAAATTGCGCTCAGCCCCGTAGAAAAGACTCTATGCAGACTTGGCAAGCGCAAACCTTGGGCCAGCCAGCGAAGGACCCATCAGCTTGAAGCCACCTGGGTTCGCAAAGCCCCCTGAGGAGGTCCGCTCCACCTGAGTCTCAGTGCCCGCCGTCGCCGCCGCAGGCATCATCACTCCTTCGCCCAAGTCATTGAGCACCCAGCGAATCGCCTGCTGAGCAAAGCGATCCACCTCATCCAAAGAGAGGCGAACCGGCTCAAGCTTGCGAGCAGGCGTCGCCGTAGAAGGGCTAGGCGCTGCCGTCGCTTTACCCAGCGCTTCGTCTAGCTCACGCACCATAATCTCAATCGAGCGGTCCAGCGCTTCCTGGCTTGCGTCCTCAGTCGTCGCCGTCGCGGGCTGACCGGTGATAGCCATCATCTCAGTCAACAAGCCCTGCTCGTCTCGGTTTGCGCGCAGCCCCTCTCTGCTTGAATTGCTAAAAGTCGCAGGCTGCAACGTGACCGCCGGACGAGTCGTCGCTGCTGCACGCTGTATTTGCCAGGAGACCCGCTTTTTCTTCTGCTGCTGACGGTAGGCCAGCGCTGCCGCACCGCTGGCTGCCACCACCAGGCCCATGAGGGTTTTAGCGATGGTGCCTTCGGGGAGCTGCACTTGTAGGGTGCGAGCGGTCGCCAGGGCAGAAGACTCAGGGGAAGCAGGCGCTGCGTCTAAGTCAGTCGATTCTGGAATGGGAACGGGGGCGCTGAGCGTGTCAGCAGAGCGGTTGACATTGAGGCGATCGCGCTCTTCTTCTAGCTTGGTCACCACCACCTTGGCAGAGGCGAGTTCGCGCTCGATCTGCTCGTGGGTGGTAATGTCTTGCGCGAGCTGCCGCTGCCGAGATTGGAGCCTGCTCTCAATGCTGCCAATGGTGTCTTGGCGCAGCTTTTGAACCCGCTCTTGGTGCGTCGCCACTACCAGCGCCTGCAAAACGTCCAGCGCTGCCGGAGCTTGGTAGAGCATGGCGGGAGCCTGGGTTTGCTCATCCATAATGTAGAGGTTGAGCGCTTTGTAAGCGGCCCGCTCTAGCTTTTGCTGATGCGCCTGGTACTCGGAGTAGATCTGGTTGAGCAGCGTCGCATCAATGTTGGCCTTACTGTATTCGCTCTGTAGCTTTTCCTCCGAGGCCTGGAGATCTGCCCAAATGCTCTGGTAGGTTTGGTCTTGGCTGAGCAGCCGGGCCGGTAAGGTGAGGTCCGCATCCACCGTGCTCAGGCGCATCTCCAGCTGGCTGATGTAGTTGCGGGTTTCAGCAAGGTCGCTCGACAGGGCGCTCTTCTGGTTGGAGATTTCAGTGATGCGATCGCTCAATACCTTTTTGTAGGCAGGCAGATTGCTCTGAGCGCGCTCCGATGAAAACAGCGCCAGTCGCGCTTCCAGCGCCTGCACCGCTTTTTGGGCGGCAGGCAGCTGCTGATCGATGTAGGTGAGGCGGCGGCAGGCGTCACTGTTGCAAGAGTGGCGGGCAGCTTTGGCCTGGTCGGCTAGCTGAGCGACCACCGCTTGGGTCTGTGGCGCAGTCTGACCGCCGTAGGCCAGCGTCCAGTTGCCGTCAGCGCCCTGCGTGAGCAAAGGGGCTGACTCGGCAGCGGCATTCGCGGCTGGGGCCGGGGCAGACGGTGACGATTGGCTCGTGGCGAGCGGATTGCTGAAGGCGGCTGGGCGGGTCTGCGCGACCTGTGGGGAAACGCCAGCGCTCTGATTGAAGGCAATGTCTACCGGGACATGATCGGGTGCAGTTGCTTGCTCAGGCAGCGGCAGCTGACCTTGGGCCGACCCCTGAAACGCAGGATTGGCCAGTGCAGACTCTCCGCCGACTAGGGGAAACACAAAGCCCGCCGAAGCAAAAGCCGCCGTCCCAGCGAGGGCACCGTGCCGGCGGCCAAGGCCCGGCTGCAAATCTGGGCGCGACTGGGCGGTCAAAGGTGTGTTAGAGAGTGTCGAAGGCGCAGAATCTTCTGAAGCTTGCATAAAAGCCTGTCCGGTCGGAAAAACGAGCAGTGGTCTTAGATAAGAAACACGTTTGCTAAGAATCTCTACTCAAACTGACAGCGCCGTCCGGGAATAGAGTCGTATGGATGATGGAACAATGACAAAAGACTTTGCCGCCCTCGCGGCCCGCTACAAGACCACCCTGCTAGAAAACGTCATACCCTTTTGGCAAACCCACTCAGTCGATACCGACTGCGGCGGCTACTTCACCTGCCTAGATGCCCAGGGCAACGTCTACGATCACGACAAGTTCATCTGGCTGCAAAACCGCCAGGTTTGGACCTTCTCCATGCTGTACAACCAGGTGGAGCCGCGAGAGGGCTGGCTCGCCGTCGCCAAAGCAGGCGCCGACTTCCTGGCTCAGCATGGCCGCGACGACACCGGCAACTGGTACTTCTCGCTCACCCGTCAGGGCCAGCCACTCGTACAGCCCTACAACGTTTTTTCCGACTGCTTTGCCGCCATGGCCTTTAGCCAATACGCCCTCGCCTGCCCCGAAGGCCAAAGCCGCGAGCAAGCCAAAGCGATCGCCCTTCAGGCCTACCAAAACGTCCTGCGCCGCCAAACCAATCCCAAAGGCAAATACACCAAAGCCTACCCCGGCACCCGCCCACTCAAAGCCCTCGCCCTACCGATGATTTTGGCCAACCTCTCCCTAGAGATGGACTGGCTCCTCCCATCCGGCCAGCTCGACCAGGTACTCACCCAAACCCAGCGCGAAGTGATGGGCGACTTCCGCGCTGCCCAGAGCGGCCTGATGCACGAGCACGTCACCCCCGAAGGCACCCTGCTCGACTGCTACGAAGGCCGGTTAATCAACCCAGGCCACGGCATTGAGGCCATGTGGTTCATGCTGGCGATCGCCGAACGTCAGGGCAACCCAGCGCTCATGCAGCAGGCCACCGACGTCATTTTGCAGACCCTAGATTTCGCCTGGGATACCCAGCACGGCGGCCTGTTTTACTTTATGGACAGTCAGGGCCATCCGCCCCAGCAGCTGGAATGGGACCAAAAGCTGTGGTGGGTACATTTGGAGACCCTGGTCGCCCTGGCCATGGCCTACCGCCTCACCCAAGACGAGCGCTGCTGGCACTGGTACCAAACGGTGCACGACTACAGCTGGGCACACTTCGGATCCGTCGCCCACGGCGAGTGGTACGGCTACCTAAACCGGCGCGGAGAGGTGCTGCTGCCCCTCAAAGGCGGCAAGTGGAAAGGGTGTTTCCATGTGCCCAGGGCGATGTATCTCTGCTGGCGAGAATTTGAGGCGCTGGCCGGGCAGCAGGCGCAATCAGAGGTAGAGGTCGCTGGGGTTTAGCACGGTGATAGCCGGTTCGGGGACAACGACCGGTTGAGCAGGCTCGGCACGGCGCAGGGCAGCATAGCGATCGCGCCACTCCCGGCGCTTATTTATCGGGTCATGGGCCTGATCTATCTGCAGATTGTACTTACGACCGCAGTCATTCAGGTCGGCAAACATCCTGATCAGCTGCAGCATGTCCCGGTCCTTGTCGGTCACAGCCAGGGCTGGTTGTTCATACAGCTCTACCAACCGCCGCAGGTCCAAAATCGCCGAACTCAGCCCAGCCTCTGCCAGCGCCGCCTCCAGGCGGTCTATTTGCGCCGCCTCCGGCAGCGACTGCAGCGCCAGAATCTCCGATTCGCTCAGAGGGAACAGCCACTCAGTCTGCCGCAGGTAGTGCAGCTGCAGCGCGTAGGCATGTCCGTTTGCGCAGTAGGTACAGCCATTGAGCAGTGAGATTTCGGTAGCGAGCAGGTGCGTGCGAATGGGTCCCCAGCGATCGCGAATGCGCTCATAGCGAGGCATATTTCGTGCGAACCAGAGCAGCGCCCCCAGCCAGCCCTTTTGCGCCACAAACGGGGGAATCAGATTGGGCCGAAAGCCCCACAGCTGGTCGCAAAGCGTGCCCAGCAGAAAAATTGCCGTCTTTTGCAAAAAGTTGTGCTTTGCCATGGTGATAAACCCAGGAGTATCCCAGGGATGCGTATAGATGCGGTCCTGAATGATTGATGCCAAATCATCAAAACTAGCGGCCCGAAGACCCACTAGCCTCTCAAATTGCCTAAATTATAGGGAGACCATTTAGGGTTGACCTGATGGATGTTAGAACCGGTGTTATCGCACTGTGACCTGGAAGCCGCGAGTCCACAGCCCGTCAACACCACCAGGCAGACAGCCCACCGATCTGACAAGCAGACTGGCCCAAAAGGCTAGGATAGTGAGGACAGCAGCAATAGGACGAGCGTGTGCTACGGATCTCGAAGGCAGTTTCGATTCCAGATAGCGAAATAGAGATGAGCGCCATCCGCGCCCAGGGTGCCGGAGGCCAAAACGTAAACAAGGTCGCCACAGCCGTTCACCTACGGTTTGACATCGCCGCCTCTTCTCTACCCGATTTTTATAAGCGACGGCTGCTCGCCCTCTCCGACAAGCGACTGACGAAAGACGGCGTCATCGTCATCAAGTCGCAGCAGCATCGCTCCCAAGAGCGCAACCGCGAAGCCGCCCTCAGCCGCCTCCAAAAAATGATCCAGGCCGTCGCCATCCTCCCCAAAAAGCGCCGACCCACCCAGCCCTCCAAAGCCGCAAAACGCAGACGACTAGACAGCAAAGCTCGGCGATCGCAACTCAAATCAAGCCGCAAAAAGGTCGATCTCGACTGACCGCACCAGCTAGCTATAGTCAGCCCAACGTGGGAAGCTATAGGTTGGCACATCGCCGGGTTAGCGACACAGTCAATGGTGTAGGCTGATTCCTTGAATTGAGTGGGAGCAGGATTATTTCCTATGACCAGTGTGTTACCAAGTCATCAGCAAACCAGCCCAGCCCCAAAGCTAGCGCCAACGCTCGATCTCCAAGCGTTAAATCAAACCTTTGATAAGGCTGAGGCCACGGCGCTGATCGAATGGGGGGCGCGCACCTTTGGACATAGCCTGGTGATGAGCACGAGCTTCGGCATTCAGTCGGCAGTCATGCTGGGGCTGGTCACCAGCGTCATCCCAAATATTCCGGTCATCTGGGTCGATACGGGCTACCTGCCGCCAGAGACCTATCGCTTTGCCGAGCAGCTCACCCAGCGCCTATCGCTCAATCTGCGGGTGTATCAGTCGCCCCTGAGCCCAGCCCGCATGGAAGCGCTGCACGGACGGCTGTGGGAAGAGGGTTCCGTAGAAGCCTTTAACCAATACGACCATATTCGCAAAGTAGAGCCGATGCAGCGGGCCCTGAAGGAGCTGGGTGCGATCGCTTGGCTAACCGGATTGCGATCGCAGCAAACCGACCACCGCAAAACCCTCAACCGCATAGACGTGCAGGAAAATCGCTACAAGCTAATGCCCATCTTGCACTGGACCTCAAAAGACGTGTACGACTACCTAAAAGCTCACGACCTGCCCTACCATCCCTTCTTTGAGCAGGGCTACGTCAGCGTCGGCGACTGGCACTCCAGCAGACCCCTCACCGCCGAAGATACCGACGGGCGAGCCACCCGGTTTAACGGCCTGAAGCAAGAATGTGGTATTCATATTCCGCAGACCCCAGAAGAAGCTGAAAGCTTGAACTCTAGCTCTCTGTAAACTTCCTTCTGCGGCTGCAAATATTCATGCTAGTAGGCCCGGGGTGCCCAAGGAGTCACGATGTCAGAAGCACCGAGCGCTGCCACGCTGAGCAGTGCACGTTTTGAGCAATCACCGCTATGGGCGATCGCTGCCCGCTTTACCCAGCAGGGCAAGGTCGTCGCCGTCGACCCGCTCGGCAACGGCAACATCAACCACACCTATCTTGTAACGGTAGAGCCTTCCTTGCCTCACGGTTCCGATAGCCCTGCCCCCAATGTCCATAGCCCTGCAAGCACCTCGCCACAAAACCGATTCGTCCTGCAGAGAATCAACACCCAAGTCTTCCGACAGCCGGAGCTGGTGATCCAAAACATGGCCGTGCTAGGCGAGCACCTGAGCAGCCACCCCCACGAGCTATCCCGCCGCTGGGAAACACCGTACATCTTGCCCACCGGGGAAGGGCAAAACTTCTGGATAGATGAAGCGGGCGAATATTGGCGAGCCATTAGCTTCATCGAAGATTGTCAGGTCTTTGAAACGATTGAGAGCCCCGCCCATGCCCGAGAAGTGGGCTGCGGACTGGCGATGTTTCACCGCCTCATTAGCGCACTGCCCGCCGAGCGCCTGGCAGATACCCTAGAAGGCTTCCACATCACACCGACCTACCTGGAGAACTATGGTCAGGTTTTAGCGGCATGGCAGGCAAAAGGGAGGAGTGCGATCGCCACCCACCCACCCGAGCAAACCGAGCAAATAGCCTACTGCCAATCTTTCATCGCCGCTCGCTCAGCCTGGGCGCACGTATTAGAAAAAGCAAAAGCAGCAGGCCACCTACAGCTGCGCCCCATCCACGGTGACCCCAAGGTCAACAACATCATGCTGGGCTCAGACGGGCAAGCAGTCAGCCTAATCGACTTGGACACGCTCAAGCCGGGGCTGGTGCACTACGACATTGGTGACTGCCTACGCTCAGGCTGCAACCGACTCGGCGAAGAGACCGAAAACTGGCAGGCCGTAGAATTTGATCCGGCCCTGGCCAAAGGCATCTTGTCGGGCTATCTCTCCCTAGCCAAAGACTTTCTCACCGAGCAAGACTACGCGTATCTGTACGATGGGATTCGGCTGATTGCCTTCGAGCTGGGGCTGAGGTTTTTTACTGACTACTTGGCCGGGAACGTGTACTTCAAGGTGAAGCACCCCGACCACAACCTGACCCGGGCACTGGTGCAATTTAAGCTGACAGAAAGCATTGAGGCGCAGGCTGAAACGCTCAAAGCCATCATCGAGGAGCTGCGGTAATGGCCACTGAGGCGTTTGAGCTAGTCCCCTTCGAGCCGAGCGAGCAAACGGCAAAGCTATCGATCAAGGGCAAAGCTTCTCGAAAAAGGGGCGTCTTATCGATTCAGTATCGGCTGGCAGGCGATCTGTCACGGGTGGTGATTCCAACTATGGGAAAAGGCGGACGCAGGCAGGACAAGCTATGGGAAAAGACCTGCTTTGAGTGCTTTTTGTCTTCAGGGTCGGCTGAGTACTGGGAGTGCAACTTTTCGCCCAGCGGCGATTGGAATGTGTTTGCCCTCACGGGGTACCGGCAGGGGCTCAAGGAAGAAGCTGCTTTTTCTCGGCTGCCCATTGAGGCTTGGCGAGGATTTGAAGGGCTACAGCTACAGGTCAAGCTGCCGCTGACAGATCTAGTAGAGGCCGACCAGCCGCTGAGACTAGGTGTGAGTGCAGTGGTCGTTTTGAAACCGGGAGAAGAGACCTTTTGGGCGATCGCCCACCCCGCCGCAGAAGCCGACTTTCACCATCCAGATAGCTTTGCGATCGCGCTGTAGCGAAAGAGATTCTGCAATTTAGACACCCATGGTAGGGTTATCTCAGTAGACTGGGCACCCGCTGAAACTGCACCCAGAAACGATAAGGCCGCCTTAGAAAATCCCCAAAAACAAGCCCTTAAATAGATGTCATCTCCATACAAAGGTCAATCCTCAGCCAAAACGTTCTTTTTACTCGCGTCGGCTGTCGGCTGGTTGATTGTGGGAGCCTCCCTCATCTATTTGGTCCCTGCTGCAGCCAATGCACTGCAGCCTTCTGAGACAACGGGCGTGTGGATGGAGACCCTGGGTCGTAGCGGCTACAATCCTCAGCTGGCGATCATCGGGGGCGGCGTCGCCTTTGTGCTGACGGTGGCTGGCAATGCGCTGTGGTATCAGAAGTTTGAAGGAAAGCTCTGATGAAAACAATCGGCCTGCTAGGCGGCATGAGCTGGGAATCCACGATTGAATACTACCGGCTGCTCAATGAAGCGGTAAAAGCAGAGCTAGGCGGCCTGCATTCCGCCAAGATACTCATGTATTCGGTCGATTTTGAAGAGCTAGTAGCGCTCAAGCACAAAGGTGCCTGGGACAAAATCGGTCAGATTCTGTCATCGGCAGCCTCAAACCTAGAAGGGGCGGGCGCCGATTGCCTCCTCATCGCCACCAACACCATGCACAAGGTAGCCGAGGCCATCACCCTTTCTACCACCATTCCGCTGATCCACATTGCCGATGCAACGGCTGAAGAAATCAAGGCAAAAGGCGTACAGCGCATTGGCCTGCTAGGCACCCGCTTCACCATGGAAGAAGCCTTTTATAAAGACCGACTGATCTATCAGCACGGACTCGCCGTGCAGGTCCCCAATGGCGAAGAGCGCAGCTTTATCCACGATGTGATTTACGACGAGCTGTGCCTCGGAAATATTCGACCGGCATCGCGCGATCGCTTTCGCAAAATCATAGAAAACCTAGTGGCTTCCGGCGCTGAGGCCGTGATCCTTGGCTGCACGGAAATTGGCCTACTGGTAAAGCCAACAGATAGTGCCGTGCCCCTGTTTGATACCACCAAGATTCACGCCGAAGCCGCCGTAAAGTGGTCAGTCGGTGACTGAGCCTTGCTGCTCACAGCAATAATTTGCAAAAACAATAAAAATATCTTGATGAGCTAGTACAGTTCCAACTGACTGTGTTATGCTATGGCATCTTTAGCAGAAACATCTTGGGAGATCGTCTTGGGCGGCTTCTGCTGGGTGACGAGTGCCCCCTTGTCTTCTTACACCTTCTCTCTCTACTCCAAACTATCCTCAATCCATTTCTTCAGCGACTCTTCCCGATTAGATGAGTTCTTCAAAGAAAATCTCATTCACCGGTTGTATGCCTCTTCGTTCGGTTGAATGAGTCGCCGACATAGGACAGTAGCCTCTATTTCAGGACTTTTCCCCTCTACGGCTGATTGAGTGTGGCTGATTGAATGTGTCCGATTGAGTGTGGCTGACTGAATGTGCCTGTTTAATGAGTTGCCTATTGGTAGTGTTGTTGCTTTGCAAGAGCGCTATGGTGGCTAGTCTTAACAGACGCTGTGCTTTCAGGGTACTTCACGGACGAATATTCAGTGTTCTCTGTGTGATGAGATGTAGCATTTAGCTACAGATTTTTCGCGAGTAGTTTTCTCTTAAGTATCTTCTCATGAGAACATTCTCATAAGGATTTCCTCAAAGAGAACTATGATTAGGGCATCTCAACTGAAATCTCCCAATCAGCGTTAGACAGCTCTGCTATCTAACGGGTGCTGACCGTTTAGCTATTTTTTCGTTAGCTATTTCGTTCGCGATAACAGATTCTGCAAGGCCCTTTCATAAGGTTCTGTAGGAAACTGCTTAAAGGCTATTCCTTTGTGACTTTGTTTTCTCTCATACGCTACAGGTTACTCACCCTGTAATTCACTCATTACCCACACTTTTGAGAAGTTGCGATCGCTTCTTGATTGCACCGAATTTCGTTTGATCAGGGTCAGATACTGTCACTTTCTACGTGCCTGACCAACGCTGTTAAATGCGTTTTCAGGCTGAGATATCCTCTTTCTTTTCTACGGTTCGGTTCCTTCCTCCGGTAGAGCCCTGAGGTACAAAGTGAGTCTAGTATCTAGAAACCATAGATGCACACAAGACCCATCCCGGCAGATGTACGGTAATTACAGTGGGCTACCAACACCGCTACTGTAGCGTCTTTTTGTCACACTGTAAGAGTCAAGAAAGCATTCGCTAAGGTCCGCTTCTGGTGGACTTCTCAGCCGGTTCTAACCTGATGCTCAGTATCCTTTTCAATACTGTTGTTAGGATTTCCACCAAGACATTCTAACAGATTTGTTTTATTTGCTTTCTTGGTACCTCAGGGGGATTGAATGATGCTAATATAAACTCATAATGATTCCGAGTTAAGCGCTAGTGAACCAGCGAGGACGTTGACTGATTCCACCTAGCCCCTTGTCACTCCTGAAAGAACTTTTTGGCGGAGGCCCCTTACACACATGGCTAAATCTAAAGCCCGCACGATAAATAACACTGTTGCTGAGCCAACCAATGGCACAGCAGCAAAGCAGGAAGCTGTCGGCGCTCAGTCGGCTGCCCAGGAGAAGACAGTGACCAAAACAAAGTCTACCGCTGCAAAAACCACTAAGAAAAGGAAGTCTGCAAAGCGCAAGGCTAAGCCGCTGTACACGACGGATGCCGTTCGCGCCTACCTGCACGAGATCGGTCGGGTCCCTTTGCTGAGTCACGAAGACGAAATCGTACTGGGCAAGCAGGTCCAGAAAATGATGTCTTTGCTGGCGCTAAAAGACGAGCTTGCTGCCGACTTACCAGAAGGTGAGACAGTCTCTGATGCGGCACTTGCTGAAGCTGCTGAGATGACAGAAGCCGAACTGAGCAATCACATGCGCCGCGGCCAGCGAGCCAAGCGCAAGATGATTGAGGCGAACCTTCGTTTGGTAGTTGCTGTCGCGAAGAAATACCAAAAGCGGAATCTGGAGTTCCTAGACCTTATTCAGGAAGGGACCCTCGGCTTGGAGCGTGGCGTAGAAAAGTTTGACCCCATGAAGGGGTATAAATTCTCTACCTATGCTTACTGGTGGATTCGTCAGGCGATTACTCGTGCGATCGCCCAGCAGGCCCGGACTATCCGGCTACCCATTCACATCACCGAGAAGCTCAACAAAATCAAGCGCGTTCAGCGAGAGCTTTCTCAAAAGCTAGGCCGCAGCCCCAACGTCAACGAAATTGGCGCTGAGCTAGACCTAGAGCCCCGCCAGGTGCGTGAGTATCTCTCGATTGCACGTCAGCCTATCTCCCTAGATGTTCGCATCGGCGACAACCAAGATACTGAACTGCAGGACCTGCTAGAAGACGACGGCGCCTCTCCGGAGGACTACACCGTGCAGCAGTCTCTACGCCAAGACATCTTCAGGATGCTCTCCGAGCTGACCACCCAGCAGCAGGAAGTGATAAACCTGCGCTTCGGTCTTGCCGATGGCAACCCACTTTCGTTGGCCAAAGTAGGTCAGCGCATGGGCATCAGCCGCGAGCGCGTTCGCCAGCTTGAGCAGCAAGCCCTGAAGCACCTACGCCGTCGCAAGGCCTCCATCAACGGCTACCTTGCGGCCAGCTAAGCGCAGCTCGTCTTCGGTCGACCAGATAGCGAGTAAATAGATAAACAAAAGAGACGGGCTAGAGGAAATACTCTCTAGCCCGTCTCTTTTGCTTTCCGTACTGCTGCTTACCACAGTCTGTTTTCATACCTAACGAGCGGCTCGTCTGAAAAGGGATGCATCGCCTCATGGGGAAAGGGATAGGAAACATCTAGCCGCCGAGGATTGCCAGTAGCCACGCTACCGAAGTTTCCCCGTGTTGCATGGATGCTGACGCCCACCAGGTAGTGAAGATTTTCGAGGAAGGCCTGACCGGTGGCACCTGCTGCTAGGTTGCAGGCGTAGAGTGAGAGAAAGCAATTGGCCTGCTGAACCTTCATGGATGAGCCCTTGTAGAAAGGCCGGTAGCGAAACCAAGACTCGATGGATTCGGCGTAGTGGTGAAGGTTTTGTAGGGTGAGCGTACCGCTGGAGAAATGAAGGCAGCCGGGCGATCCGTGGGTAATGATGTGGATACTTTTGGTGGCGTAGCGGTGAACGGCCTGGGTAATTTGTTGAATGCTGTCTTGGGTGGGGTCTAGCCTCAGCACTTTGGCACCGCTGAGGGCACTGGCTGCTAAGACGTCGCCATGGTCAATACTCGCATCGATGGCGATGAGCATGCCGCGTCCTGGGTGGGCTGCTGCTAGCGTCTTGGGTAAGAGCCTTTGAGTCAGTAGCTGAACGGGAGACAGCGTAGAAGGAGAAAAGGAAATCACAACGGAAGGACCGACCAATCGCTGGGTGCGATCGCCCCGGGTTGGCAGGTCATACAGATATTTAGCAACTTTAATATTCCCGGCTGTTCTAAGTTGCAGTCTAAGTCGAACTACGGAGGAGCGCCCGAAGAACGGCGAAATTGACGGTTTGATAAGTGAGCAAACCTACGAAGAATAGGCCATCTTCAGCTGGGCCGCCGCAGCCTTGAGCGGTGGCAAGAGACTGAGCGGCACGGAGAGCGCGTTGAGATCGCGAAAATCTGGATTTTTCTCTTTTTTAGGGCCGTGGTAGTCGCTGCCGCCCGTCATGAGCAGTCCGTGCTCCTGGCAGTATTCTTCTAGCCTGCGGGTTTGGCTGACGCTGTGGGTAGGGTGATAGACCTCAATACCCATTAGCCCTGCATCCACCAGCTCAGGCAAAATCGTCTCCACCGTGCCCCCCCGAAAGATGTAGGGATGGGCCCACACCGGCACAGCCCCACAGCGGCGGAGAAGCTCAATGCCTTGCTGCGCGGTAAATTTTTCGTAGGGGACGTAGGCCGGGCCGTCTTCTTTGAGAAAACGTTCAAAAGCTTCATTGTGTGAGCTGACGTGGCCTGCCTGCTTGAGAGCGGCAGCAATGTGGGGGCGACCGGGTGCCATGGCGGGAGCCATCTCAGGCAACGTGATGGGGTAGCCCAGGGCAGTGAGCTTGTCGGCCATTTTTCGGGCGCGTCGCTTGCGACCCTCAACCCGCTCTTGCAAAGGGGCAGCCAGCTTCTGGGCCTCTGGGTAATAGCCCAAAATGTGCATAGAGCGGCCATTGTAAACCGTGCTCAGCTCTAGGCCAGGAATCACCTCAAGATCGGTTTGCTGAGCGGCGGCGATCGCTTCTTCCCACCCGGCCATCGTGTCATGATCGGTAATGGCGAGGGCTTTTACGCCTTGGGCGATCGCAAAATTCACCAGCTCTGTCGGGCTAAGGCTACCGTCTGAGCGCGTGGTGTGGGTGTGGAGTTCGAGCATAAGAAAGCCTTTGTGGAGAAGAGATGCTGCTATATGATTTGAGCGGACGCTTGAGGCAGGGTTGTACAGGTAGGGGTGCGCGCTAAAACAATGATACTGGTTGCCGAATAATGCAGCGAATAGGGCAGAAAATAGAAGAAATCCAGCCTTGGTTGATGCTAGCCACTGAACGACTCAAGGCTAAGTTTGACCCTGAGAAAATTATTTTGTTTGGTTCTTGGGCCTGCGGGCAGGCAACCCGGCGTTCAGATATTGACTTGTTTGTAGTGTGGCAGTGCGATATTGGGCCGATAGATAGAATTGGACAGGTATTGGACACGCTGGCCGATGCTCCCCGTACGGTGGATGCGATTGTATACACGCCGGAAGAACTTAGCCGATGTCAGCATAGGCCATTTATTGCCCAGCTTTTGAGGGAGGGGAAGGTTCTCTATGAGCGTCGCCAAACTGCAGAAAGAAGCTGAGCGTTGGTTTGAGCAAGCCGAAGATGATCTGAGCGCAGCACTAGCTCTATTATCAGCTAATAAGTTTGCTCAAGCGTGTTTTTTGTCCCAGCAAGCAGCGGAAAAATCTCTCAAGGCGGTTGGTTATTTATTGGATATTGATCCTTGGGGACATTCTTGTACAAAGCTCATACGAAGCTTTCCAGAAGAAGAACGGCAATCTTTTATGGAAGTCGAAGACGATGCTAAAGCGCTAGACAAGCTCTACATCCCCACTCGATACCCAGATGCACTGGCTGAATTAACACCTGCTGATGCCTTCACAGACAAAGAAGCCTTAGGCGCGATCGCGTCAGCGCAATCTATCTTGAACCGGGCAAAAAATATCATATACCCATCGTCTAACCCACCTGAAGCAGACGGTTCCTAATCTCGATAATTGGCGCTAAGTAAGCAGCTTCCGCTTCCTGTCCTATTTCACAGGCGAGGCGATCTACCGAGAGAAGATCTTCTCCCCAAATGACTTGGCCAATATCGAAGCTGTCGCCTTTATCGGGCTTGTAGTCGTGACTAATGAATTTGCGATCGCAATCCACCACCCCGCCATCAAAGAGATAACCAATGCTGAAATAAACATCTTGCAAAACTAGCGGCACCGACGGACGATGAAGCTGCCCCCGAGAGTGAGGACTGCGAGCCTTGTACTTTGCTCGGGGAAACAGGCCATAGAGATTCTTCAGCGTTGCTGAGATCAAGTCCCGACCCTTGAGCGTCGTTTTCTTAAAGGCGCTGACCGAAATGCGGCAGTCGACTTCCTGAAGTAACTTGGGTGCCCATAGCGTCTTAAATCGGACAGGCTCAGGCGCAAGATTGGCGTACTCAACGCAGGGCAGATCGTCTGCATTGAGCAGCTGAACACCATCTGTGAGGAGCGGTCCCAAGTTGTTTTTCTGGGCAATTTCGCTCAGCGGCAGCTTCGAGCAAACCCCTTCAACGATCAGGATTTCGGCAGTGGGATTTGCCTGACGGAGGCCCTGTAGCACTTTGCCCAAGACGGCCATGCTAACCGTAACAGGTGGCCCGACGGGATATCCTAGGTTGGGCTTGAGGAGAATGCGCTGGGCGTTCTTGGCAGCCGGTGGCGGCGTGTAAACGAAGTCTGCCGTAGCAGCCGATTGAGCAGTCGATTGAGCAGCAGATTGAACAGATACAGAGGGAGCGTTGACAGTGGCTTTCAAAGTGGTGACGCCTGGGTTTGAAGAAACCTTTGAACGGTGGACAGATGCGCTAGACAAGGCGAATTCGATGAAGTCCTCGCTCAAAAGTTGGTTTAAAGATATTCGTATTTTAGAAGATGGGCCGCGCGGATGGACCCCCGTGTGGGTGTATGGACGCGGGCGATCGCACCCCGAATATCTAGGACCTGGCACCTACGACCGATTGGCCACGCTGTTTATGGCGGAAGGCAGAGCAGAGGCGCAGGCCCAAGCCCAACAGCAATCCCAGCAGCAGGTCAAGCAGCAATCCAAACAAAATTGGCAAATCCGCGACAAAGAATTTGCTTGGGGCAGCCGCACCTACCTGATGGGCGTGCTAAATGTAACCCCCGATAGCTTTAGCGACGGGGGCGAATTTGACACGGTGGAAACAGCGCTGGCCCAGGCAAAAGCGCTGGTAGAAGCCGAGATGGATATTTTGGACATTGGCGGGCAGTCTTCGCGGCCTGGGTCATTGCCTACCACCCTAGAAGAAGAGTGCGATCGCGTTATTCCAGTCATCAAAGCCATTCGCAGCGCAAGTCACGACTGGCTGCGCGACATCCCCATATCAGTCGATACGACGCGGGCTGAAGTGGCCAGGGCCGCGCTAGCAGCCGGAGCCGACATTATCAACGACATTTCGGGTGGCACCTATGAGCCAGATATTTTGAAAGTGACCGCAGAAGCCAAGGCACCGATCATGCTGATGCATCTGCGGGGTACGCCCGAAACCATGCAGCAAATGACAGACTACGACGACCTTATGGGCGAGATTGTCAGCTTTCTGGCGGCGCAGGCAGACAAGGCCGTGGCAGCGGGCATAGAGCCGAGCAAGATTGTGGTGGACCCCGGCATCGGATTTGCCAAGACAGTCGCGCAAAATATCACCATTTTGAAAGAGCTAGAAGCGCTGGCGGTGCTTGGCTGTCCTATCTTGATTGGCACCTCGCGCAAGAGCTTTATCGGAAAAATTTTGAACCGGCCCGAGGCGAAAGATCGGGTGTGGGGAACGGCGGCGACCTGTGGATGTGCGATCGCCCATGGCGCAGATATCTTACGTGTGCACGACGGGCCGCAGATGCGCGATGTGTGCAAAATGGCCGACCAGCTCTGGCGGTAGCGCCAAGGCTAATCAAATTTGCACTGGCCACGTTTGCATTGGCCACGTTTGCATTGGACCCATTTGCGCCTCTATTTGCGCAATAGTCCCACTTGGATAGAGGAAAGAGGGTAGGACATTTGCTATACACTGAAAGACGGACTCTGTAGATACATCCGAGGTTTTTTGCTCCATGAGACGATATAAAGCAGTCGTTGGCGTCTTGTTAGCTGCGATCGCCACTTTCTTAGTGAGCTGTGGCGGCGGTCCTGCGGCTGAAGCCCCCACCTATACCCCCGAAAAAATTGCCCAGCTGACAAACTATGTGAGCCGTCTGGAAGCGAAGCGCGATCGCCTACCCGAGCTCCTGAACTACATCGAAAAAGACAACTGGGTAAACGTCGACAACTTCACCCATGGACCCCTCGGTCAGCTACGAGCCGAACTACTGCGTCTCTCCAACCAGCTTCTGCCAGACGATCAGCCCAAAGCCAAGCAGCTCTCAGAAGAGATTTTGGGCCATCTACAAAATATTGACGAAGCCTCTCAAGAGCGCAACTACGGCAATGCAATCACCCAATACCGTGAGTTTGTAGGCGATTTTGAAGCGCTGCTGAGCATCGTGCCCGAAGGCGCGCGGAAGCAGGCCATCGAAGAAAACGAAGAGCCTGCCCCCGACGTATACGAAATGACAACGACCATTCCCGATGTTGAAGAAGTACGTCCCGAAGCTGAAGATATGGTCCGCACCCCCGTCTTGCTAGAGGAAGAGGAAGGGTAGGTCTGCTAGCTATTTTCAGTCAAGAAAAATAATTTGGGCAAGCAGAGGATAGGCAACTGTCCTCTGTTTGTCGTTAGAGCCATATTTTCAATAGATATGCACAACAAAACTACTGACTCCAAAGCACCGAGGAAATCGAAGATTGTTGTTGTCGGCTGCGGGGTCGTCGGTGCGCTGGTTGCCTACGAGCTAAACCGGCAGCTAGAAGCAGATATCACCGTGCTAGACCGGCAACAACCCGCCCAGGGGGCAACCGGCGCGGCACTCGGCGTACTGATGGGCATCATCAGCCACAAGGTAAAAGGCCGTACCTGGCGACTACGAGAGGCCAGCGTTCGCCGCTACCGCAGCCTCATTGAAGAGCTTGCGCAGCAAGGGCAATCGGTTCCCTTCAATTCACAGGGCATCGTCAGCCTCTGCATGGATGCAGCTAAGCTTCCACGCTGGCAAACGCTAAGAGAAAAACGCCTCAGCCAAGGCTGGCCCTTGGAAATTTGGAGCCCTGAAGAACTGCGGAAGAAGTGCCCTCAGGTAGCGCTCAAAAGTGAGACAGAAACGGGCGAACTTCGCACCGTAAAAGCAGCCATTTACTCCTCCACCGACGGACAAGTGCATCCGGCGGCGCTGACCCAAGCCCTAGTCAACGCGGCAGCAGCAGAAGGGGTCACGTTTCATTTTGGCGTTGACGTCATCGGCTTAGCGATGGAAGGTAGCCACTGCCGAGGCGTAGAAACCGGAGGCAATGGGCAAACCGGTAAAAAAAAGATATTTGAGGCAGATCAGGTGGTGCTGTGCGCTGGCTTGGGTTCGATGGAGATCACCCAAGCCATGGATAAGCCGCTGGCGCTGATGCCTGTATTAGGTCAGGCAATGGAGATTCAGCTACCTGATGTTCTGGGAGACCCCGCCTTTCAGCCAGTCATCAACGCCGACGATATTCAGTGCGTGCCCCTAGGGAAAGGGCGCTACTGGCTCGGAGCAACTGTAGAATTTCCAGAAGACAATGTTCCCCTCACTGCAGAAACAGAAGGCTTAGCCAATCTACAACGTGGCGCGGCACGATTTATCCCGGCGATGGCTGCGCTAGACAGCGCTGATACCGGCGCAACGGTGCTCAAAACCTGGAGCGGCTTGCGGCCTCGCCCGGTGGGTCAGCCCGCGCCCGTCATTCAGCCATTATTAGGTAGTGACAATGTAATATTGGCGACCGGCCACTATCGAAATGGTGTGCTGCTTGCCCCTGCAACAGCGCAGTATATCTGCGATCAAATCAGATAAATTGTTTTATCGAACTACGGTGTCAAGAGACTGTATTAACCGGCTTTGTGCTGTACTGCCTTCTGAGTATTGAGCCATCTCCAAATCAACAGAATTTGTTGTTGTTTCTTACAAATCTGTTGTAAGTGTAAACCGCAGCTTCTGTGTATAAAAGTAAGGTAAATTACTGAGCGTTTACGAGCCTTTTAAATTTTTGCCCAGTAATAATAGGCATGAAAGCGAAAATGCAAAACAATGAAACCTTACTCCCGAATGAGAGGCCTAGTTGCGGGTACGCTGACAGCCTTCGGTCTGCTGTTCTTATCTGCGACTCAAGCGATCGCATTTACCTACTTGCTTGATAGTACTAGCCACTCCTCTAATGCTACGGCAACGGGTGCATCGGCTACGGTCAATTTCAACTTTTCAGATATTGACACTGGCAAAGTTCAGCTGGATCTAGACTTTGTAAATACAACAGGCACCCTGACGTCTGGGACCTTTGGAAAAGGCGCAACTTCTTCAAAGCTGACAGGCATTGCCTTCGATATCTTTTCTGATATCACGGTAGAGTCTTACACACTTACCGGTAAGTTAGATACCTTTAAGACAGACATTAGGTTTAATCCCTTTTCTAAGAAAGTAGGCACCTTCGATATCGGCTTTGCAGACAATACAAAGTTTGTAGGCGGCAATCCCAAGGACGCACTTTCGGTGGGAGAAAGCGCTTCTGCAAGCATAATGCTACACACGCCTCAAAATGCGGTTGATTTGAAAGAGCGCTTTCGGGCCGCGTTTGAAAGCGAAGGGCTCAATATTGCAGCCCGATTCCAGTCGGTCAATGCGGGCTCCGGCAGCGACAAGCTACTGGGCGGCACAGTCGACCCGTTTAATCCACCTCCGAAAGATATTCCCGAGCCTGCTGTCGTCAGTGGGTTGGGGCTGATGCTTGGCTTCATGCAAGTTCGGAGAAAGCGTTCTTCGAAAAGTTCTTCGAAGGGCGCTTAGGTACGAGCGGTCCTTTCTATATCTGTCGTTGTTGAATGTGTAATGGGCGCTGCAATATGCAGCGCCTTTTTTTGGCTTCTGAAATAGGAACAGAAGAGGCCAGGTAGGACCGAATTAAGATTGCTCTATTGACAGAGTAGGGTGAGCACTTTAGGTAGATATGCTCATCGGTAAAACTCGTTATCGTTTGTTTAGAAGGGCAACTGTGTATCTATCTATCTCAGCATCGCTTTGTACAAAGGCGCATTTTGAGACCTGTTGATACATAGGTGAAGCTCTGACTTTGGTTAGCCTTCTTACTTGCAGGTCAGGTACTTGGCAGGTTACGCATAGCCTTCTTTTTGTTGGCTGACTGAAGCTGGCTTCAGATGACCCAAATTAACGAAAACATATTGACGAAGAGGTTTTTTCAAATGAGCAACTTACTAAAAAAAGTGAGCATGCAAAACTGGAAATCAGTTGTAGTGCTTCCATCGATTCTGTTACTGTCACTGTTTGCAGTTGGCTGTAGTGTCGAGCAAACAAGAGAAGGCGAGCTGCCAGACGTAGATGTAGATGTTCAGGCAGAACCCGGTCAACTTCCTCAGTACGATGTCGAAGGTCCAGACGTTGACGTTGAGACAAAGGAAACAACGGTTGAGGTGCCTGAGGTTGAGGTCACAACGGAAGAGAAGACCATTGAAGTCCCAACTCTTGACGTTGACCTTCCTGGTGAAGAAGATGCAGAAGCAGCCGCTGAAGCCGCTGAATAGACTTCCTTTATGGGCGCATGTTTGGGCTAGCTACTCCTTTCTATGCGAGTGAGGTACGCTAAGTGTGCGCCTGTAACATGGGGAGCTTCATTAAAGCGATGAACATATTTATCGCACTCTTGAGAGGGATCAACGTGGGTGGAAAGAACATTCTGCCGATGAAAGAGCTAGTCGAACTGCTCTCAGAGATGGGGCTAAGCCAGGTAAAAACATACATTCAGAGCGGTAATGTTGTCTTCCGGAGCGAGGGTGCAGACTCAGACAAGCTATCGCAAGACATTTCAGCAGCGATCGCACAAAAGTTTGAATTTACACCACTTGTCCTGACCCTTTCAATAGAAGCATTTGGACAAGCGATCGCAGCCAACCCCTTCACAGAAGTCGACGACACCCCCAAAGCGCTACATCTCTTTTTCCTAGCCTCCAAACCAACTAGCCCAGATCTAGACAGTCTCGAAGCCATCCAAAAAAGTAGCGAACGTTTCGCACTCATAGACAACGTGTTTTATCTATTCGCGCCAGAAGGCATCGGACGCTCGAAGCTTGCTGCAAAAATTGAAAAGGCAATGAACGTGCCCGTCACGGCTCGAAACTGGCGCTCCGTCAACAAAATCATGTCGATGGCTGAGGCGCTAAACAAATGAAAGCGCCCCTTTGGGTTGACTTACCGCACTGGCGCCACAGAGCTTTGTATCGCCTGAATGGCAGGCATCAGCTCCGTCAAGTCTTCTGATTCACCGAGGGCAATCAGCCGAATGTAGAAGCCATCGGGAAGCACGCTGAGATACTGCAACACTGAAATTTCTTCCAGCGTTCCCCGCGTAAAATAGCCTTCCCTACCCGCAAAATCAACTGGCGATTGTTCGGTGATATCGACCTCTGCAAAGCCTCTGGTAGCCCGCAGAATATCACTCGACAGCGTGGCCATATCGTCAGACGGTACCGAGCTGACCGAGCTTGCGATGATAATGACAGGGTCTTCTTCGGAGGGGTCAGGCTTTCCGCTGAGATTTAGCAAGACACTCGAACCGGCAAAGACATCCAAAATTTGGAACGGTTCTGCCATTTGAAAGGTGAAGGGAAGCTCAGCGACTTTGTCTTGAATGGAAGGCGGTGGTGCGATCGCAACTGATTGAATCGTGTTGGCAATCGTCTCACGACTGAGCTGTTCACCCTCAATGACATTAAACGTCAGCAGCAGCGTACTATCTGAACGGAGGATGGTGAAATACTTTTTTACCCGTATCCCATTCACATACTGGGTGCCTTCCACCATGGGCACCTCGCTTTCTCCCACTGGGACGCTAGAGATATTTTCAACCTCGAGCACGATACCCTGCTCGGCAAAGGCTTCGGTC
>JBCBFY010000067.1:0-26944 GCA_038527325.1 Cyanobacteria bacterium J06614_10
CGCGCCTTCATGAAAATGGGCGATAAGGAGCCCAACGCCCGCGACCTGTCCTCTCTGCGAATAGCCGTGGGCGCGGTGTAAAAGATCGTAATGCCATACTTTTCGACCACGTCCCAAAAGGCACCGGGGTTAGAAGGGCGAGGCGCACCTTCGTACATCACCGTGGTGGCCCCGTTCGATAGCGGCCCATACACGATGTAGCTATGGCCGGTAATCCAGCCGACATCGGCGGTGCACCAGTACACATCGTCTTCTTTGATGTCGAAGGCCCACTTGAAGGTCATATGGGTGTAGAGGTTGTAGCCTGCGGTGGTATGGACGACGCCCTTTGGCTTGCCCGTGGTGCCGCTGGTGTAGAGGATGAAAAGTAAATCTTCACTGTCCATCGGTTCGGCGGGGCAGTCGGTAGAAGCGCCGGGCTTGACGTCGTGCCACCACACATCGCGGCCCTCGGTCCAGCCAACCTCTTGCTTAGTGCGCTGTATAACGAGAACGTTGGTGACGGAGGGGACAGCGTTGTTGG
This sequence comes from Cyanobacteria bacterium J06614_10, assembly GCA_038527325.1. Lineage (GTDB taxonomy): Bacteria > Cyanobacteriota > Cyanobacteriia > Phormidesmidales > Phormidesmidaceae > Phormidesmis. The sequence continues at coordinate 524 of JBCBFY010000067.1, forward strand.
CGAGGGCATCGTCGACGGCGGGCTTGAGTCCCATGGGCTTATCTTTGCGGAATCCACCGTCTGCTGTGATCACGACTTTGGCTTCGGCATCGTTGAGGCGATCGCGCAATGCCTCCGCACTAAACCCACCAAAGACCACCGTATGGGCCGCGCCAATCCGGGCACAGGCCAGCATTGCCACCGCCGCTTCTGGCACCATGGGCATATACAGCCCCACGCGATCGCCCTTCTTCACACCCATGTCTTTGAGCACATTGGCCATCTGACACACTTCGGCATGCAGCTCCGCGTAGGTCAGCGTGCGAGCATCGCCGGGTTCCCCCTCCCATATCAGCGCCGTTTTGTCGCGCTTATCCGTATTCAGGTGGCGGTCCAAACAGTTGTAAGAAAGGTTGATTTTGCCACCGACAAACCACTTGGCAACCGGCGGCTGCCAGTCGAGGGTCGTATTCCATTTTTCAAACCAGTCAAGCTCCGTGTCGGCCAGCTTGGCCCAGAAGGCAGCCGGGTCGGCAGCGGCCTCGTCGTAGAGCTTTTGGTAGGCCGCCATACTGGGGATGCGCGCTGCTTGCGAAAACGCAGCAGGGGGGTCGAATACCCGCTGTTCTTGCAATACCGATTCAATCGTGGAGTCAGACATGGGAAAGTACGCCTCTGAAGTTTCGCGGTAGTGCCAGGCAGCCATACTCTGGCTGAACCATTCATGCGCTACTAAAAATCTTCCAAAAGAGTACTGCGAATGCTTCCAGCTTGGCCGATCCGCTCGGGGTTACTTAACATTCCACCCACCGTTTCCTAGCCTTCGAAAAATTTCCCGACTTTGTCTGACTCTATTAGGTTCCAAAAGTTTCTTGAATTCCCAGCCTTCGCCAAAACTATCTTCTTCCACCAAGATCTTCGCTATAACTTCAAGCTATAAACCGTTCCGTGCGTAAAAGATAGAAACAGGACTGATAGATAAAGAAGGGTTATCTCGTTTGGATAGGTCTGTATCTCGTCGCTGACACATCAGAAAAGACAATAGTCAGAACGTCAGCCAGACAGGCCTGCATCGTTGCATCGTCAGATTCAGAGGGCGATTAGTACCTGAGTCGCTCCTCGCTCAGGGTGAATGAGCACTCTTTGTGCTGCTCTTTTTGGCCTATTTGTTCGGCTGTGTCGATATGGATACCACCTCTTTGAACCGCATCGGTACCCGATTGCGGAGCGGTGACTTGCACCGCGCGCTCGGTCGATTCCGGCGGTTTCGAGCTGCCTACAGTGTCTACCAAAACAATCTTCAAAGGCTACAGCCCACCGCCTACGTAGAACGGCTGCATCCTAGAGAAACCTCCCTTTTCGAAGGTATCGACCCTGATCGTTACGCCCGTGAACTGCGGGAGCGGGGGGTGAGCTTTGGGTTTTCGCTTACGCCTTCTCAGGTCGCTGAGATTTATACCTTTGCCTGTGAGACGGTCTGCAGTGAGCCCGGCTTCGACGACGAGTTCTATGCCAGTGAGGTAGAAGCTGGGCAGCTGAGGGGCGATCGCTACTGCTTTCGCGGATTGGTAAAACAGCCAGAAAACTGCCCGTTGATTCAAACGCTGGCTGAAGACCCGGCGCTGCTCAGTATTGTCCGGCGCTACTTGCGGTACTGGCCATCGAAGCTGACGTTTCACCTCACTTGGACGTTTGCGGTAGCGATGCCAGAAGCCGAGCAGAGAAAGCGCTACCCACCGCTGAACTATCACTACGACGTAGCTGGTTACAACTTTATGACCACCTACTTCTACCTCACCGATGTCGATGCCGAGTCGGGTGCGCATGTGATGATAGAGCGATCGCACAACCAAAAGCCTCTCCACACTCTGTTTGGCTATGGCGCCAGCCCGCAGCTCGCTCAGCAAGTATTGAGCCACTATGGCGCAGACAGTGAGCTATCGATAGAAGGCAAGGCGGGCTTTGGCTTTGTGCAAGACCCATCCTGCTTCCACCGATTGTCTGCACCGACCAAAGGCCGTCGCCTACTGCTGCAGATTCGCTACTCGTAGTGCCAACCTTCGAGTAGATCTTGGGTCAAACCCCCGCCTAAATCTTTGAAGCAAGCCATTGAAGCAAGCCATTGAAGCAAGTCATTGAATCAATATTATCGAAGTGCAAAATCTACACATTCACCAGTTGATTCACTTACACTATGTCTATAGGTGAATATTCTTTGTGATGAGCATGGCCCTTTCCTATGCAATCTTGGCCGCGCTATTCAACCAACCCTGTAGTGGCTACGACCTGGTAAAGCGCTTCAACAAATCGGTGGAGTGCTTTTGGAGTGCGAGCCACCAGCAAATTTATAAGGCACTGGCCAAGCTAGAAGAAGAAGGCCACGTGTCTTCAGAAAAGATTGAGCAGGAAAATCGACCGAACAAAAAGCTATACACCGTCACAGATAGCGGTCGTCAGCAGCTGCAGGCCTGGATTGCCCAAACCGAAGAAGAGATTGCGCCGCTCAAGTCTGACCTGCTGGTCAAGCTGTCGGTGGGGCATACCGTGCCTACAGAAACCCTGCTAGAAACCCTAGACGCCTACACCCAGCAGCATCGGGAGCGACTGAAGTCTTACCAGGCCGTAGAAAAGCAATACGCCCAAATGCCTCAGCTATCGCGGGAGAGCCAGTTTCAGTACCTGGCGCTGCGGGCAGGCATTCGTCAGCAGCTCGCCTGGATTGCCTGGTGCGAAGAGGCGATGGGCTTCCTTGGCCGGTCTGCACCTCAGCCAGTGGCCGCGCGCGAATCTTTCAAGGAATCTACCTCCCGAGAATCTTCCCCGGTGGGCTGACCGTTTTGGCAGCGTTCGCACAGCCCAAAAAATTCGAGCGTGTGATAAAAAATCTGAAAATTGTGGGATTCGGTGAGGTGGGTTTCTAACCCGTGGACCGGGCACTCGGCCATCTCAACTGAGTTGCCGCAGCGAACGCAGTTGAGGTGGTGGGTATCGGTCTGTGCCAGGCTGTAGAGCGATTCGCCGCTGGGCAGCGTACGCACCTGCACAACGCCCTCTAGCTTGAGCGACTCCAGTGCCCGGTACACCGTCGCGAGGCCCATTCTGAGGTTGCGCTGCTTTAGCTGTACATGCAGGTCTTGGGCAGAGATCGCCTCTTCGAGCTGTTTAAGAAGTTCAAATATTTGGGTTTGGTTCCGGGTGCGGCGGCTTTTCATGGCCTCGTTCAAACGTGACGCCTCATTACAGCTTAAGGGACCCCGCCGAAACTAGGGAGAATAAATACGGTACGATTCACATGTCCTTTCCTGCTTAAGGCCCCGCCTAAGAACTCCCGTGGCGCAATCTGCGAATGCTCGACTGTACCAGGCCAAAGTGTATGTGACCCTGCGGCCCTCTGTGCTCGACCCCGCCGGGACGGCGGTCCGCTCTGGTCTTAGCCACATGGGCTACGACAATGTTTCAAAAGTTCGCATTGGCAAATACATTGAGCTAGCGCTGACCGCAGAGAGTGAGCAGAGCGCCCAGCAGCAGCTCGATAAAATCTGCGACCAGCTACTGGCCAATCCAGTGATAGAAAACTATCGAATAGAAGTCTTTGAGGCGGCGGTTGCGTAAGTTTAGTTGCGTGAAGCAAGGGATGGCCAAGCAACGCCATCTAGTCACCAAGCCGAAAATCACTCTACATAGCAAGCTACCTCTCACCAGCCATTACACCGTAAGGCACTTTATCTATGAAGTTTGGCGTCATTGTTTTTCCTGGGTCCAACTGCGATCGCGACATCGCCTACATTTTGCAAGACATTCTGCATCAGCCCACCCAGATGATCTGGCATGAAGATAGCGACTTGGCCGGGGTCGATGTGGTGGTGGTGCCGGGCGGCTTTAGCTATGGAGATTACCTGCGCTGTGGTGCGATCGCTCAATTTTCAGCCGCGATGCGAGCCACCCTGCACCACGCATCTCAAGGAAAGCCGGTCATGGGAATCTGCAATGGCTTTCAGATTTTGACTGAAATGGGTTTGCTGCCAGGGGCGCTGGTGCGAAATCGGGACCTACACTACATTTGCGATCGCATTCCCATGATCGTCGAGCGCAGCGATTCTCTGTGGACCCAAGGATACGAAGCAGGACAGCAAATCATCCTGCCCATCGCCCACGGCGAAGGCTGCTACTTTGCCGACGACGACACCCTCAAATCGCTAGAAGACAATCGCCAAGTGCTCTTCCGCTACTGTGACACCAACGGCCAGCCCACCGCAGCAGGCAACCCCAACGGCTCCTTGCACAACATCGCCGGTATCTGTAACGCAGCAGGCAACGTCCTCGGCATGATGCCTCATCCCGAGCGAGCCGCTGACCCCGCCCTCGGCGGCACAGACGGCCTCGCACTGTTCAAAGGCTTGCTACAGTCAGCGATGGTCGCAGCCTGAATATAGGCTCACTCAGACTGTGCTTCTCAGTTTTTAATTGGCTTAATTGACCTGCAGTCGGCGAGTGACCACGGTCAGGCCATCTTCGCGAACGAGCAGGGCCGACACCCAGCGACTGTCAGGCGAGGAGGGTGCTTCGCCAATCTTAAAGAGTCCGCCCGCTGAGAGTAGCTCTAGCTCCACAGGGCGCCCGGTGAAAAAGTCTGTCGCCGTCGTGCCTTCTTCGACCGCTGCGCCCAGCAGATACCGGTTACCCAAAGGCTCAACCACAATGGCATCAAAGTCGTAAGTTTCACCAGCTTCTACCTGCTCAGCCAAAATTACCGACACCGTGGGCGGCTGCTCTCCAGAAGTCACCTGATTACGTTCAGAAAGGGTGGTTTGGGAGACGATCTTGCCCGCTTCGAAGGTCTGCTCAGAGCGAATGACCGACTCCAGTGTGGTTGCCTGTCCGTTTAATGTTTTGGTGCCGTTGATGTAGGTGACGGTCTCCGCCATGAAGCCACCAGCGACCGGCTCCCAAGACTGTAGCTCCACCCGGTAGGTGAGGCTATCGTAGCGCTCCCAAAGGTCCTGCAAGGCCGTCTCTAGCGTTTCGTAGGTAAACCCGTCTTCATTAGTAAAAGTAGGGCTGTAGCTTTCCATGACTGCAGAGAGGTCACCGGCAGAGGCTGCAGTTTCAATTTGGTTGATGGCTGTGGTGAGAGCGGCTGGGGCAGTGTCTGGAGAGGCTGCTTGAGCGAGTCGCGTGTTCACGGCTTCGCTGCCGAGGCCTAGCGCCAGTCCCAAAAGTGCGACCGATGCGAATGACTGACCTTTTAGCTTGGTAAGCAATTTCTGGGGATGCAGCCAGTGTCGACGGTGGGTCATGGATTTGCACTTCCTTCTCTTAAGGGCTTGTCTGTCGGCTTTGTTTCACGTGAAGCCGTGAGCAAAAGCCACTAGCTCGGTGATTGAGCCACGATTGAACGATGATTGACTAGACCAATTTAGTTTATATCGTTGGCAGATAATACCTTAAACCAAGGTACCCTGAGACTTGTATTATTACGGCATTTGACCGGCTATTACCGTTTGAGAGGGCAGTTTTATGGGTGAAGGTCTATCGGCACAGTCAGTCAGTCCCGACTCCGTGAGCGCCGAAGCAGAGGGTCAGCAAACTGGTCAATCTGTTAGCCGTCAATCCGCTGCTCAGGCAAGCGCTCAGCCTAAGCCCTCTGCAAAGCTACTAATTGCGGCTAGCGGCACGGGCGGACATCTGTTTCCGGCGATCGCAACTGCCCAACAGCTTACCCAGCAATCAAACTGCGACTACACCATCGAATGGCTGGGGGTGCCCGACCGCCTAGAAACCACACTGGTTCCAGAGAGCTACCCGCTACACACCGTAAAAATGGGCGGCGTCCAAGGGGGCCTTGGCCTGAGTACGCTCAAGCTGGTAGCCCGCTTTGCCAAAGCTACGGCGCAGGTTCGTCGGCTGCTGAAGCGAGGGCAGTTCCAAGGCGTCTTTACCACCGGGGGCTATATTGCAGCGCCCGCTATTATTGCGGCCCGCTCTTTGGGACTACCGGCTATTTTGCACGAGTCGAACGCGCTGCCGGGTAAGGTGACTCGCTGGCTCAGCCCTTGGTGCACCACGGTGGCCCTAGGGTTTGAAGATGCCGTTCAGCATTTGCCCAAGGCCGATACGGTGGTGGTGGGTACGCCAGTGCGATCGCAATTTTTAGCAGCTGTCCAAACGGCTAACCAGACAGCCCTGCCCGATATCGATATTCCTGCCGAAGCGCCCCTGATTGTCGTTGTCGGCGGTAGCCAGGGCGCAGTGGCTGTCAATCAGATGGTGCGGGCCGCAGCCCCCGCCTGGCTAGAAGCGGGCAATTGGATTGTGCACCTCACAGGCCAGAACGACCCAGATGCCGATAGCTTTAGTCATCCGCACTACGTTCACCGGCCTTTTTATGACAATATGGCCGCGCTCTTTCAGCGGGCCAACCTGGCCATCAGCCGGGCCGGAGCCGGTACCCTAATCGAGCTAGCCATCACCGCAACGCCCGCCGTCCTCATCCCCTATCCATACGCCGCCGAAGACCATCAAACCTACAACGCCAACGCCTTCGCCACAGTTGGGGCAGCTCAGCTGCATCAGCAGTCCGACCTCTCTGCTCAGCGACTGCAGAGCCTAGTGAGCGACCTGCTCGCCCAGCCGGAGCAAATGCAGGCCATGTCCGCCGCGGCGAGCCGCCTCTCCACCACCGATAGCGCTGTCAAAATGACCGAACTCATCACGCATCAGCTCAAAGTTGTGTAGACAAGGCGTTGTGCAGACAAGGCGTTATACAGACAAAGCTAGACTAGCGTCGTCACGGGCATCGCTGCCTTTCAGCCGCTGCTTTTCGCTGTACGGCAGGTGTGTGACCCAAGTTTGGTGCGCGATACAGCCTTTCAAATTCGCGGTTAAAGTGGGCCGCTACGGTGGGATTGCGAATCACCATGAGGGTTTCGTCATTTTTCGTGTTTGCCGCGTGGCTCCAGTTTTGAGAGCCAACGATGACGGTGTTTTGGTCGACAATGGCAAACTTGTGATGTAGCTTGTCTCCTTCGGGCAGCTGCGGCGACCCAACTGACTCGATAGGCGCAGTCCAGGGTTGATTGTTGTCTTCGATTTGGCAGTGCTGGTTTGGTAGGGCAATGCCTAGCATGTCTAGCGCTTCGCTGTAGCTCCGGTACACGAAACCTGGATCAATCAGAGCCCTAAGCGCTGTGCCAGCCTTGACCTGAGTTTCTAGCTGGTTGGCAATCTTCTGGTCTGAAAAGACAAATAGCGCCATGTCGACGCTGTGGCTGGCTTGGCTGAGGGTATGGGCGATGAGGCCATTGACGCTCTGCTCCCAGGGCTGCATGGTAGAGACCGGCGAGAACTGCAGTGTGAGCGTGCTGGCGGGTAATGTCAGCGTCTGCGGCGGACGGTAGGGCTTTTGTAGCCCAAAAACGCTGTCGGGAGCCCCGCCCGGTCCATCGCCCCACATCAGGTCAAATTCGCTCGTAAAGACTTGAGCCACCGATGGACTGTCAATTTTGAGCAGCATATTGGCATTTCCCCGGCTTTCGGGCGCGTCCCTATCGCCGTGAATGCCAGATAGGGTGAAGTTTGCCGAGCCTGTAATCACCCAGCGCCGGTCAATCACCAAAAATTTGTGGTGCATGAGGCCACTGCCCTTAGAGCCATCGGCAGTGTCGTCGAGCTTGGGGAGTGTGCTGGCGTTAAGAATTTGTAAAGCTTCTGCCTGTTCTGCTTCGGGCTGCGCGTACTGATTTTCTAGGATGAGGCGCACCTGTACGCCCCGCTGAGTGCTGTCGACGAGGGCCCGGGCGATCGCAGGCAAATTTAGCGCCTGCACCGCCACATCGACAGACTGCTCAGCCTGATTAATCGCGGTAATAATCACCTGCTCTAGGTCGTCACCGTGGCGGTTTACCTGGCGGTAGGGATCCGCGTACACGCTGGCTTCAGACTGGTTGAAAAAGACTTGCAGGTGCGGGTCTTGCGGCAAGGGATCGACCAGCGGGCGCACCTGAGTGTTTTGATGCGCTCGGGAGAGGCGCCAAAGGCTGCTGCCCACCGTAATGCACAGTCCCAAGGCACAAAACATTAGCCAGCGGCGGGAAGGTGGAGACACGGCAGTGACGAATTGGGTAGAGGATGTGGGTTGAGCTAGGCGTGCTTGGTCGGCGCTTTGCGATGAACCCTTTATAGTTAGCCCTTTCATTGATTGGGGCTATCCACCCAGGCACCGGCAGGGTAGGGTCGCTGGGGAGCCCTATAATTAATGGACACTTTTGCAATGGAAAATTTGCCCTTACGGCTCCCCAAGACGCTATGCTCACCCCCGAACAGTTTTTAATTGCGACTCAGTACTTTGCCATTGGTACGCTGGTTTTTGCTGCACTGACGGCTCTGGCGTTTGCGTTGAAGTGGGGAATTCGGTTTCGCCTGGTGGGGGCGACCGGTTTTATGGGGGTACTGACCGCTGGGCTATTTGGCCTAAGCTTTCAGCCGCTGACGCAAACGATTGTTGAGGGCGCAGTCCCCTATACGACTGTGTTCGATTCGGGGTCGTCTCAGGTGGTGATTGCGGTACCCAATTCCATTACGGCAGATGAGCTAGAGGCGACGCTGCAGCAGGCGGCTAGCAACTTGCTCAAGCCCAGTCGCCTCGGCGGGCCAGGCCAGCAAACGCCCCGGATCCGGGCACGGGCAATTGTGCATCAGCCGGGCATCTCAGAGCTGCTGTATGTTGGCGCGGTCACCCCTGGAAAAGGCCCCACGCCAGAGGAGAAAGCGCCCGTCGTGGAGATTTACCCCGAGCAGCTCGCCAAGGCAAATCAGGCGGCAGGCTGACGTACTACGGCAAGTAAATGTCTGAAATCAATCCAAAATCAATCCCAAACGTTAATCTATTCAGTACTAAACGTCCGAAAGATAGGCAGTAGAAAGTCCTATGGCAGTATCCACTTTTCCAATTCTCAATATTGCGCCTGCTAAAGTCATTCGCGGCAGTGGCGTCTTGGCAAAGAGCGCAGCGCTGTTTTCCCGGTTGGGTCAGCGGCCACTACTGATCGGGGGCGATCGCTCTCTGACGGCAGCCAGGCCTTTTTTGGCACCGGCCCTAACTAACCTAGCGGCAGAGCGCGCCACTTACCACAAGGACTGCAGCGAGACTGCGCTCAGCGCACTCCACGCAGCGGCAGCAGCCCATCAGGCAGACTGCATCATCGGTGTGGGTGGTGGCAAAGCGCTGGATGCGGCCAAGCTAGTAGCTCACCAGCGGCAGCTACCCGTGGCAACAGTGCCCACTTCAGCCGCGACCTGCGCAGGGTGGACCGCCCTTTCAAACGTGTATTCGGACGCGGGGGCCTTTTTGTACGATGTGACGCTGCCGACCTGTCCGGAGATGATTCTATTGGACTATGACCTGGTACTGACGGCGCCTAAGCGTACCTTGGTGGCAGGCATTGGTGATGCGATCGCCAAGTGGTACGAGGCCTCTATCAGCAGCGGTCACTCGCCGCACACCATGGTAATCGGCGCAGTACAGCAGGCCAGAGTCCTACGCGATATTTTGTTCCAAAAGTCCGTCTCGGCGCTGGCCAATCCTGGCAGCGAAGACTGGCGAGAAGTCGTCGATGCTTCGGTGCTGATGGCTGGCGTGATTGGTGGTATGGGGGGCGCCCAGTGCCGCACGGTCGCCGCCCATGCGGTACACAATGGGCTCACCCACGTCGCCGCCCATGGCACCCTACACGGCGAGAAAGTGGCCTACGGTATCCTTGTGCAGCTGCGCCTAGAAGAAATGGGACCCGAGCCGCGCACACTGGCCGCAACCGCCCGTCAGCAGCTGCTGCAGTTTTACCGTGAGGTGGGGTTGCCCGCTACGCTGGCGGATATGGGTATGGACCAGCTCACCGTAGCGCAGCTGCAGCAATCTGCCACCGTTGCCTGCCGAAAGGACTCAGATATTCACCACCTACCTTTTCCGGTGCAGCCTGCCCAGGTCATGGCCGCCATGGTCTCCACGACCGCACCGACCGGCGCTCAGCTACCGGTGACCAAGCAGCTACAGCCTGCTTCGGTCCAATAGCTTTGGTGTCGAGTGTGCTTTATTGAGCCCTTACCCGTGCTTTCGATACATCGCGCTTTGCAGACCAAAAGTGCCTGTACAGTCGTGTGGAAAGAAAGACGAGATGTTGACTGAAGCTGTATTGTATTTTTTACGTGTTCTATTTTTGACAGGACAGACTCGCTCAGCCCACATTTCGGGATATTTAGAGCGGTGTTCTAACCTGTTGCTCAGTGCCTGAAAGAGGTAGCTCAATGACGCTAGATTGGTTACAGCCTGCGGACCGACTCGGTTCACTTCCCCCCTATGTGTTTGCCCGCTTAGATGAGCTGAAGGCGAACGCTCGGGCAAAAGGGGTCGATCTAATCGATCTGGGGATGGGAAACCCGGGCGGGCCGACGCCAGAACCGGTCATTGAGGCAGCGATCGCAGCTATCAGCGACGAACAAAATCACGGCTATCCCCCCTTCGAAGGAACCGCCAGCTTCCGCAGCACAATCACCCGCTGGTACCATCGCCGCTACGGCGTCACCCTCGACCCCGATGGCGAAGCGCTCCCACTAATGGGCTCAAAAGAGGGGCTGGGACATCTGGCAATGGCATATATTAACCCGGGCGATGTGGTGCTGGTGCCCACACCTGCCTATCCAGCTCACTTTCGGGGGCCTGCGATCGCGGGCGCAGATATTCACACGATTCCGCTAAAGCCAGAGAATGACTGGGTTCTAGACTTTAACGATATTCCAGAAGACTTAGCCAAGCGTGCCAAGGTTCTGTATTTTAACTATCCAAACAATCCGACCGGAGCCACTGCTCCCCGCGAATTTTTTGAAGAGGCGGTGGCGTTCGGTCGCCGTCATCAGATTTTGCTCATTCACGATCTCTGCTACGCAGAGCTAGCGTTCGAGGGCTATCAGCCGACGAGCCTGCTAGAAATTCCCGGTGCCAAAGACATCGGCGTCGAGTTTCACACCCTGTCTAAGACCTACAACATGGCGGGCTGGCGAGTAGGGTTTGTCGTTGGCAATCGCCACGTCATCCAAGGCCTACGAACGCTCAAGACAAACTTAGATTACGGTATTTTTTCGGCGCTGCAGACGGCGGCTGAAACGGCCCTTCAGCTGCCAGATACCTACCTGGAAGCGGTGCAAGCGCGCTACCTGACCCGCCGCGACTATTTGGCGAAGGCGCTTGCCTCCCTCGGCTGGGACGTGGTCAAGCCAGAGGCAACCATGTATCTGTGGGTGCCCTGCCCGCCCGATACGACTGCGGCTGACTTTGCCTTCTTATTGCTGCAGAAAACCGGGGTGGTGGTGACCCCTGGCACTGCCTTTGGTGAGGGCGGCGAGGGCTATGTTCGGATTAGTTTGATTGCAGATTGCGATCGCCTAGGAGAAGCCGTCGACCGGTTAAAGGCAGCCAACATACGCTACAGTCCCGAGCCAGCGAGCGTGTAGGGCCTCAGATGCGGCTTGTCAGACTGAGGCTTGTCAGATGGTGTCTTATCAGACTGAGGCTTGTCAGACTGTGGCTTGAGGGGCCTATGCTAGAACCCTCGCCTCGCGCTGCAGGACGTCCTGCGCCTTGCCCATGTCAGCATCCTTCAGCAGATCCAACTCCAGGTATGCCAGGTGTCCGTCGCGGGTGCTCTTGAGCTGTAGCTCGGTGAGGTCAATGCACTCAGCCATATCTGCGGCGGCGACGGAAGCCCCCGACAAGCGTGCTTGGGTCAAGATTGCCAGTTTGAGGTCAGCTTCTTGTAAGCAGGCACCGGTAAGGGTTGCATTACTCAGGTCACTCTGGGCGAGATAAGCATGCTCCAGCTTTGCCTTAGTAAGATTGGCCCCATGAAAATTGGCGCCAATCAGCACCGCTCGCGTGAGCGTTGCCTTCTCCAAATTGGCTTTTTGCAAGTCTGCGTCGTAGAGGTATGTGCCGCTGAGGTCTGCCCCTTTCAGGTTTGCGCCAGCTAAGTTGACATTTTCTAGCACCAGCCCGCTGAGGTCTGCGTTTTGCAAGTTGGGCGCTGTGAGGGGGTCACTCGCTCGCCAACGATTCCAAATAGAAACGCCAAGCGCCAAGATGGCGACATGCTGCTGGGTCTCCGCCGTAGACGTTGCTGATGAAAAGCGTTTTGCCGAAGCGATCACCTGCTTATTTCGTGACCGTTGTTTTCGGGAGATCCTTTGAGAAGTCTTTGGGTGAGAAGTCTTTGGGGTCGACTGCATTTTTTCCTAAAAAGCCTACGTCCTTCTTGCGTAAGGACCAGACAGGTGAAATATCGTTACCACGTGTCCGTGTTTACACGGATATACGTGATAATACGTCTTGCCCTTACCAATTTAGATGTGGTTTGTAAGGAATATGTTTCCGCTTGGCCCCGTTTCAGACAAGATTCGATAAAGAGACAGGGGTTCTTGCAGGAAAACAGGGTGTTTTTACGAGGATTCGCCGTGGGAAATGGCCTTAGATAGGGAGCCCTACCTGTTGCCAAGTCGTGATCAGAAAGACGACAACAGCTGCTATGGCCAGCAGACCCTCCAGCAAGGTCCCGACCAGTGAGCTGACCACCACCGCCAAGCTGACCTTGCCCGAAAACCCTATTCGCTTGCCGATGGAGAGTTCTTTTCTATACAAAAATTCTCCAATGAAGGCCCCCAGCATGGTGCCCACCAAAATGCCCAGTAGCGGCCCACCCACGGGCAGTGCCGGTAGCAACCCCAAAAAGCCAATCAGCAGCCCCACGACAGAGCCAATTTGCCCCCAGCGGCTTGCCCCCACCCGTTTCGCGCCCAGATAAGTCGCCAGGTAGCCCACCCCCAAGCTCAGCACCAAAGCCACCACAGCGGTAATCAGCGGAATGCTGCTAGTGGCTGTAGGACTCGCCAGGGTCCACACCAAAATTGCCGACACGATGAGGCCAATGCCCGGTAGCGCTGGGACAAATGCGCCGATAATGCCCACTAACATGAGCGCGACTAAAACCGCATATAGGATGGCGTATGGAGTCATCTTGGTGTGTGAGCGAAGAAGTATGACGATGGGGGCTGAGATGCAACGCTAGCTTGCTGTTAGACCCTGATAACTGGGCGGCTATTGGCTCAGCGCGCGGAGAAATTGCTGCAGCTCGGACAGTAGGCCTTTTTTACGGCTACCACTTTTTCTCTGACCGGTTGAGTCATCATCGGTTGTGGTGTCTGCGCTGCCCTTTTCTGCAGCGGGATCGCTGTAGAGCAGCCGATCAATCTCTTCTCCAGAGGGCCGATGGTCAAGGTCTTGGAAGTGTTCATATTCGTTGGGTGCTGTCTCCTTCCACAGCTGCCAGGGACCCGGAAAGCACCGGTAAACAGCTGCGTCTTCGAGCGGACGCAAATAGTAGCAGCTCTCGATTTGGCTGAGAAACCGCTCTCTGATCTGGCGAGCTGCGTAGCCGATGCCGACGATGGCGACATCTTCTAGCTTAGGATTCAAGAGGATGACGGGTTGATCGATGGCGGCATTGCACAGCGCTTCGACGGTTTCTACTTCGATAGAAGATGGATTGACAACCAGATAGCTGTCATCATCTGCATCGACAGGGTCAGCCAGTTCGCCAAGGCCCCGAATCACAAAGTCGGGGTTGTTCCAGTCTCGCCGGGCCAGGGCGGCTGCGCCGGCATCAGGGAAAAAAACCTTGAACTGCTGGCCTTCAAAAATATCTAAAAACTGCTGGGCAATCGGCTGATGTTTGATTTCGGGGATGGCCATTTCGACCTGTAGCCGGGTGTAGCCAGCGTTGAGGGCGGCCTGGGTAGCCACCATGGCCTGTTTGGTCGCTTCGGTGAGTGTGGTAGGAATCGGCATCTGAAGGTTGGGGGGCGACGAAAGAAAGATTGAAAGGCTGAAAGGCTGAAAGGCTGAAAGGCTGAAAGGCTGTAAAAGAAGACTGTGAAAAGGTCGATACAGGGATGCGATCGCTAGAGCTTGACGGCTGCTGGCAGGGCTCGGGCCAGGACCTGCTTGAGCACCATGGCGCTCCATTCTACGTCGGCTTCGGTGGTTTGGCGGCCCAGGGTGAGGCGGATGCCTGACTTTGCCGCTGCGTCGTCGTAGCCAATCGCCGTTAGGACGGGGCTAGGGCTGAGCTGGCCGCTATGACAGGCCGACCCGGCGCTGATACCAATGCCTGCTAGGTTCATTTGCCGGACTAGGGCTTTGCCAGTAACTTCACCGCGGGGCAGACAAAAGCTGACGTGATGGGGCAGGCGGTTGCGCGGGTCGCCGGTTGGGGTAAGCGTCGTCACGTCGCTCATGAGCTTAAAGAAGCGATCGCGTAAATGAATCAGTCGCAGCGTCTCGTTCGGCATGTCTTTGGCGGCTAGCTTGGCCGCCGTGCCAAACCCTGCAATGTTTGCGATCGCCTGGGTCCCCGATCTCAGCCCCTGCTCCTGCCCGCCACCCAGCAGTATTCCAGAGAGTTCAATGCTTGCGGCGCGAGACTGAACATCTCGTTTTGACTTAGCATACAGAGCGCCTGTTCCCTGAGGCCCATAGATTTTGTGGCTAGATAGTGAAAGCAAATCCACCGGCAATTGCTGCACATCTATCGGCAGTCGGCCAGCCACCTGTACCGCATCTGTATGGAAGAGGATGCCTCTCGATTGAGCGATCGCACCGAGTGCTTCAATGGGTTGCAAAGTGCCAATTTCACTCTGGCCGTAAATAATAGAGACCAGTACGGTATTGGGCTGAATGGCGGCTTCTAGGTCGGTTGGACTCACCATTCCCTGCGCATTCACTGGTAGCCAGGTTACCTGCCAACCGCGCTCAGCCAGCCGCTGAGCAGGTTTGGCAATCGCAGAATGCTCCACTGCTGAGACGATCAGGTGCTGGGGCCGTGAGAACTGCTGAGCAATGCCAAAAATAGCCAGATTATCTGCCTCGGTGCCCCCTGCTGTGAAGATGATGTCTTCGGCATTTGGCGCGTTGATGAGGGCGGCGACCTGCAGGCGCGATCGCTCCAGTATCGTCGCTGACCGGCTACCCCAGGCATGCAGGCTAGAGGCGTTTCCCCACTGCGCTTCTAGGGCGGTTGTCATAGCTGCGATCGCTTCAGGGCGGGGCGGGGTAGTGGCGCTGTAGTCCAGGTAGATCTGCATGGAGGTGGCAATAAGTCTCACACCCTCCAGGATATCGCTCGGCGGGAGACTGTGGTGACCAGTTGTGTGGACAGACAGCGCTGTAGGTCTCTAGTAAGGTTTACGGGTAATGGCAATCTGGTAAGTTTTTGTGACGGCACCTGACGAAGGTACGCTTCTACGTAATAATACGTAGAGACCAGTTTGCGCCCTAGGGACTGTAAGCCAGCCGATGGCAAGTAAAACAACTGCAAATAAACAGTTTCAGGCGTTTCTCTGTTATCTTTTCCTGAAAGCATCGACACGACCGACACACCACGCTTTTGTTGAATGCCAAGCGGCCCAAGCCGTTAGGTTTTACTGAAATTTCTTTTGCTGAAATTTCATCGTTGCGATCGCCCAAAGATTTTGCTGAGTCTGACGGCATCTGTCTTAGAACCGTTTACTTCATAGCTTCTCAAGTCCCTCTCAAAACGTCCGTTCAACCTTCCTTGCAAGCGTCCTCTCAAAGGCTCAGCATGCATATCCCTGCTGGCTAAAAAGGATAGCCCTGTGAAGAGGGTGCCTTTACGACTATTGGCTGATGTTGCTTGTGTTTTGGCACTGACCTGTCTACGGGTACGTCTTTATACGAGAGTGGCTCTTTGAGTGATCGTCTCAAGGGAGTGGCTCGCTGAAAAGGTGTGTCCTCACGTTGTCTCTTCATTTGCTGATTGGTTAATTTGGTTGCTCTACTCCTTGCTCGCTGACACATTATGTCCATGCCTTCCACTGCAAATCTGTTAGCGAACACCTTTCCAGTTCCCCCTGCTCCCCAAAAGTCCGCCCCTACGGTCTTTTCTGCTTTCATTTCGACTACCCGCTCGGAAGAGAGTACGAGTGTGCAGCTGCATGCGCCCGAGCTGTGGCAAGTAAATGCGCTTTCACTGGGCTCTCCCACCGTGGGTGTAGGTTTAGCCATGGGCTCATTGAGCTTACTCATGGCCTGTTTGTGGATCAGAGTGCGCCGCCTCAGCGCGCTCATTCGCAGAAGAGACCAGCGAATCAAGACGTTGCTTTCAGTCGACTCTCTCACGGGCCTTGCCAATCGCAAGACCTTTTTCCAGACCGGCGAAAAGCTCCTATCGGCAGATCCTGACGCCCGAATTGCCGTACTTTTGCTCAACCTCGACCAGCTCAAAGCGATTAACGATGAGGCGGGTACGGCAGTCGGTGATAGTTTGCTAAAACAGGTTGCAAGCCGGTTGAGTCAGTGCGTTGGCCCGTACGATACCGTCGCGAGAGTGGGCCTCGATGAATTTGCGCTTTTGCTGCGGACGGCCAGTTACAGCCAGGTTGAAGCTGTCGCGGAGCGGGTGCTGTCTGCGCTTGCCCAGCCATTTGATATTCAGTCGCAGGTGCTAAGCGTGCAAGGGCGGCTAGGGGCTGCGCTCTCAGCATCGAATGGCTCCAAAAGCTCCTATGGATTCATCCAGCTGTGTTCACAGGCCAGGGTTGCCATGGCCCAGGTCAAGCCTACTTCGCCCAAGCTTTCCTATCTTGAGCTTTCTCGCTTGGGGCTTTCTCCTCAGCCCAGTGTTCAACCGACCCGCGAAGACCTGTCTGCGTCTTGGGTCGTTTTTCGGCCTGAGATGGCTAGAGACATGCAGGCCATGGCCCAGCGACGGCGATCGCTCCATCTGGCCATAGAGCGCCAGGAGCTACAGGTGCACTACCAGCCCATTGTGGATCTAGCAACGTCTAAAACGGTGGGTTTTGAAGCGCTGGTCCGCTGGCAGCATCCCGAGCAGGGCCTGCTGTATCCCAACGACTTTTTACCCCTGGCAGAAGAGATTGGCCTCAGCGTCTCGATTGACCGCTGGGTGCTGCGGCAGGTTTGTCAGCAGCTGATCAGCTGGCGAGAGATCGGGCTATTTCCTTACGTCAGCGTAAATCTATCGGGCTCACATCTCAGTCGGCCAGATGTGGTGGACTATGTGCAGTGGCTGCTTGACCGCTTCCAGGTAGACCCTACCCAGCTCAACCTAGAAGTGACCGAGAGCGTGATGATAGATGAGCCTGAGCAGGCGATAAACACCCTCAGGCAGCTCAGAAAAGCGGGGCTGTGCGTCAGCCTAGATGATTTTGGCACCGGGTATTCTTCACTGGGCTACCTGCAGCAGTTTCCAGTCGATGTTTTGAAAATAGATCGTTCTTTTGTGCAGCATCTGAGGCAGCCTGTGGATGCTGATGCTGCCAGAGTGTCCTGTCAAGATAAGGTGATTTTGCAATCTATCTTGTCTTTGGCAGAAGGGCTAGGGCTGCGCGTCGTGGCAGAAGGTATTGAACGGAGCGATCAGCTCTCTCAGCTCAAGCAAATGGGCTGTCATTACGGTCAGGGCAATTTTTTCTCTGGGTCGGTGAGTGGCCAATCTGCCCATGAGCTGCTAGAGGCTCGCTCTTAGGTTCAGTTCTTAGTTGTCGACCGCACCCTGTAAAACGGAGTGAATGCGAGCGATCGCTTCTTGGATATCAGCTTCATCTAACCCGCCAAACCCAAAAATAAACCGGTCGTTGCTTGCTGGCGGCTGTAAGTAGTAGGGACTCAAGCTAAACAAGTCAACATCTTTTCTCCTGGCTCGTTCTACCAGCTGATGGTCGCAGAGGCCTGCTTGCGCGAGGGGGAGCTGAGCCATCAGGTGCAGCCCAGCAGGATCGCCCTCGATGGCAACAGGTCCGAATGACCGACAGCATTCCTGGAGGGCCTGAATGAGTATTTCTCGCCGCCGCCCGTATACCGTTCGCATGCGTCTGATGTGCTTGCTAAGGTGCTCTTTGCCGATAAAGTCAGCCAGTGCGGACTGATGTAGCCAAGAACACTGGCGATCGCACAGCCACTTCGCCCGAGCAAATATGGGCACCAGCGCAGGCGGCAGCACCAAATAGCCCAGTCGCAGCCCCGGAAACATCACCTTAGAAAACGTACCGATGTAGAGGACCCGGGCGTTAGTCAGATTGCTGCTGGCGCTATCGAGCCCCTGCAGCGCGGGAACGGGCCGACCTGCGTAGCGAAACTCACTGTCGTAGTCGTCTTCAATAATGATGGAACGGGTCTCTTGTGCCCACTGCAACAGTGCCAACCGTCGCTGTAGCGACATCACTGCACCGGTCGGAAACTGATGGGAAGGGGTTACGTACACCAGTTTGGCAGGCTGACGGTGTGTCTGTTCCACTAGGCCGTTTGCAGCGCGGACAATTAATCCCTCACCATCCACGGGGATCGGCAAAAGGCGAGCCGCTCGGCTCAGAAAAATCTTTCGAGCGCTGAGGTAGCCGGGCTCTTCTAGGGCCACCGTGTCGTTGGGTTCAAGCAGCAGCTGAGCGATCAGCCCAAGTGCCTGCTGCGTACCCTGGGTGACCACAATCTGCTCAGGACTGCAGTGAACGCCCCTGGCCTGGCCAATGTAAGTCGCGATTTCCTCTCGCAGCCGAGGATGACCCGTAGGCATCCTGCTGTAGGTCATCCAGTTTGTGTTGTCCTGACTGTGGCGTTTGATGAGCTGCTGCCACTGGTGGATAGGAAACAGCGACAGGTCGGGCCGCCAGTAGCGAAAACTAATCAAACCTTGCTTTGGGGCAGTGGGCAGCAGCTCAAGAGCGCGAATGCGCTGCGCGTATGCTGACAGCGGTGGCAAGGCCTCTTCCGTTGGCATCGTGAAGCAACCTTGCTGAAAGCGGGGTGAGGGCGCCGTCATCAGCAGATTGTCTGGAATTTCAGCACATACAAAGGTGCCAGAGCCCGTTTGTGTGTGCAGGTAGCCTTCACCGATGAGCTGGTCGTAACTCTGCGTGACCGTGCTGCGAGAAACGCCTAGGGACTGAGCGAGCTGGCGACTGGCGGGAAGTTTCTGCCCAGCTCGCAGCCTCCCAGTCAAAATGGCCGTTCTAACTTGCTCATAGATCTGCCGGTGTAGTGGCCGCTTCTTATCGCATCTCAGATCGAGTGTCAGCATGGCGGTTTGAATCAGTTACCAAAAATTGGACTGGTCAATACTTAAAGAATTGGCTATTGGACCCTGCCAATTTTTTGACTACTTTAGCAGATGTATCGCCACTGACCTGCGCGAAGCGAGGTAGTCAGCAAAGCTGCGATCAAAACACGCCGTATGGAAAAGCTTGAAATGAAAAAGACTGCAATGAAAACTCACAAAACCCAAGTAAGGCGAGTGCCCAAGCGCGGCCACTACGACTTCGAAACCGTGGCACAGATTTTAGATGAGGGGCTGGTTTGCCACGTTGGCTTCGTCGTCGATCATCAGCCGTTTGTCATTCCAACGGCCTATGGTCGCGTTGGCCAGCACCTCTACATTCACGGTGCTGCGGCCAGCCGAATGCTGAAATCTTTGATGACGGGCATTGAGGTGTGCTGCACGGTGACCTTGATAGATGGTCTGGTGCTGGCTCGCTCTGCCTATCACCACTCTATGAACTATCGCTCAGTGGTTTTGTTCGGTCAGGCGCAGATAGTGAGCGACCCGGAGGAGAAAGCGATCGCACTGCAGGCCTTTACTGAACATGTCATGAAAGGCAGATGGGATGCGGTGCGATCGCCCACCCCCGAAGAACTCGCCGCGACCTGCGTGCTGAGCCTACCGATCACAGAAGCTTCCGCCAAAATTCGCACCGGTCCCCCTATCGACGCTGAAGCCGACTACGCCCTGGAGGTGTGGGCAGGCGTGTTGCCACTATCACTGATGCCAGGAACCCCCGTCCCTGATCCACAGCTACCCAAAAGTATTGCAACACCTAAAAATGTCGCAGCTTACAACCGCTGTGCACTCAAAGACTAGTGCTTCAGGTTAATGCTCCAGGTTCAATATTCTGACGGTTCAGGCTTGCTAGGACGGCGGTAGTCGTCATCTAGCTTAGGGGCTTCACTATAAGGGCGTACGTTGAGCGCACGCTCTGCGTTAGTAGAGCGCTCCCGAGCACTTGCTTGCCGATTGGGCTGCTCTGCAGACGATGGCGGACGGGATGTCTGCTCGGTAGGGTCCAGTGGGGCATCCGAGTTGGAGAGGGGACGTCTGTCTGGAGCCCTTTCTGGCCTTCTGTCTCTGCTTTGCTCAGGGCCTCTGTCGAGAGGTCTTTCAGGACCGCCTTCTGAAGGGGTAGTCGGGCGTGGAGTCGGCGGACGCTGGCCGTATCGGCTGTTGTCAGAGTAGCGATTGTCGGGAGGGGCTGCTGGGCCGGGCTGCCTGCTGGGCTGTAGTCGACCGACGGGCTCACGGTACTCTTCGTAGGGTTGGCGCTGAGGGCGACTGTCGCCATAGCCATTGGTCCAAGCGGCTTCTTGGGCGGGGGGCACTCGCGGGACGCGGCGCGGCGGTAAGTCAGCCGGGGGGCGATTGCGGTAGGGTTCGCGGTCTAGCTCAGCGCGGTAGCCGCGTCGCACCGGTGGCCGCTCGTCGTAGCGAGGGCGCGGCGGGCGATTGTCTACTGGTGGCAGTACTTCTTTGGGCACTCGCAGCCGAACGTTTTCAATAAAGAGGGTGGTCAGCATGCCTGAGAGCAGCAAGAGCTGAAAGGATTGTCCCGGTCCCATGTCCCAATGCGTTAGCGCAAACAGACCAGAGATGAGAATCAACACGGCGTAGACCTTGTCGGAATCCCTTGCGTAGGTCGGCTTGATTTTATCCAAGAAAAACAGCCCCACCGAGCCGAGAATCAGGATCATGCCGATTAATAGTGAAACGGGAGTACCAATACCCACAACCGAGTCCTCTTATATAGCCGCTGTAGCCGCATGTGTCAGCATCTTACCCACTGGGTGAGCACTGATTAATCTATCCTTTGTGTTCTTTTTTAGGACTTTCGTTCAGGACCGATAAAAAACAGTTGGCTAAGCTATTGAGCTAATGTGCATTCTGCTATCCATACATAGCACGTGATAGCAGGCATTAAGACTTCATTCTAGCAGCGACACAAAAACTGGGAGGATAAACACTTACCCTCCCAGACTGATTTTCTATCTATTTTGTCCGGTTCACCGCCGCTCTAGCCGCGCTTGATTTGGTCGCGCTGACTGATGAAAATGAGTGCAATGGTCGCAGGTATGACGAGGATGAGGAGACCCGCCAGCAGGCTGAGCATAAAGTTAGTCAAAGAGGGCGTCATAAGATCATGCCTTGGCTTGAGCGCAAGGGGCAGCGGAAACATCTTTTCATTACTCTTCATAATATCGGCAATTGTCGGTCTTGAAAAGCTGAGACTTATCAGCAGCTGTCCCCACAAAACGGGGCTGGTAGCCTACTCAAGCGACTATGCAACCCCTTACAAAGTCGTAACGATGTATTAAGCTGGTAACAGAATTTGGCTAAACGCACCTATGTCTGGAGCTATTGACAGCGCCCTTGTTACCCTCATTTTGAGCGTGGTGCTAGGGCTTTACACGCTGCTCTTTCTGTTTCGAATCATTCTCACGTGGTATCCCGAAATTGAGCTAAATACCCTGCCTTGGGCGGCGATCGCTTGGCCCACAGAGCCCTTTCTCGTGCCGGTACGCAAGCTAGTCCCTCCGATTGGCGGCGTGGATATTTCTCCCATTATTTGGGTGGGTATTGTGAGCTTTTTGAGAGAGATTTTGGTGGGTCAGCAGGGCCTAATGCGAATGATGTAGGGCGATGCTTTGCGCGGCGCTTCAGAAAATAGCGGCGCTTCAGAAAATATAAGTGCTGCGGGTAAGTGCTGCGGGTATGTGTTGTAGGGAAGTGTTGCGGGCGCAAACTCTACAGCTGAGTGCCTTCTTCAGCAGGGTTGGAGAGAGCCAATCGCACAAATGACAGCCCCAAAATAATGAGGAAGAGCATAAGCCCAATGGTGCAGGCGTAGCTCATGTCTAAGTCTTTGAAGGCAGATTCGTAAACGTAGTACACAACGGTCTTCGAGGCGTTGCGAGGACCTCCTTGGGTCATGATGAAGACTTCTTCGAAGACTTTGGTGGCTGCGATCGCGCTAATCACGGCCACCAAAAAAATGTAGGGCTTCATCAGCGGTAGCGTAATGTCCCAATGCTTGCGCCAGCCATCAGAGCCGTCGATGGCTGCGGCTTCGTAGAGGTCTGCCGGGAGCCCCTGGAGCCCCGCGAGATAAATCACCATGTAGTAGCCCAGTCCTTTCCATACCGTCACGGCCATCACGCTAAAGAGCACCCAGTTTGGGCTGGTGAGCCAGGGAATGGCAACTGCTTTGCCCGTCAGGCTAGAAAAAACCTGATTGAGCAGGCCATTTTCGGCGTAGAGCCATTTCCAGGCGATGCCTGCCACCACCATAGAAACCACCACAGGCGTGTAGTAGGCAACGCGAAACCAGCGCATTCCTTTCAGCTTTTGGTTGACGAGTATGGCGAGAAGGAGGGGTGCGATCGCTAATATCGGCACCACACACACCAGATACAGCACCGTATTCTGCAGGGTTTTCCAAAAAGTGTCGTCCCTCAAGAGCCGCTGAAAATTTTCTAGGCCAACCCAGTCCGGCGGCTGCCTGACATCGTAGCCATATTCCATAAAGCTCAGGCGAAAGGCCTGCAGCGCGGGCCAAAACACCATTAGCACCAGCACAATCAGCGCAGGTGCCAAAAACCAGTAGGGCACGAGCGACGGTTTACGTCCTGGCGGTTTGCGCTGCTTGCGCTGATACCCTTCGTGCCTGCCCTGTTCAATCTCGCCTTGTTCAATCTTGCCTTGTTCAATCTTGTTTGGTGAGCCCATACCTACCTAGCCCATCGCTATCTATATCTATACCTGTCTATAGATACCTATGAAAATCTTCACCCAAAAAGAGCAGTCGCTCAGCGTTGCGGCGGCGGGTCAGGCCAGCGAGCGCTCGGCCACCCGCTTTGTTCCATCGAGGAAACTGATCGGCGGCGCCTCGGATGTCTCCTTGGTTGAGCAGACGCAGTAGCGTGGAGCTACGAAAAGCCCCGGGGCCAACGTTGTAGGTAAACGAGGACAGCGCAGAAAACTGATTGTCGTTAATGGGTATCCTCACCGCTTCGTTGATGCTCTTCTCGAATCGAGCGAGGTCCTGCTGCAAAAAACTGACGGCCTCATCTTCAGAGATGGTCATCCCAGGGCGCACTGCTCGCGTTGTGCCATAGCCAATCGTCCAGATGCCAACGGCGTCGCGGTAGGCATTGAGCCTGAGCCCTTCAAAGGACTTGATCAACAGTAGACCGTTTTTGTTTGTGCGCTTGGGTCCGAGGGATGCCCCAGCTGAGCTGTTCGAAGGGGGCGTGGTAGCGGCGCCGCCGCTGGATGTACCTGCCGCCGTTTTGGGTCTGGGCTCTGGTCCGCCGCGTGATACCGTCATGCCGCGAGGAGCATCTGGCCGGGTAAACCAGGCTTTCATGCCAGCGATGTTAACGACTTTTTCAGTGGGATTTCGCTTAGAAGGATATTTGGAGATTTTGGAAAGGTAGTGACCGCCCTCCATCAGATAAAACGCGGTGTCTGTTTCTTTGATCCAAGTTCCCATGGCTGAATCGTTCCTAACCGTTACATCATCAAGCTTATATAACCTTATTTCGAGCGCTTGTTAACCCAGGGTGTTGGATTATACCCAGTGCACAACTTGACACAAATCAGCTATCTTGCAGACAGATGGCCAACGCCTGGATGCCCAAGACAATAACGCGTCAGCTGGCAGCTTTAACAGCCCTTACGATTCCTCGGTATCGCTGCTTACCCTCTCTACTACAATAAAAGGAAAAAATTAAGCTTTATGGCTTCTTCTGCAACATCGAGTCGGGCTGATTCAGACGAGTCTCAATCGGCTCATTCCATTTCTCCGACAATTCGCCGCTTGCCCAATGGGCTCACTATCATTGCAGAGCACATGCCCATAGATGCGGTCAATCTTAGCATCTGGCTAAATATCGGCTCCAAGGTTGAGCACGACGACATCAACGGCATGGCTCACTTCCTTGAACACATGATTTTCAAGGGCACTCCTCAAATCGACTGTGGCGAGTTCGAGCGGCTGATCGAAGAGCGCGGCGCAGTGACCAATGCAGCGACCAGTCAGGACTATACCCATTACTACATCACCACCGCGCCCCAAGACTTTTCTACCTTGGCACCGCTACAAGTAGAGCTGGTGATGAACCCCAGCCTACAGAATGACCACTTCGACCGTGAGCGGCCCATCATCTTAGAGGAGATTCGCCGGGCGGAAGACAGCCCCCAGCGGCGGACGTTTTATCGCTCTATGGAAATGAGTTTTGAGACGCTGCCGTACCGGCGTCCTGTGCTCGGGCCAACCGGTGTGGTAGAAGCGCTGACCGCTGAGCAAATGAGAGCGTTTCACCATACGTGGTATCAGCCGCAAAATATGACGGCGGTTGCCGTGGGTAACTTGCCCGTAGATGAGCTGATTCGCATTGTGGAAGAAAGCTTTGACCAGGCAATCACCCGCAGCAACCGCCAGCACTCTAATCCAGAGCTAGTACAGAAAGCGCCGTCGTCTCAGCCGGAGCAGCCTTTTCCAGCGATCGCCCGCAGTGAATATGTCGATGGCGCGCTGCAGCAGGCGCGGTTGGTAATGGGTTGGCGGGTGCCAGGGATGCGAGAGCTAGCTAAGACCTATCCGCTCGATGTGGTGGCCTCTATTTTGAGCCGGGGGCGTACCTCCCGCCTCACCGACGATCTGCTAGAGCGCCGTCAGCTGGTCAATAGCATTTCAGCAAGCAATATGGCTTTTGGTAATCAGGGCGTGTTTTACATCTCGGCGCGCATGCCCATTGAGAAGCTAGCAGCGGCGGAAGCTGCCATCGTCGAACACATTCAGCGCTTGCACGATGAACCCGTCACGGCTGCCGAGCTGACCCGAGTGCAAACCCAAGTGGCGAACCGATACGTATTTGGTAGTGAAACACCGAGCGATCGCGCCGGTTTGTACGGCTACTATCAAGCGATGACGGGCAACATCGCCCACGCATTAGACTACCCGGCCTGCATTCGTCAGGTGAGTGCAGACGCTGTACGCGCTGCGGTAAGACGCTACCTCCCCTTAGACGCCTATGGTGTGGTGATCTCGAAGCCGGGCACTGATAGTGCATCTGATAATGCACATGCTGAAAAGGCTGCGTAAAGATGGCACAGCCGCTAAGTACTGAGTTGGCGAGTGCGATCGCTGAGCACATCACTCAGCAGACCGGTCAGGCTTTTCACATCCACCATCAGCAGTCTATTGGTGGTGGATGCATTAACCAGTCCGTACGGGTGAGCGATGGCCAGCGTCACTTTTTTGTGAAGGTGAATCGCGCTGACCAGCTAGCCATGTTCGAAGCGGAGCGCGATGGCCTACAGGAGATGTACGCCAGCCAGACGATTCGGGTGCCGCAGCCAGTGTGCTGTGGTCTAAGTAGTCAAGCGGCTTACATTGTCATGGAGTGGATAGACCTGGGGGGTAGCCGGGCGACGGCGGCTTGGCAGCAGATGGGCCAGCAGCTCGCGGCGATGCACCAGGTCACTAGTGAGCAGGGCTATGGCTGGCACCGAGACAATACGATTGGCGCCACGCCACAGCAAAATAAATGGTGTACAGACTGGGTCGAATTTTGGCGCGATCGCCGTCTCGGCCCTCAGTTTGAACTGGCCCACGACCGGGGCGGCTACTTTGCCAGGCGCGACGAACTGATGAACGCGATTCCTCGGTTGCTGACAGGCCATCGACCCACGCCTTCTTTGCTCCATGGCGATTTGTGGTCTGGGAATGCGGCTATCACATCCTCTGGGGAGCCCGTTATCCTCGACCCGGCGACCTACTACGGAGACCCAGAAGCCGACCTGGCTATGACTGAGCTGTTTGGTAGCTTTCCGGCCCCGTTTTACCAAGCTTACGACTCAGTTTCACCCATTGATGCAGGCTACCGTCAGCGCAAAGTGCTGTACAACCTCTATCACATTCTCAACCACTTCAATTTGTTTGGTGGCGGCTACGCCAGCCAGGCCAACGGAATGATTCAAACCCTTTTGAGCTGAGCAGGCGAAGAAACACCTCGTCCGTTTGCTGGTTGAGATATTTCTGAAGGTTGTAGATAGTGGCGCATACAGCAGCTCGCATTATAGATGTTCGAATGCACTGAGCATCTGCTATACCAAGATGTCTCGAAAGTTTGATATATTGGTGCTTCATCGGCGGCATGGCCAAGTGGTAAGGCAGAGGATTGCAAATCCTTTATCCCCAGTTCGAATCTGGGTGCCGCCTTCCCTAAATTTTGGTTCTAAGCCCCTCAGACCTTGG